>JBPCJL010000342.1:0-3508 GCA_051005355.1 Ilumatobacteraceae bacterium
CCGCATCCGGGCGGCGCGACCGACGGCGGTCAACCTGGCCTGGGCCGTGGATCGAGTGCTCGCCCGGCTCGACGACGGCACGGCGGCGCTGGTGGCCGAGGCGGCGGCCATGGCCGACGAGGACGTGGCGATCAACCAGCGGATGGGCGAGCGCGGTGCCGACCTCCTGGCCGAGCTGAGCGTCGTCCCGGCGCGCATCCACACGCACTGCAACACGGGTGCGCTGGCCGCGGTCGACTGGGGGACGGCGCTCGGCGTGGTGCGGGCGCTGCACGCACGCGGCGGCGTGCTGTCGGTGACCGTCGACGAGACGCGTCCACTGCTGCAGGGGGCCAGGTTGACGGCGTTCGAGCTCGACCAGCTGGGCATCGATCACCGGCTCGTCGTGGATGGGGCCGGACCCTCCGTGATCGCCCGTGGCCTCGCCGACGCGGTGGTCGTCGGGGCCGACCGGATCGCCGCCAACGGGGACGTGGCCAACAAGATCGGCACGTACCCGCTGGCGCTGGCGGCGGCGCGCGCCGGGGTCCCGTTCGTGGTCGCTGCGCCCGAGTCGACGGTCGACCTGGCCACGCCGACCGGTGCCGACATCGCCATCGAGGAGCGCGGCGAGGACGAGGTGCTGGCCTTTGGCGGGAGGCGGTCGGCGCCGCCGGGCTCGCGAGCGTTCAACCCGGCCTTTGACGTCACCCCGGCCGACCTGGTCACGGCGATCGTGACCGAGCGCCGGGTCATCCGACCGGCCGCCGGCGAGCGGCCGTGAACTCGATTCCGGCTGTCGCAGAGCTGTTCGATCTCACGACGCGGGTGGCGGTGGTCACCGGCGCGGGGCGAGGACTCGGTGCGGGGATCGCTCGTCGACTGATGGAGGCGGGAGCGACGGTGGTCGTGCACCACCGCTCGGGCTCGCCCGATGACGATTCGGTCGTGACCGGCGACCTGCGTGCCGAAGGCGCGGCCGACCGGATCGTCGCCACCGTGATGGAGCGCCACGGACGGTTGGACATCTGGGTCAACAACGCCGGCGTGCAGCCGGTCGCCGCACTGGCGTCGATGACCGACGGCGAGTTCGACGAGGTCGTAACGGCCAACCTCACGACGACGTTCCGGGCCACCCGGTCGTGCGCCGCAGTCATGGCCCCTGGCTCGGCGATCGTCAACGTGGCGTCCATCGAGGCGTTGGCCGCGCCGGCCGGTCACAGCCACTACGGCGCGGCGAAGGCGGCCGTGGTCGCTCACACCAGGGCGGCGGCGATCGAGCTCGGGGCGCGAGGCATTCGGGTCAACGCCGTCGCGCCGGGCTTGATCGATCGCCCGGGCCTGGCGCAGGACTGGCCGGAGGGGGTCGGACGATGGCTGAGGGCGTGCCCGCTCGAACGGCTCGGTCAGCCGGACGACGTCGGGGACGCCTGCCTCTTCCTCGTCTCACCGGCGGCGCGGTGGATCACGGGGGCGCTGCTCGTCGTCGACGGTGGGGTGGCGGCGTGCCCTCCGTGGTGAACGGCGCCTCTAACATGCGGCCCGGCGATGTCCGACGCAACGATTGACCCGCGGCGCGGCCGCGCCCCGAGCCGCTCGCCGCGGGTCAGCCGGCGCCGGTACCTGGTCCGTCGGGCCGTGGCGGTCGGGATGGTCGTCGGGGCCGGGTTCGGTGCGGCGCGCGTCGCCGGGCTGGTCGCCGACGGGGAGGACGAGCCGATCGATGCGGTCCCGATCACGGCGGCAACGCTGGCGCCCATCGGAGCGGCGACCGGCGGGGGCGCCGCCGGACTCGGCGGCTCCACCACGACCTTGAAGAGCGTCCCGGATCGAGCCGAGGCGAGGCCTCCCGCGTCGCCGCGCTCGACCGTCGCCGAACCAGTGGTCACCACGGCCGAGACGACGACCACGACCACCACGGCGCCCGAGACCACGCCGGTCCCGACGGTGCCACCGCCGCCGACCGCCGATGACCCGGGTCGGGTGCTGGTGATCGGCGACAGCTTCGCCGGGCTGTGGGGACCGCCGCTCGAGTCCATGCTCGAGGAGACCGGCGTCGTGCAGGTCGAGGTCGACCACGAGGCGAGTACCGGGCTGGCGCGGCCGCGGCGGTACGACTGGTTCGGTCGCGCCGGGGAGCAGCTCGCCGCCGTGGCTCCCGATGTCGTGGTCACGTCGTTCGGCGGCAACGACTTCGTCCCGCTCGGCGACCTCGACGGCGCGCAGATCGTCGGCGACCCGCTGGCCAACGAGGCGGAGTGGTTCGTCGAGTACCAGCGGCGGGCCGGCGAGATGATGGACCTGCTGGCGCAGGACGGGCGCACCGTGATCTGGGTCGGCACGGCCAACCACCCGGACCCGACCACGTCGGCCGGCCTGGCGGTACAGGACCGGGCGGCCAAGGCGGCGGCGGCGGAGCGTCCGCACGTCGTGCTGATCGACACGTGGAACCTGTTCGCCGGGCGCAGCGGCGGCTGGGCACCCTACGTCCTCGACCCGCGCACCAACACCGGCGTCGACGTGCGCATCGAGGACGGCTTCCATCCGAACGCCGAAGGCGCCGAGATCCTCGCCGCCCAGATCGACCCCGCCGTCCGCGCCGCCCTCCACCTCTGATCCCATCCGAGGGTTAGCTGCATCCGAGGGTGTGCTGAGGGGAGGCCCCGCAGGCAACCCTCGGGATGCAGCAAACCCTCCGATGGATCAGACTCTGGCGCGCAGGATGGTCCAGGGGAGGGGGGTGCGGACCTGGTCGACGTGGAACCGGGTGGCGACGAAGCGGCAGAAGGACCACCGGGTCCAGTGGTTGACGTGGCCTGGCGTGTTGCCCCAGTCGCCGACGTAGCGGCGCCGGGCCAGGTTGCCGGCTCGCCAGATCGGCTCGAACGGCACCGAGGCGACCAGTGTTCCCGTGCCCACACGAGCCAGCTCGGCCAGGGCGGCGTCGGGACCGGGCACGTGTTCCAGCACTTCGATCGCCAGCACCAGATCGAAGGCGCCGTCCGGGAACGGCAGCGCCGTCGCCTCGCCGAACGTGCACGGCAGTCGCTCGGCGCGCCAGTCGTCAGCCAGTGCATCGTCGGGCAGGTCGAGCCCGACCAGCGGCACGCCGGGGAAGCGCTGGCGCACCCGACGCATGACGTGGCCCTCGCCGACGCCGACCTCGAGGATGTGCGTCGGCGCCAGGTCGTCCAGCATGGAGTCGAGTGCGCCCATGAAGCCGCGCATCATCCGCTGCTCGAGCGGGTTCGTCGACGCGTACTTGTCGTAGGTGTTACCGGTCGGCGTCGTTGGCGCGGCCGTCGCCGTCATGCGGGCGGGACCTGGGTCGGAGGCTTCGTCGCCCGCACCACGAGGTCGGCGAGCAGGCCGACGGTGATCGCTTGCAGCGCGGCGAGCAGGATCAGCAGCGTGTTGATGGCGACGCGGAAGTCGGCGTCGACCAGGTCGTAGACGAGCTTGCCCACGCCGACCAGCAGCAGCACAGCCCCCAGCGGCAGGAACACCTTCAGCGGGTTGTACGACAGCG
>JBPCJL010000343.1:0-10778 GCA_051005355.1 Ilumatobacteraceae bacterium
GACGCCATGACCGCCGACTGGGCTCGCCTGCCCTACGACCTGCTCGAGCGGATCTCCAACCGCATCATCAACGAGGTGGCGGGCGTGAACCGAGTCGTCTACGACGTGACGTCGAAGCCGCCCGGCACGATCGAATGGGAGTGAGGGTGACGCCGGCCGTCACCTGATCGAAACGGTTTCGTCACGCGCGGCTACTCTCGACGCTCGCATGACCCGGGAGCGGACCTCCGTCGGGCGGCGCCGGCGGTGGAGCGTCGGGGTGGTCGCCGGCCTCGCCACGGCCATGCTGGCGTTCGTTGCCGAGCCGGTCGCCGCTGACCCGATCGAGGACCAGCGCCAGCGCGTCGAGCAGCTGACCGACGAGCTCGAGCGGCTGGCCGAAGCGTCAGACATCGTCGCCGAGGAGTACGTCACGGCGATCGACGAGCAGCGCCGTCTCGACGCCGAGGTCGTCGCCGCCGAGCAGCAGGTCCTGGCGACCGAAGCCGAGGTCGGTGCGTTGCGCACGGAGCTGGGCGCGGTGGCGGTCCAGACCTTCATGGGCGCCGGCATTGACGGACTCGGCCCGATGTTCGCCGATTCGCGGGCCTACACCGAGCGGTTGCAGCGCGACCAATTGGCCCGCGTGGCCTTGAGCACCGGGGACGCCACGACCGACGAGCTCGACCTGGCCGTCGAGGCGCTGCGCGACCAGCGGTCGGCGCTCGAGCAGCGGCAGGCCGACGCCGCCGACGCCGCCACCGAGGTGGAAGAGGCGCGGCAGGTCAACGACGTCCGGAAGGCGGAGTACGAGCAGGCACGCGCTGACGCCGAGTCCGAGCTGGGCCGCCTGATCGAGGAGGAGGAGGAGGGCCGGGCCCGCGAGTCCTACGAGCGGATGCTGCGCGAGGCGGCGGAGGCCGAGGCGCGCGCCGCCGAGGAGCAGGCGGCCGCCGAACCGGCGGCGGCACCAGCGGCGGCCACGGCCGTGCCGGCGGCGCCGGACGAGCCCGACGAGGCATCGGATGAGACGGCGCCGGCCGCTCTCGACGAGGGCGACGGCAGCGGTTCCGGCGTGGAGGAGGTCACCTCGCAGGACGGCGGCGGCGACGAGCCCGCCGCCGCGGCGGCCCCGGCACCGGCGCCCGACGAGGAGAACGACGACGACGCCGACGACGCCGATGACGCCGACGAGGAGAACGCCGACGCCGACGCCGCTGACGCCGCTGACGCCGCGGACGCCGACGATGGCGGCGGCCAGCCAGACATTCCGCCGCCGTCGTCACGGGCCGAGACGGCCGTCGACGCGGCGATGGGCCAGCTCGGCGTCCCGTGGATCTACGCCATGAGCACGCCGGGTGTGGGCTTCGACTGCTCGGGCCTCACGGCTTGGTCATGGGAGCAGGCCGGCGTGGCGCTGCCGCACCAGTCCTTCCGGCAGTACGAAGCGCTCCCCCACATCCCCATCCAAGAAGCGCGTCCTGGCGACCTGATCTTCTACTACTCGCCGATCAGCCACGTCGGCATGTACATCGGGGACGGCCAGATGGTCAACGCCCCGAACAGCGGCAGCACGGTCAAGGTCGTCAGTGTGAACTGGGAGAAGGTCACCGGAGTCGGCCGACCTGGCTGAACGCTTCTGGAAACACGCGCCCCAATGCGCGAACATGCGTTCGTGCGAGCGAGCGCGACGATCCTTCACGCCGACCTCGACTCGTTCTACGCGTCGGTCGAGCAGCGGGACGATCCGGCACTGCGCGGGCGGCCGGTGATCGTGGGCGGCGGCGTCGTGCTGGCCGCCAGCTACGAAGCCAAGGCGTGCGGTGTGCGCTCGGCCATGGACGGTGCGCAGGCCCGGCGCTGCTGCCCGCACGCGGTCGTGGTCCCGCCGCGCATGGCGGCCTACGTCGAGGCCAGCAAGGCGGTCTTCGCCGTCTTCGACGACACGACGCCCCTCGTCGAGGGCCTGTCGATCGACGAGGCCTTCCTCGACGTCGGCGGGCTGCGGCGGGTCTCGGGCACGCCGACCGAGATCGCCGCTGCGCTGCGCAGCGCCGTGCGCGAGCGGGTCGGGTTGCCGATCACCGTCGGCGTGGCGCGGACCAAGTGCCTCTCAAAGGTGGCCAGCGCCGTCGCCAAGCCCGACGGCCTACTCGTGGTCGAGCCCGCGGGCGAGCGGGCGTTCCTCCACCCGCTGCCGGTCGAACGGCTGTGGGGCGTCGGCCCGACGACAGCCGCCAAGCTGCGCGCCCGAGGTGTCGAAACGGTGCGCGATCTGGCCCGGCTGCCCGAGCCGGCGTTGGTGGCGATGCTCGGGTCGGCCGCCGGCCATCACCTGCACGCCCTCTCCCACAACCGTGATCCGCGCCGGGCCGAGGGAGGGCGGCGGAACCGCTCCATCGGCTCGCAGCACGCGCTCGGTCGGCGGCCCCGGTCGACGGAGGACCTCGACGCCGTGCTCGTCGGCATCGTCGACCGGGTGACCCGCCGGCTCCGGGCGGGGGACCGGCTCGGGCGCACGATCATCGTGCGGCTGCGCTTCGGCGACTTCACTCGGGCCACGCGCTCCGCCACCGTCGCCAACGCCACCGACGAGACGGCGGTCGTGTTGGCCACGGCGCGGGCCCTGCTGGCCGAGGTGCGACCCGTGATCGATGAGCGCGGCCTCACGCTGCTCGGACTGTCCATCACGAACCTCGACGGGGACACGACGCAGCAGCTCACGCTGCCCTTCGATCGCGGTGGCAGCGGCGCCCTCGACCACGTCCTCGACGGCGTGCGCGACCGCTACGGCAGCAAGGCCGTCACCCGCGCCGTGCTGCTCGGTCGCGACCAGCGTGAGGCGGTGCCGATCCTGCACGAGTAGCCGTGCGGGACCTGCCCGCTACGGTCCCGGGCCGTGGTGCCGGGGCTCGACGTCGAACGGGTCGGGGCGTGGCTCGAGGACCACGTCGACGGGGCCAGCGGGCCGTTCCACGCCGAGCTGATCGGCGGCGGCCGGTCCAACCTCACCTACGCCGTCACCGGCTCGGATGGCCGGCGACTTGTGGTGCGCCGGCCGCCGCTCGGCCACGTGCTGGCCACGGCGCACGACATGGCGCGCGAGCACCGCATCATCACGGCGCTTGGTCCCACGCCAGTCCCGGTGCCGGCGACGTTCGGGCTGTGCACCGACGACGACGTGAACGGCGCGCCGTTCTACGTGATGGCGCTCGTCGACGGCGTCGTGCTCGACAGCCCGGCCAAGGGCGACCAGCTCCCACCTTAGGTGCGCAGGGCGACGAGCCACGACCTCATCGACGTGCTCGCCGAGCTGCACGCCGTCGACGTCGACGAGGTCGGGCTCGGCGACCTGGCTCGGCGGGAGGGCTACGTCGAGCGGCAGCTGAAGCGGTGGACGACGCAGTGGGCCAACTCGAAGACACGCGAGCTGCCGGCGATCGACGAGGTCGCTGAACGGCTGGCGACGCGGGTGCCGATCCAGCAGGGCACGGTGATCGCCCACGGCGACTACCGGCTGGGTAACTGCCTCACCGACACGGCGCAGGGGCGGATCGCCGCCGTGCTGGATTGGGAGCTGTGCACCCTCGGTGACCCGCTGGCCGACGTCGGGTACCTCGGCGTCTACTGGAGCGACCCCGGCGCGACCGTGCGCCGGCACAACGACCCGTCGGGCATCGAGGGGTTCCCGACGTACGCCGAGCTCGTCGAGCGCTACGCCACTCGGACCGGGCGCGACGTGTCCGGCGTCGACTACTACGTCGCCTTCTCGTCGTGGCGGCTGGCCGTGATCAGCGAGGGCGTGTACGCCCGGTTCCTGCACGGCGCCATGGGTGACCAGGGCGTCGGCGAGGCCGAGCTGGCGACGTTTCGCGACGGCACCACCCAGCTGGCCGAAGCCGCGTTGGACGCCGTCCGCAGGTTGCCCTGACTGGCCAGCAGTCGCGGACGAGATGAGAGATGAGCGGTCTCTGACCGCTCATCTCTCATCTCACCTCGTCAGGCCGTCAGCGATCGTCGGGTGTGGTGATCGTGTAGTCGTCGACCTGGTCCTGGATCTCCTCCAACGACGGATTGCCGGTCGGGGTCTGGATCATCCAACGGTGCCCGAACGGGTCGACCATCGAGAAGCCGCGGAACCCGTAGGCCTCGTCCTTGGGCGGATGGGCGATGCGCGCCCCACCGGCGGTGACCCGCTCGTACGTTGCGTCGACGTCCGGCACGGTCACGTGCAGCGTGGTCGGGGTGCCGCCCAGCGTGGTCGGGGAGACGACCTCCAGCTCGGGGTACTCGTCGGACAGCATCACCATCGCCCCACCGATGGAGATCTCGGCGTGGCCGACGCGGCCGTCGTCGCCGGTGTAGCGGATCGTCTCGGCGGCGCCGAGGTGGTCCCGGTACCAGTCGATGGCGTCGCCGGCCGGGCTGACGCAGAGGTAGGGCGTGATGGTCGCGGTGGTCGTGTCAGTCATGGTGGTGGTCCTTTCGGGAAGGTCGATGATGGGGACGTCGCCGAGATCGAGGGCGGCCTCGAGGCGCTGGCGCAGTCGGTTGACGAAGCGCGCGTCGGGCGGCGCCGGATCGGCCGGGCGCAGCCGCTCGAACGGGTCGACGGTCATTGGTGCCCCAACGAGTTGAACCTCGGGTTCAACGCACGCCATGCCACCCGGCACCAATGACCGTGTCGCCGCAAAGCCGGCGACAAAACAGGACCGCAATGATGGTTCGTTCGCTCGAAGACTCGCTCACTCATGAAACGCTCCCCTCGGTCGATCCGTACGCGACGCGGAAGGCTCGCTTCGCCCGCACCAACAGTGCCTCCGTGGCGTCCTCGGTTCGCTCCAGCACCGTCGCCACTTCGCGCACCGGCAGGCCGTCGAGGTAGCGCAGCGTCAGCGCGGCGCGGTGGTGGGCACCGAGCCGCTCGAGCGCGTCCTGCGCGGTCAGCGCGTCGAGCTCGACGTCCCACGGGTCGGCGGGCGAGTCCTGCATCGGATCGTCGGCCACGGCCCGCAGACGGCGCTGCTCGCGCTCGTTGCGTCGCCAATGGTCGACCAACTTGTGCCGGGCGATGCCGATCAGCCAGGCCGTGGTGACGTCGGTCGCCGGCCGGCGGCGGATTCCGTCGACGGCACCCATGAAGACCTCGAACGTCAGGTCCTCGGCGCCGTCCCGGTTGCGGCATCGCGCGTGCAGGTAGCCGTGGACTTCGACGACGGCGTCGCCGTAGATCGACAGCAGGACGGCGCCGGGATCCACGGCCGGGTTTGCCACCACGGCACCTTCATCGTCGCGAACGGCGGAACTCCGTCACGTCAATCGTCGAAGACCCATCGGGTGGCCCGTCGAGAGAAGTCGTCCTCGCGCTCGATGATGGCGAAGGCCCGGTCGGGCACCACCTCGACGACGAGGTTCTCGCGCAGGAAGTCGCCGCTGAGGTCCGGCGCCATCGAGCGGTACTTGTCGAGGTAGCGCTCGATCCAGAGGTCCTGGCGGGTCTCGTCAGCCTGGACGACGCGGGCTTGCCCCTCGATCGACAGGCACTCCTCGGTGTCGTCGACGGTGAACACCACGAAGGGGTTGTCGCGCAGGTTCCTCGCCTTGCGGGCGCGCGGTCCGCAGGAGAAGGCGAACGCCAGATCGTCGTCGTCCCACACCCCCCAGACCGGCATCGCGTGAGGTCGGGCATCACCCGACGCCGTGATCAGCCAGTAGTTGCGGTTGCCAGCCAGCCGCTCGGCCGCCCAAGACCACGGCAGCGGCGACCACTCGGGCGTGTCCACGCCGTAACCGGGCATGTGCGGCCGTTCGGCGCGCGGCTGGCGACGAACGGTCATCGTGGACTCGGCGTGCTCGCCTGGCGCATGGCACCTGTTGTACCGCGTCCCTTCAGGGTTGGGTGAAGCCCCAGTCGAGCAGTGCCGTGGCCGCCGCCGTGCGGGCCTCCTCGGTCGGCGCGCCGAGCACGGCGACGATGATCCGCCGGCCGGCCCTGCTCGCCGAGGCCAGGATGCACCAGCCGGCCTGCGTGGTGTGCCCGGTCTTGATGCCGTCGGCGGCCGGGTACGTGCCGAGCAGGTCGTTGGTGGCGGGCAACGTCTGGCCGTTGAGCGTGGCGTCCTCCTGCTTCGCCGCCGCCTGGAACGTCGGGTTGCCCATCAGGAACGCACCGAGGCGGACCATGTCGTTGGCCGTCGAGAACTGGCCCTCGGCGTCCAGCCCAGTGGCGTTCACGGCGCGCGTGTTGGTGAGGCCGAGCGCGGCGGCGCGGGCGTTCATCTGCTCGGCGAACGCCGCCTCACCGCCGGCGATGTCGAACGCCAGCGCCCGGGCGGCGTCGTTGGCGCTGACGACGAGCATGGCGCGCGTCAGGGTGTCGCGCTGCAGCTGCTGACCCGGCGCGATGCCGATGATCGACTCCATTGGATCGATGGCCAACCCGGCGGGAGCGGTGACCAGCTTGACGGGATCACCGGCGGCATAGACGACGTCGGCGGCCAGCAGCTTCATCAAGCTGCCGACCGGGAACGGCGTGTCACCGTCGTCGGCGGCGAGGAACGTGCCGGCGCGCTGGTCGAAGACGGCATAGGCGGTCGCGTCGACCACCGGGAAGGTCGCCGTGGCGGTGGTCGTGAGCGGGACCGCGGTGACCGGCGTGGTCGTGGTCGACGCCGGGACCGTGGTGGTCGGCAGGATGGCCGGCGTCGTCAACGTCGTCGCCGGCGGGGCGACCGTTGACACCGAGCCGGCGGGTCGGGCCAGCGTGCTGGTTGCGCTGCGCTCGGTCGAAGTGCTGCAGGCGGCCAGCGATGACGCGGCGAGCAGCAGGAGAATGCGCCGGGCCGACATCGGCCGAGAAGGTACCCGCGCCGCCCGGGCGACCCGCGGCACCCGCTGAACCTCTAACGTCGCTCGACGTGGCGGCGGGCACGCAGTACGACGCCGTCGTCATCGGCTCCGGACCAAACGGGCTCGTCGCCGCCATCACGCTGGCCAGGGCCGGGCGGCGCGTCGTCGTGTTCGAGGGTGCGGACACGCCGGGCGGCGGGTGCCGTACCGCCGAGTTGACCGGACCCGGGTTCCGTCACGACGTCTGCTCGTCCGTGCTTCCCCTCGGCATCGGGTCGCTGGCCCTGCGGGAGCTGCCGCTCGAGCGTCACGGCGTCCGCTGGGTGCAGCCGGACATCGCCCTCGCCCACCCGGTCGGCGCCACGGCCGCGTTGCTGCACCGCTCGATCGACGAGACCGTCGCCGGCCTCGGTCGCGACGGGAAGGCGTGGCGTCGGTTCGTGGCGCCGTTCCTGGTCGGGAACCAGCGGTTGAGCGACGACCTCCTCTCGCCCCTGTCCTTTCCCGGCCACCCGATCGGATTGGCCCGGTTCGGCGTCTTCGGCGTGTGGGGCTCGACGGCGGCCGCTCGAGCCACGCTGCGCACGGAGGGCGGGGCGGCCCTGCTCGCCGGGCTGGCGGCACACAGCGTGCTCCCGATCGACCAGGCCATCACGACCGGGATCGGTGTGTTCCTCGGGGCACTGGCTCACACGGTCGGGTGGCCCGTCGCCGAGGGTGGTTCGCAATCGGTCACGGACGCTCTGGTGGCGATCCTGGCCGAGCACGGCGGCGAGGTCGTCTGCGGCCACCGGGTCGCCCGCCTCAGCGACCTGCCGCCGGCGACGATCGTCATGGCCGACGTTGGTCCTCGCCAGCTGCTCGACCTGGCGGGCGACCGGCTGCCGCCGCGATACCGCCGGCGGCTGCAGCGGTTCCGCCTCGGTCCCGGCGTGTTCAAGGTCGACTACGCCCTGTCCGAACCGGTGCCGTGGCGCGTCGCCGGGGTGGGGCAAGCCGGCACGGTGCACGTGGGCGGGACCATGGCCGAGGTGGCGGCGGCCGAGGCGACGGTCGGGCGGGGCCAGCACCCGGAGGCACCGTTCATGATCACGGCCCAGGCCAGCCGGTTCGACCCGACGCGGGCGCCGCCCGGCCAGCACACGTACTGGGCGTACACCCACGTGCCGGCCGGCTCCACGGTCGACATGCTCCCCCGCATGGAGGCCCAGATCGAGCGGTTCGCGCCGGGCTTCCGCGACATCGTGATCGACCGACACGTCATGGCACCGGCCCAGCTCGAGGCCAAGAACCCCAACAACGTCGGCGGGGACGTCACCGGCGGCATGAACGACTGGACCCAGTTCCTCCGCCGCCCCACCCTCTCCCTCCACCCCTGGCGAACCCCCATCAAGGGCGTCTACCTCTGCTCTGCGTCAACCCCCCCAGGCGGCGGCGTCCACGGCATGTGCGGCTGGCACGCCGCCCGCACGGCACTGAAGGACGTGCCCGGCTAGAGCGAGAGGCCGACCCGTCGCCCCTCGAGGATCGCCTCGTAGACAGTCCGCGGGGCCACGCAATCCCCGGCCTGCACCGTCGCATCGGGCAAGGGCGCGTCCGGCAGTCGATAGCCGCAGTCGACGACTGCCACGCAAGCGATCGTCCGTCGCTCCCCGCTGAAGCGGTCCTCGACCTCGACCTCACCGGCCCGCACGACACGGGGAATGGTGCGCCGTTCGATCCGTACCCCGGCCCGGGCCAAGCGGGTGTTGGCCGGGGCCAGGTCACCGGACCGGGCCAGCTCGTTACCGGCGATCTGGTCCTGGGTCACCAGCACCGCCTGCCGGCCCAGCTCCTCGGCCAACGCCACACCGATCGGGCCGCCGATCGGATCCAGGATGACCACGTCCCCGTCCGCCGGGAGCTGTGCCTCACCCCGGCGCAGCGCGAGCACGTCGAACAGTGTGGCACCGTCCTCGACCCGGTGGTCCGGTCGCCCTGGCTGCGATCCAGTGCACTGCACCACCACGTCAGCGCCGGCCGGGATCTCGGTCGTCCCCACTCGCACGTCGACGCCGAGCCGCTCCACCTCGCCGGCCAACCAATCGACGATCGGCCGGTTCGGACCAGCGACCGTCGCCACCCCGCCGAGGCGCCGGTCGCGCTCGATCACCGTGACCCGGTGCCCGCGCAGGGCGGCGATGCGCGCCGCCTCCAGCCCCGCCGGCCCGCCACCGACGACGGCGACGTGGCGGGTACGCCGGGCCGGTCGGGTCCAATCCGGATCCTCGGTCTCCCGGCCGGACGACGGTTCGCCGATGCAGGTGACGAGCGGGTTGCGTACATCGCGCACCTGGCAGGTCTGGTTGCACCTCGTGCACGGCCGGATGCGCGCTGCTTGCCCGGCGCGCAGCTTGACCACGAGGTCAGGATCGGCGATCTGCGCCCGCGTCATCTCCACGCCGGCGCAGCCCTGCTCGACCGCCCACCCGGCCTGCTCGACGTCGACCATCGACCCCTGGACCACGACGGGGACGTCGACCCCGGACCCGACGAGCAGGGCCAGGTCGATGTTGAGACCAGGCTGCTGGTGGAAGTCCGGCCTCGTCTGCTCGACCGAGAAGATCGACCCGCGCGTGACGACCAGTGCGTCGACGCCGGGGCCGCCCTCGATGGTCACCAGTTCCGCGGCCAGGGCCGGCGCCTGCTCGGGGGTGATGCCGGCCCACGGGGCCAGCTCGTCGCACGACAGGCGCAGCACGACCAGGCGGGTCGGGCCGACGGCGGCGCGCACTGCGGCCAGCACGTCGTGGGCCAACTTCGTCCGCTCGGCGCCCCACTCGTCGTCGCGCTGGTTGGTCAGGCCGGAGAGGAACTGGCGCAGCAGGCTGTGCTGTGCGGCGTTGACCTCCACGCCGTCGCACCCGGCGTCGACGGCGAGCTTGGCGGCGCCGGCGAACCCCTCGACCACCGCCGCGATGTCGTCGGCCTCCATCCACTTGGGCACCTCGCGCGTGTTCACCTCGGGGACGCGCGACGGCGCCCACAGCGGCAACTGGCTGTAGGCGGACGAGCCCTGGCCGCCGGCGTGATCGAGCGAGGCGAGGACGAGCGCGCCCTCGTCGTGGCAGACCGCGGCCACGGCGGCCCAGCCCTCGCCGCAGCGTTCGGCCAGTGGCGCCCGTTCGTACGGCCAGTCCGACGGATGGACGCTGGCTCCCTCGACGACGATCGTTCCGCAACCGCCCTGCGCCCGCCGCCCGTAGTAGGCGGTGTGGCGGGCCGTCAGCTGCCGGTCGTCGTCGCCGAGGTTGGTGACGTGCGGGCCGAACAGCACCCGGTTGCGGGCGGTGCGGGGCCCGAGGTCGAGCGGCTCGAGCAGTCGCACGCGGGTCAGCGGCGGGTGAACAGGACCGGCTGCGGACCGGCGCCGGGCCGGGAGTGGTCCATCGCCGGCCGCGGCACGGTCGCCGCGCTCACCCCCGCCAACACCGCTTCGCCATGTCCCTTGACGCACTCCGGGTCGGGGCCGTCGAGCGGGAGGCCGGTGAAGAACTTGGCCGCCATGCAGCCGCCCTGGCAGGCGTCGTAGCTGTCGCAGCTGGCGCAGGCGCCGGCCGACTGCGGCTGGCGCAGCTCCCGGAACAGCGCGCTATCCCGCCAGATCGCCGTGAAACCACCCGCGTCGCGGACGGACCCGGCCCGGAACTCGTCGTGGATCACGAACGGGCAGGCGTACACGTCGCCGATCGGGTCGATCAGGCACACGATCCGCCCGGCACCGCACATGTTGAGCCCCGGCAATGATTCGCCGAGGGCGTTGAGGTGGAAGAAGCTGTCGCCGGTGAGAACCGGGCTGGTCGATCGGGGGTCGCTGTGAACGAGCAGCCACCGGTAGATCTGGTGCTGCTGGGCGTTGGTGGGATGCAGGAGGTGCCACGAGTCGGCGCCGCGTCCCGATGGACGGAGCC
>JBPCJL010000344.1:0-3856 GCA_051005355.1 Ilumatobacteraceae bacterium
GGCCGAGGTCGCGATCGAGCCAGCTGTTCAGCAGCACGCCGCCGTAGACCTCGACGCCCAGCTGGCGCCAGCCGGCCCGGCTGGTGCCGCCACCGGGGTTCAGAAGTAGGCCGGGCGAGTCCGTGTGAGCTCCGACGATGCGCGCCGACCGGGGAGTGGTCGGTCGCCGCCAGGCGATCAGCGCACCGCCCCGGCTGACGTAGCCGGCCGCAGGAACGTCGGTCCATGCCGCCCGCTCGTCGAGGGCGATGAACCCCGCCGTGTCGAGGGCGGCGACCGACGATTCGACGGCGTGCCACGGCGACGGCGAGGCATCGAGGTAAGCCCGTAGGCCAGCTGTCGGGTCCTCGGACGGGTCGGCCACGTCAGCCGCGCTCGAACAGCCCGACGGGCAGCCCCGTGCCGCGCAGGTGGCCGGTCTCGTTGAGGGTGAGGATGGCGCGATGGCCGCGCCGTGACGCCGCGATGCGGTGGATCGAGGTGTAGTCGGGGGCGAAGAAGGCGCCGGCCTCGCTGCGCCCGAGGAGATGGGCGAGGTAGGCGTTGACGACGCCGCCGTGGCAAACGGCGGCGACGACCTGTCCTGGGTGGGCGGCGATGATCACCTCGACGGCGTCGACGACCCGGGCCCCGAACGCCACCGGGTCCTCGTCGGAGATCCACTCGCCGGCGAGCATCGCCTGCCAGCGGGGGTCGCCGCTGGCGCGCAGGTCCTCGATCGGCACGTACTCGTCAGCGTTGCGGTCCCACTCGGCCAGACCGTCGGAGGCGATCACGTCGACGCCGAACCGGGCGGCGAGCGGCGCCGCCGTCTCCATCGCCCGGCGCATCGGACTGGCGTACACCGCATCGATCGACTCGGTGGAGAGGTACTCCGCCAGCCGCGCGGCCTGGGCGACGCCGAGCTCGGCCAGTGCAGGATCCGCGCCGCCGGTACTGGCGTGGCGCATCGGCAGCGCGTGACGGATCAGCAGCAGCTCCACCGGTGGAGTAGATATCAGGTGTGAGACGCCGCACGAAGATCGTCGCCACGATCGGTCCTGCGCAGCCGGGCGTCGCCGAACTGGAGACGCTGCTGCGCGCCGGGGCCGACGTGATCCGGATCAACCTCAGCCACGGACCCCTGGCTGACCACGTCGAGCACCTGGCGATGGTGCGCGCCGCAGCGCGATCGGTCGGGCGGCCGGTGGCGGTGCTGGCCGACCTGCCGGGTCCGAAGATCCGCTCCGGCGAGTTTCCCGACGACGGCGTGGTTCTGGTGTCGGGATCGTCCGTCGCGCTCGTGGCGGGCGACGGCCCCAGCGACGCCCAACGCATCACGGTGGGCTACGAGCACCTCGCGGACGACCTCGACGTGGGCGACCTCGTCGTGCTGGGCGACGGCAACATCTCGATGCGCGTGACCACGGTCGGGCCGGAGGGCGTCCTCGCCGACGTCGAGCGTGGCGGTCGCGTCATCGGCCGGCCCGGCGTGCACCTGTCCGCTGAACGGCTGCAGATGCGGGCGCCCACACACCAGGATCTCGAGCTGGCCGAAGCGATCATCGACGCCGGTGTGGAGTACGTGGCCCTCTCGTTCGTGCGCCGTGCCGACGACGTGCACGAGCTGCGGGCGGTGGTCGGCGACCGGGCCGGCATCGTGGCCAAGATCGAGACCAGCGCCGCCCTGGCCGAGCTGCCGGCGATCACAGAAGCTGCGGATGCCGTGATGGTCGCCCGTGGCGACCTCGGCATCGATTGCCCGCTGGAGGACGTGCCGCACCTGCAGAAGCGGATCCTGCGCCACTGCGTCGAAGTGGGGCGCCCGGTCATCACGGCGACGCAGATGCTCGAATCGATGGTGGTCGCGCCGTTCCCGACCCGGGCCGAGGTCAGCGACGTGGCCAACGCCGTGTTCGACGGGACCGACGCGGTGATGCTGTCGGGCGAGACGGCCATCGGTCACGATCCCGCCGGAGTCGTGGCGACGATGGGGCGCATCGCGGAGCGGGCCGAGTCCGAGGCCAGCTATCGCCAGTGGGCCGAGCGGCTCGGGCGCGTCCAGCGGGCCTGGGACGACGATTCGTCCGACCGGATCACGGCTGCAATGACGCATGCCGCATGGCAGGCGGCGGCGGGGGCCGGCGCCACCGCCATCCTGTGCTGCACCCGTTCGGGACGCACGGCGCGCGCAATGGCTCGGTTCCGGCCGGCGTGCCGCCTGATCGGGCTGTCGCCGGATCCGCGTACGGTGGCTGCGCTCACCCTGTCGTGGGGCGTCGAGTCCTTGCACGTCGAGGAGTACCGCACGAGCGACGAGATGGTGTGGTTCGCGGTCGAGTCGGCCGTGCAGCACGGCCTGGTCGAGCCAGGTGACACGGTGCTCGTGCTGGCGGGCGCACCGGATCGCCACACCACGGCGGCGACCGACGTCATGCGCGTCGTGCGCGTCTCCTGACGGGTGGTCGCCGCCGGGATCTGGAGCGAGGAGGCCGGCCCGGTCGTTGCGCCACTGGTGGTGCTGGTGCACGGTTCGCTGGACCGGTCGGCGGGGCTCCTGAAGCTGTCCCGGCGGCTCGACGTCGATCATCGGGTCGTGCGCTACGACCGGCGCGGCTACGGGCGCTCGGTCGAGGCCGGTGGTCCGTTCACGATGGAGGCCCACGTCGGCGATCTGGCGGCGGTGCTCGACGGACGCCCGGCTGTCGTCTTCGGGCACAGCTACGGCGGCAACGTGGCGCTCGCGCTGGCGCAGCGACAACCGGCGCAAGTGCGGGCGGTCGGCGTGTACGAGACGCCGCTGTCGTGGCTCGACTGGTGGCCGGCGACGACGGCGGGCGGCGACGCGTTGGCGTCGGCCGACGGCGCGCCCCTCGACCCGGCCGACGCCGCTGCACCGACCACCCGTTCCACCAACGTCTGCACCGCAACGACATCCAGCCCGTCGACGTGGACATGGTCGGCGTGAGCGAGCAACCTGCTCACGCGTTCGCGGGCGACGGCCGACAGCTCGTCGTCACGGTATGCGGCGACGATGCAAATTGCTCCGGTCTGCGGTGAGCCGACGAGAAAGTCGAGCAGGGCGAGCGACGACTCGTCGGCCCATTGAAGGTCGTCGAGGACGATCATCACCGGCCCGTCCGCAGCCAACGCGTCCAACCATCGTGTCGTGGCGTCCATGAGCAGCAGCGGCGCCTGGTCCGACACCCCGCTGTCGGCGCGACCCAACGCAGTGGCGACGGTGGCGAGAAGCGAAGCGTCTTCTCCGGCCAGCTCCCGTGACGAGGCGAGGCCGACGGCGCGAGCCAACCCGTTGAGCGCTTGCGTCCACGGCCAGTACCCGGGCGCGCCGGCACCCTCCACGCACGTGCCCCAGGCAACACGCGCCCCGCGTACGGCGGCCAGCTCGGCGGCCGCCCGCACCAGCGACGTCTTGCCGATGCCTGCCTGACCGCCGACCAGCGCCGTCGACCGCTCACCGTTGACGGCGCGCGCGACCACAACGGCCAAACGGCCCAGCAACAACTCCCGGCCGACGAGTTCAGCGGTAGGTCCCCGCTCGTTCAAGACCCCATTCTGGCCCACAGCAGACGAACGGCGCCTGGCGATCCGCCAGGCCGGAACTTCCGGCCGTGACCTCCGATCTGGCGCTTATCCGTCGAGCGAACCACACAAGGAGGCAGCGATGGGCTTCGACCCGATCCAGTACAAGACCACCACCCGTCAGCAGTGGGAGGACGCCGCCGAGGCATGGCACCGGTGGGGACCGACCCTCGAGGTGTGGCTCGGCGACGCCACCGAGCGCATGCTCGATGCGGCCGGGGTGACCGAGCGGTCCCGCGTCCTCGACGTCGCCGCCGGCGCCGGCGGCCAGTCC
>JBPCJL010000345.1:0-14517 GCA_051005355.1 Ilumatobacteraceae bacterium
CGCTCCTGCTGCGTCCAGTGGCCGCAGCCTTGGAGGATCACCGACCGGTGCAGCTTGGGCAACGTCGTCGGGAACCGGTCGATGGCCGGTCGACCCCAGATCGTCGGACCGTCGTGATCGCCGCCGACGAACAGCGCCGGCACCTCGATCGGTGCGTGGCGATACACCGACAGCTCCTCGAAATCGCGGTCGACGTTGCGGTAGCGGTTGAGCCCGCCGGTGAAGCCGGTGCGCTCGAACTCGCCGGCGTAGACGTCGAGGTCCGCTGCCGGCAGCCACGCCGGCATCGCATCGGGATAACGGAACCGCTCGTGCATCCGCCCGCCATGGGGAATGGTCGCCACCGTCTTGCCGTCCGTCGGGAACGGTGCGTCGCCCGAGGCCGTGAAGTAGAAGCCGAGCAGCCAGTTGCGCACGTCGGCCTCGATCTCGGCCTCGGCCCGCCCAGGCTGCTGGAAGTACTCGATGTAGAACTCCTCGGCACCGCCCATGGCCCGGAAGGCGTCCGATGGGCGGGTGTCGCTCGGTGGCGAGTACGGCACCGACAGCCCGCCGACAGCACGGAACATGTCGGGCCGCAGCAAGGCCGAGTTCCACGCGATCGGCGCGCCCCAGTCGTGACCGACGACCACGGCCTGGCGCTCTCCGAGCGCGTCGACGAGGGCCACGTTGTCGGCGACGAGGCACAGCATCCGGTACTCGTCGATCGGCGCCGGCCTGGACGATCGGCCATAACCGCGCACGTCGATGGCCACGGCCCGGTACCCGGCGTCAGCGAGGGCCGGCAGCTGGTGGCGCCACGAGTACCACGACTCCGGGAAGCCGTGCACCAACAGCACCAGTGGCCCCTCGCCCGCCTCCACGGTGTGCAGGCGGATGCCGTTGACCTGGTGGACCCGGTGCGTCGTCACGAGGCGCAGCTTGACAGAGTGCTCTCGTGTACGAGGACCTGCGCTTCGAGGTGGACGAACACGTCGGCGTGCTGACGCTCGACCGTCCCGAGGCGCGCAACGCCCTGCGCCGACAGACCTATCGAGAGCTGGAGAAGGTGGTGCGCGGGCTCGGTGATGCCGACGTCCGCTGCCTCGTGATCACCGGGGCGGAACCGGCGTTCTGCTCCGGAGACGACGTGAAGCTGCTGATGGTCGGTCCGGAACGACCGCCCGAAGACTGGAGCGATCGCGTTCCACACCTCACGCCTGCCGCCGATGCGCTGCTGCACACCGACGTCCCCGTGATCGCCGCCGTCAACGGGGCCGCCGTCGGCTGGGGCATGGAGCTGGCCCTGATGGCCGACATCCGGGTGGCGTCCGACCGCGCCCGGTTCGGCGAGCTGTTCGTGCTGCGCGGCCTGGTGTCCGACGCCCCAGGGCTGGGCCGGTTGGCCCAGCTGGTCGGGCGGGAGCGGGCGGCCGAGCTGCTGTTCACCGGCGACGTGATCGATGCCTCGACGGCGCAACAGATCGGCCTCGTGTCGCGTGTCGTGCCGCACGATGAGCTGCTCGCTGAGGCAACGGCGCTGGCCGGTCGCATCGCCGCCAACCCGCCTCTCGCCGTCCAGGCGCTGAAACGTGGCCTGCGCGAGACCCTCGACCCCGACTGGAACGCCGTCGGAGCCTGGGTCACCTCCAACCTGGCCCGCCTGTTCCAGACCGCCGATCACCGAGAGGGTGTGGCCGCCTTCCTCGAGAAGCGGGCGCCCACGTTCAAGGGCAGCTGAGCCGGATCAGGCCGAGACGAGCTCGCGCCGTTCGGTCAACACCTCGATCGGATCGAGGACGCTCGCCGGCCGGCCCGTGACCGGCGCCTCGGCGACGTCGGCGGGCTTACCGGCGTACGTGTTGCGGTACTCCTGGCCCGTCATGTCCCGGATCTCGAACATGACCTCGTCCATCATCGAGCGCCACGCCAGGTGCTGGTCGGACCGGCTCCGGTACCGCTCGGGCTTGATCGGGCGGCCGATCTGGATGCAGCAGGACCGGAACAGCTTGGGTGTCTTGGCGTCCGGCGGCTGGATGTCCGCCGTGCCGGTGATGCCGACCGGGTAGATCGGGCAGCCCACTTCCATCGCCAGCCGGGCGGCACCCGTGCGACCCTTGTGCAGCACACCGTCGCGGCTGCGCGTGCCCTCGGGGAACATGCCGAACAGCTCGCCTCGCTTCAGGACGTGCGCCGCCGCATCCAGCGCGCTCTGCGACTTCGCCCCGCCGGACCGGTCGATCGGGATCATGCCGAGCAGCGGGAACAAGTACTTCGTCTTCCACGAGTTCATGTACTCGGCCTTGCCGACGAAGCTGATGTTGCGCGGGACGCTCAGCATCAGGAACGCAGAGTCCAGGAACGAGATGTGGTTGGGGCACAGGATGGCCGGACCGGACTCCGGCAGACGTTCGAACCCCCGCCGGTCGATCGACCACAGCCGTCGAGCGATCGGCGCGACCACACGCCTCGATCGCGCCTGTGCTTTTCCAGCCCCAACGTCCTTCACGAGCCGCATGGTAGGCCGCCCGTGTTACAACCGATCGCCCACCAGGTCACCGCGGCGTGAACAGCCGGTTCGGCTTCATAGCTCGATGCCGAGCAGGGCGGCCGCCTCCGCGACGTCGTGGCCGCGCGCCGCGACCTCGTCGATGGCGGTGAAGGCGGCCGGCGTGTCGAGGTCGTCGTCGAGGTGCTCACGCACCTCGTCGACGACCGGACTCGGACGACCACCCGCGGCGGCGCGCCACGCCTCGAGCCGCGTCTGGGCCTGCGGCAGCAGCTCGTCGTCCCACGACCACGGCGTCCGGTAGTGGTGCGCGGTGATCCCCATTCGGATGGCCATCGGGTCCCACTCCTTGCGCAGCGCGTCGACGAACACCAGGTTGCCGCGGCTCTTCGACATCTTCTCGCCGTCCATCGTGATCAGCGCGGTGTGCATCCAGTGGCGCACGAAGGGCGCCCCCGTGGCCGCCTCCGACTGCGCCCGCTCGGACTCGTGATGCGGGAAGATCAGGTCCGTGCCGCCGCCGTGCAGGTCGATCGTGGTGCCCAGCTCACGCAGGGCGAGAGCGCTGCATTCGATGTGCCAGCCCGGCCGCCCCGGGCCCCACAGCGTGTCCCACGACGGCTCGTCCGGCGCCGATGGCTTCCACAGCACGAAGTCGAGCGGGTGTCGCTTGTCCGGGTTGTCGACATCGCCACCACCGTCCCGGGCCAGCGTGAGCATCTCCTCCGTCGACAGATGGCTGATCGAGCCGAACGACTCGAACTTGCTGACGTCGAAGTACACGGCGCCGCCCGCCTGGTAGGCGTAGCCGCGGTCGAGGACCATCCCGATGAAGCCGCGGATGTCCGGGATGGCCGACGACGCCCGCGGCGCCGATGCCACCGGCAAGGCGTTGAGCGCCTCCATGTCGGCCTCGAAGCGGGCCTCCTCGCCGGCGGCGAGGTCGAGGTAGTGGATGCCGAGCTGACGGGCCTTGGCGAACAGCGGGTCGTCCACGTCGGTCACGTTGCGCACGCACGTCACGGTGTGGCCGAGATCGATCAGGCGGCGCTGCAACACGTCGAAGGAGAGGAAGGTGGCGGCGTGACCGAGGTGGGTTGCGTCATAGGGCGTGATGCCGCACGTGTACATCAGCACGTGCTCGGGCGGCTCGAAGGCGACGATCTCCCGCCGGGCCGTGTCGTAGAGGCGCATCGGGCTGGCGGGGATCGTCAGGACGGCGCCGGGGCACGCGGGTCGTGCTTGATCCCGGTCAGCTTCGGCGCCACCCGCGTGCGGTAGCGCACGTTGAGCTGCAGGAGCACGGCCGTGAACGCCTCGATCGCGGTGGCGTTCGACAGTTCCCCGGCGTCGAGTGGTCGGCACCCCGGGATCTTGGCCACGATCGCGCTGATCTCCTCGACGGCCTCGGGATCGTCACCACAGATCAAGACGTCGGAGTCGATCGGCTCGCCGAGGTGACCGAGCTCTTTGGCCGGCAGGTGGTGCAGCGCCGCGACGACCCGACACCCCGGCACGGCCGCCTGCACGTGCGCAGCCACGCTGCCGCGCGGCGGCACCAGCGGCTGGAACTCGTGGCCCACTCGCACGAGCGCGTTGGCCATGCTGACGACGACCTTGCCGGCCAACGCCGCCGCGTGCTCCTGCGCCGTCGTCGCCGCTGAATCCCACGGCGTTGCGATCACGACGACTTCGCAGTCGGCGGCCGCGTCGTTGTCGCCGTAGCCGAGCAGCTCGCCGAGCTCGGGCCACTGCTCGACGAGGCGGTCGCGCGCCTCCATCGCCCGGTACTTCGACCGGGACCCAACGATCACGCCGTACCCGATGCTGGCCAACCTGGCGGCCAGGCTGCTGCCCGCCGGACCGGTGCCGCCCAGGATGCCGATGCGCATGGGCGGTGAGCCTAGGCAGCTACCGTCCCTGCGGTGGGGGTCGTCGACGGCAAGAACATCGTGGTCACCGGCGTGCTCACGGACTCCTCGCTGGCCTTCTCGGTCGCTCAGCTGGCTCAGGCCGAAGGCGCCGACATCGTGCTCACCGGGGCCGGGCGCGGGCTCAGCCTGACCCGCCGCACGGCCCGCAAGCTCGCCGGCGACGTCGAGGTGCTCGAGCTCGACGTCACCCAGCCCGACCATCTGTCCCGAGTTCGCGACGCGCTCGCCGAGCGCTGGGGCCGTGTTGACGGTGTGCTCCACGCCATCGGGTTCGCGCCCGAGGTTTGCCTGGGCGACGACTTCCTCGCCGCCCAGTGGGACGACGTCGCAGTGGCGCTGCACGTGTCTACGTACTCGCTCAAGGCGCTGGCCGACGCGTTCGTGCCGCTCATGTCCGCCGGCGGTTCCTTCGTCGGACTCGACTTCGACAACTCCGTCGCCTGGCCGGCCTACAACTGGATGGGCGTGGCCAAGTCGGCGCTGCAGAGCGTCAGCCGATACCTGGCCAAGGAGCTGGGACCGCGCGGCATCCGCTGCAACCTGGTCGCCGCCGGCCCGATGAAGACGGTGGCCGCCAAGAGCATCCCCGGGTTCAAGAAGTTCGAGGACATCTGGGACGACCGGGCGCCGCTCGGCTGGTCCGTCACCGATCCCACGCCGGTGGCCAAGGCCTGCATCGCCCTCCTGTCGGATTGGTTCCCGGCCACCACCGGCGAGATCGTCCACGTCGACGGCGGCTTCCACGCCACCGGCGCATGAACCGGCTGGGCGCCGAGACCTCGCCGTACCTGCGCCAGCACCGTGACAACCCGGTCGACTGGTGGGGGTGGGGGCCCGACGCCTTCGCCGAGGCCGAGCGGCGGGACGTGCCGATCCTGCTGTCCGTCGGCTATTCGGCCTGCCACTGGTGCCACGTCATGGCCCACGAGTCCTTCGAGGACGACGAGGTCGCCGCCGCGATGAACCGCGACTTCGTCAACATCAAGGTCGATCGGGAGGAGCGCCCCGACGTCGACGCCGTGTACATGGATGCCGTGCAGGCGATGACCGGGCGTGGCGGTTGGCCGATGACGGTGTTCCTCACCCCGACCGGCGACCCCTTCTACGGAGGCACGTACTACCCGCAGCCGACGTTCCTCCAGCTGCTGGCGGCAATCACCGCGGCGTGGCGCGACCGGCGGGCCGAGCTGGCCAAGAACACCGCCGCGCTGCGCGAGGCGATCTCCCGCACGGCTCGGCTGCAGCCACGCGACGACCTGCCCGGTGAAGAGGTCCATGCCGCGGCGATCCGCGCCCTCGGCGGCAGCTTCGACCGCCAGTGGGGCGGCTTCGGCACCGCCCCGAAGTTCCCGTCGACGATGGGCCTCGACCTCGTCCTCGCCGACTGGTTGCGGACCGGCGACCCGGCCGAGCGCGAGATCGTCACGACCTCGCTCGACGCCATGGCCTCGGGCGGCATGTACGACCACGTCGGCGGCGGCTTCGCCCGGTACTCGACCGACCGCGAGTGGTTGGTGCCCCAATTCGAGAAGATGCTCTACGACCAAGCGCTGCTCGTGCGCGTGTACGCCCACGCCGCCGTTGCCCTCGAGGAGCCGCGCTGGCGCCAGGTGGTCGCCGAGACGGTCGGGTACGTGCTGCGCGACCTCCGTCAGCCGTCCGGCGGCTTCTCCTCGGCCGAGGACGCCGACTCCCCCGGTCCGGACGGTCACGGCCACGAGGGTCTGTTTCACACCTGGACGGTGGACGCGGTGCGGGAGGTGCTCGGTGATGACGCCGACGCCGCGCTGGATTGGTACGGCATCACGCGAGACGGCAACTTCGAGGGCCGCTCGATCCCCCACCGCTTGCACGCCCGCGGCCAGCTGGCGCGGCCGGACGACATCGAAGCGGCGCGCCAGCGGCTGTTCGACGCCCGCGAGGCGCGGCCGAGGCCCGGGCTCGACGACAAGGTCCTCACCGAGTGGAACGCGCTGATGATCTCGGCGCTCACCGAGGCCGGGACGCTGCTGCGCCGCCCGGATTGGATCGCCACTGCCGTCACCGCCGCCGACTTCCTGCGCGTCGAGCTGCGGCGGCCGGACGGTCGCTGGTGGCGCTCGTGGCACGCCGACGGTGATCCCCCGGCCCGCCACGACGCCCTGGCCGCCGACCACGCCGCGCTGGTCGACGCCTTCACCCGCCTCGGCGAGGCGACCGGAGACGCGCGCTGGATCGCCGAGGCGATCGAGGTCGCCGACGTCATGCTCGATCATTTCTGGGACGTCGATCGTGGCGGCCTGTTCACGACCCCGGACGACGGCGAGGTGCTCGTGGCCCGCCAGAAGGACCTGTTCGACAACGCCACGCCATCGGCCAACTCGATGGCCGCCATGGCCCTCCTCCGCCTCGGCGCGTTGACCGGCGAGACCCGCTACGCCCGCCACGCCGACCGCATCCTGGCGCTCGTCGCCGCCGTGGTCGACCAGGCACCGAGCGCCTTCGCCAACGCCCTCGCCGCCGCCGAGCTGGCGCGCCACGGCGTGACCGAGGTGGCGGTCGTCGGCGACCGACCCGATCTGGTGGACGTCGTCACCGCCCGCTGGCGCCCGGCCGTCGTGCTGGCCTGGGGCGAGCCGTACGACTCACCGCTGTGGGCCGGGCGCCGGGACGGCCTGGCCTACGTCTGTCGCGACTACGCCTGCCAGGCACCGCAGGACACCCCCGAGGGCCTGCGCGCCCAGCTGTCACCCATCTGAGGTTCGCCGCGCACGGCACGGCATCCTGGCCGCATGACCCGACTCGGCTACCAGATCCCCAACTTCACGTACCCGGACACGGCGCCGGCCGAGCTGTTCGACGTGATCGCCGCGCAGGCACGAGAGGCGGACGACTCCGGCTTCGACACCGTGCTGGTGATGGACCACTTCTACCAACTGCCGATGCTGGGGACGCCGGATCAGAACATGCTCGAGTGCTACGCGTTGCTGTCGGCGCTGGCACGCGAGACGTCGGTCGTGCGCCTCGGCGCACTCGTCACGGGCAACACGTACCGCAACCCGGCCGTGCTGGCCAAGACGGTGACGACCCTCGACGTCGTGTCGGGCGGCCGGGCCCAGCTCGGCATCGGGGCCGGTTGGTTCGAGCTGGAGCACGACGCCTTCGGCATCGAGTTCGGCACCTTCACCGACCGGTTCGAGAAGCTGGAGGAGGCGCTGCAGATCATCATCCCGATGTTGCGCGGCAAACACGCCACCTTCGAGGGCCGGTACTACCGGACGGACGACGCCTTCAACCGCCCGGCGCCGCTGTCCGGCATCCCGGTGATGATCGGTGGCGGCGGCGAGCGCAAGACCCTGCGCATGGTCGCCCAGTACGCCGACGAGTCGAACCTGATCGCCGAGACCCGTGACATCCCGCGCAAGCTCGAGGCGCTCGACGAGCACTGCTCCAACCTCGGCCGCGACCGGCGCGAGATCACCGTGTCGCGCCTGTGGTCGGTGTGCATCGCGCCGACGATGGAGGAGGCCCAGGCCGAGCTGGCTGCCTACGCCGAGCCTCGTGGCATCGACCCGGCAGCGATGTCCGGACGAGTCATCGTCGGCAACCCGGACACCGTCGGCGAGACGCTGGCCAACGACCTGGCCATGGGCCTCGACGGGTTCATCGTCAACGCTCCTGCCAACGGCCACGTGCCGGGCCGGGTGGCGCTGATCGGCGAAACAGCGGGCAAGGTGCTCGCGGCGTAACCGTGGACGGCCGGCCGGCCCTGTCCACAGACGGGGGGCCGATCGTCCCCAGGCAACCCACAGGTAATCGGCACTGACGATCCACAGGCCGCAGGGTCCAAGATCTCGGGGATGGCCACCAGCCTGCGCCACACCGCCGCCGCGCGGCCTCGCCGCCACGGCGTGATGCTGGAGCCGGAGGACCGGCGTCAGCTGGAGCGGGCCGGATGGCGCACGACGCTCGACTACCGGGAGAACCACGTGCGCGGTCGAGACGGTCGACTGCTCGAGGTGGTGCCGACCTGGACGGCCGAGGCCGAGCGTTACGACGGCGAGTTGGCCATCGCCTCAGCCGCCGGCCGCACCGCCGACGAAGCGTGGGCCAACCTGCGCGACGAGGTCGCCAACGCCCGGGCCTGGACCAGCCCCCGCGTCCGCCTGCTACGGGCTTAGCGGTCCTCAGCAGTCGACCGCGGCCCGCAGCGCGGCGCAGACCTCGGCCGAACGAGCCACGTCGATCGATCCCATGCGGTGCGTGAGCCGCGCTTTGGAGAATGGCTGCAGATTGTCGAACGACGCGACGCACTCCGTCGGCAGCCCCTCGCGAGGCCCGAGCGGGACCTGCGTCGGGATGCCACGGATCGTCCGCGTAACGGGCGCGACGAGCAACCGATTGAGCACGCCGATCGCCGCATCGCGCGTCAGCACGAGATAGGGCCGACCACCCTCGTCGGGCTCCTCCCCCCACCAGATCTCCCCTCGCCGCGGAGTCACGTCTGGTTCACCACCAGCGCTCCCATGGCTCTTCACGGATGCTCTCGATCGACAAGCGCATGGCCTCGTCGAGCTCCTCCTGGGTCTCCGGAATGCGTGTGTACCCGTCGATGATGGCGCGGTCGATCTCCTCCGACCGAAGGCGCTCAGTCAGCTCGGCGAGCGCCGTCCGCAGCGCCTCCGCACGCGAATCCCAATGGCAGTGGACCACGATCCAGTCGAGGGCGGCGAGTTCCTCATCTGACAACCGCACCGCGATCTGTGTCGACATGCGATCAGACTACCAGATCGTCAGACAGCACGATCACCAAACGCTGGCGTGGATCACTTCCTCCGGACGGCGGCGCCGCCGCCGAGACGAGCGACCGGCACCGCCGGGCAGCGTGTCGTCGCCGGTCGGCTCCGCAGCCGACGGCCAGCCGAGGGCGACCGCTCCGAGCATCTCCAGGTGGGGCGGGATCCCCAGCGCGCGGCGCAACTGGCGCTCGCCCTTGAAGACGCCGAAGAACAGCGCACCGAGACCGGCGTCCTCGGCCGCCAGCAGCATCGTCATCACGGACATCGACGCATCGATCGTCCAGTAGGGCGCCGGCCACGCGTCCGTCCCGGCGCCGAGACCCGTCGCCTGCTTGTCCTCCTCGGCGTACCGCTCCGTGTACGCCCGCGGGTCCGCCAACGGGATGGCGATCAGCGGGGCGTCGAGCAGGCGCTGCCAGCGGAACGCGCCGCGGCGCATGGGCGGCAGCGTGATGTCCCAGAAACGGGCCGTCTCGTCACCCTGCAGCACCACCAGGTGCCAGCCTTGGGTCTTGCCGGCGCTGGGCGCCCGCGACGCCAGGTCGACCAGCTCGGCGAGCAGCTCGGCCGGGACCGGTCGGCTGGCGTCGAACGCCCGAGTCATCCGCCGACTCCGCACGACGTCGGCGAACTCGGCCATGGGCGGCCTGTTCGATCAGGCGCGAGCGCCGAGCTTGACGAGGTCCTCGGCCATCGTCCAGCCGTAGACGATGAGGGAACCGCCGCGCTCGGCCGGTACGGCGGCGAACAGCTCCTGCCGGCCGGCGTCGACGGCCTCCGGCTTCAGCACCTCGTGGTCGAGAAAGCCGTCCTGGCCGTTGCGGCGCACGATGAACGTCTTCTCGTCGTAGTCACCTTCGACCGCGAACCGCTTGGCCAACCGGCGGCCCCACGCCCGCTCCTCACCGACGGCGCGCACGCCGGGCGACGGCGTGACGTCGTCGAGGTCCTTGAAGGCCCCGACGGCGCCCGGCGTGACGAACCGGCCGCCGACCACGACGTCCTCGTCGGGGAACGCCATCAGCGCCCGGTGGTACGCCTCGCCCATCAGCCCGCGCAGCACCTGATCGCGCTTCGACGTGCGCTTGACGCTCATCAGGCCGAGGAGGACGCACGGCGTGCCGCCGATGCGCTCGAGCGTGGAGAACGTGAAGCCGTGCAGCTTGCCCTCGATCTTGGCCGTCGTGATGAGGACCCAGTCCTCCTTGGCCTTCGAGAGCTCACCGATCCCGAACGAGCCACCCATCGACGCCAGCTCGTCGAGGTCACCGTCGGTCAGCGCGGACGAGTCGTTCGTGTACACCTGGATGGCCATGTCCCGTCGTCGTCCCTTTCGCTGGTCGATCTGTGCGTCGGCACGGGGGAGATCGCGATTCTACAGGTCCGACGGCGCTTGGCCGAAGGCCTACGGTCCGCGTCGTGCAGCTCAACCAGTACCAGCACGAGTTCAAGACGGCGGCGCTCGAACGTGACGAGGCCGGGGTCCTCACCGTCACGCTCCATTCGAAGGGCGGACCGCTGTGGTGGAGCGGCTTACCGCACCGCGAGCTGGCCGAGCTGTTCCACGCCGTCGCCGCCGATCGCGACAACCGGGTCGTGATCATCACGGGTACGGGCGACACGTTCATCGCCCTTCCCGACGGCGGCGCCAAGACCCTGGCGGCCGGCGGTGTATCGCCGGCGGGCTGGGACGAGATCATCCACGAGGGACGGCGGCTCGTCGAGGGGATGCTGTCCGTCGGCGTGCCGATGATCGCCGCCGTGAACGGCCCCGTCGTGGTGCACTCCGAGCTGGCCGTGCTGTGCGACATCGTGCTGTGCACGCCGGCGACGCACTTCGCCGACGTCGCCCACTTTCCGAGCGGCTTGATGCCCGGCGACGGCATGCAGGTGATCTGGCCGCTGCTGCTCGGGCCCAACCGCGGCCGCTACTTCCTGCTCACCGGCCAGCACCTCGGAGCGCAAGAGGCACTGGCCTGCGGCGTCGTGGGCGAGGTCATCGAGTCGGCGGCGCTGATGCCACGGGCCGCTCAACTGGCGGGTGACCTAGCGGTTCGCCATCCACTGCTGTTGCGCAACACTCGTGCCGCCCTCGTGCGACCACTCCAGCGGGCGATGGCCGAGGACCTCCACCTCGGCCTGGCGCTGGAGGCGCTCACGTCGGTCGCCCAACGCCCCTGAGCGGCCGCTCGACGGTTCTGTGGCGCGATCGGGGTGGAAAACCACCCCAGATCTTCGTCAGAACGCGATATGGCTGGGTTACAGCGAGACGGCGTCGTGGCCGAAGGCCATGCGCAGCTCGCCAACGGCGCGGTCGACGTCGACGCGGAAGTCGTCTGACAACCGCAGGACCTGGGGGCCGAGGTCCAGCGTGACCTCCGACGCTCCCGGGTGGTCGCGCAGGATCCGCTTGAGGCGGGCGATGCGCAGCTCGTCAAGCGACGTGGACGGGATGCGGAGGCGCAAGCGCGGCGCCGGCCCGGCGTCGAGGGCCTGCAGCACCTCGATCGACTGGCAGATGAGCGTCACCCGTGATTCGTCCCGGCGATCGAGCCGGCCCTTCACAGCCACCACGAGGTCGTCAGCCAGCTTGTGGCCGTGCTCGCGCAGGACGTGCGGGAACAGCGTCACCTCGACGTTGGCCTCGAGGTCTTCGAGCACGAACACCGCCATCTGATCGCCCTTGCGCGTGAACTTGCGGGCCAGCCCCGTGATCAACCCGCCGAGGTGCACGTTCGCACCGTCCACCGCCTCGGCCAGGTCGACGATGGCGTGCTCGACCTTGCGCCGCAGCGCCGCCTCGACCCCGAACAGCGGGTGGTCGGAGACGTAGAGGCCGAGCATCTCCTTCTCGTTGCGCAACTTGTCGGTCTTGTCGAACTCGACGTCGGGCACCGGCATCCGCTCGTCGAAGCCCGGTTCCGCCACGACCTCGTCAGCACCGCCCCAGTCGCCGAACAGGCTCATGACGCCCTGGTCGCGCTCGCGCCGGCGGGTCACCGTCACGTCGGTGATGTGCTCGAACACCCCCAGCAGTCCTTTGCGCGCGTGGCCGAGCGTGTCGAAGGCACCGGCCTTGATCAACGACTCGAGGGCGCGCTTGTTGAGCACAGGCTCGGGGACCCGCTCGACGAAGTCGTGAAAGCTGGTGAACGGACCGTTGGCGTCGCGCTCGGCGAGCAGCAGGGTGACGAGGCCGGCCCCGACGTTGCGCACGGCCGACAGCCCGAACGTGATGGCTCCCGGGCTGCCGAGCGGCAGCGTCACGCCGTCGGGGACCTCGGCCGGGGTCAGGGCCGCAAAGTCGATCACCGAGCGGTTGATGTCCGGCGTCAGCACGCGGATGCCCATGGAACGGCACTCGGAGATGTAGACGGCCGCCCGGTCCAGGCTGTTCTTGACGCTGGTCAAGAGGCAGGCGAAGTACTCGACGGGGTGATTGGCCTTGAGGTACGCCGTCTGGTAGGCGACGAGGGCGTAGCCGTAGGCGTGGCTCTTGCCGAAGGCGTAGTCCGCAAACGGCTCGATGACGTCGAAGAGTTGCGTGCCGAGCGCCCGCTCGTAGCCCGAGCCTTCCACTCCGTCGATGAACTTCTCCCGCTCGACGACGATCAGCTCGCGGACCTTCTTCCCGCAGGCCTTCCTGAGGTTGTCGGCGTCGGCCAGCGAGTAGCCGGCGATGCGTTGTGCCACCCGCATCATCGACTCCTGGTAGATCATCAGGCCGTACGTGTCGCCCAGCACCTCCGCGAGATCGGGGTGGGCGCACTCGATGGGCTGGCGGCCGTTCTTGCGGTCGGCGTAGTCGTTGTGCATGTTGGCCGCCATCGGCCCGGGCCGGTACAGCGCCAGCAGGGCGGCGACGTCGTCGAAGCTGGTCGGCTTGAGCGACCGCATCAGCGACCGCATCTGCCCACCCTCCAGCTGGAAGACGCCGATGCCCGAGCCGCGCTGCAGCAGCCGGAACGTCGCCGCGTCGTCGAGCGGGATCGCGTCCACGTCGAAGTCGGGGACCCCGGATCCGGACCGGATCATCTCGACGGTGTCGCTGATCACGTCGAGGTTGCGCAGGCCGAGGAAGTCCATCTTCAAGAGGCCGAGCGACTCGACGCCGTGCATCTCGTACTGGGTGACGACGGGGGCCAGCTCGGGGTCCTGGCCGCTCTCGGGCTTGCGCTGGATCGGCAGGACGTCGGTGAGCGGCTGCTTGGTGATGACGACGGCGGCGGCATGGATCCCGTCGGAGCGCTTCAGCCCCTCCAAGCCCTTGGCCACGTCGACGACCTTGCGCACGTCGTCGTCGGTGTCGTACATCGCCCGCAGCTCACTGGCCGCCTTGTACCCCTCTGCGAACTTCGGGTGCTGCTCGAAGCAATGCTTGAGCGACGTGTCGCGGCCCATCACGAGCGGCGGCATGGCCTTGGCGATGCGGTCGCCGACGCTGTAGGGGTACCCGAGGACTCGGGCCGCATCACGCACGGCGTTGCGCGCCTTGATCGTGCCGAACGTGATGATCTGCGCCACACGGTCGCGGCCGTAGCGCTCGGCGGCGTAGCGGATCATCTCGTCCCGGTAGCGCGAGTCGAAGTCCATGTCGATGTCGGGCATCGAGATCCGGCTCGGGTTGAGGAAGCGCTCGAAGATCAGGTCGTACCGGATCGGGTCGATGTCGGTGATCCGCAGGGCGTAGGCCACGGCGCACCCGGCCGCCGACCCGCGCCCCGGGCCGACCCGGATGCCGGCCTGCCTGGCGTGGCGGATCAGGTCCCACACGATCAGGAAGTAGGAGCTGAAGCCCATGGCGGCGATGGTGTCCAGTTCGTACTGCACCCGCTGGCGGGCTGCCTCGCTGGCGTCGTCCCCCCAGCGGTCGCGGACGCCGGCCCATGTGACGTGGGCCAGGTAGGCGGCGTCGTCTGCGAAACCGTCGGGCAGTGGGAACTCGGGCAGCTGGGTGGCGCCGAACTCGATGTCGAGCTTGGCCCGCTCGGCGATCCACAGCGTGTTGTCGCACGCCTCGGGCACCTCGCGGAACAGATGGCGCATCTCGGCCGCCGTCTTGAGGTAGTGCTCCTCGCCCTCGATCTTGAACCGCTTGGGGTCCGAGAGCATGGCCCCGGTCTGCACGCACAGCAGGGCGTCGTGGGCCTCGTGGTCCTCGCGATGGGTGTAGTGCGAGTCGTTGGTGGCGAGCAGCGGCGCGTGGATCCGCCGGGCGCAGTCGATGAGCTGGGGGTTGGTCTGGCGTTACTCGGCGATGCCGTGGTACTGCAGCTCGCCGACCAAGTTGTCCGACCCGAAGATGTCCTGCAGCCGG
>JBPCJL010000346.1:0-3963 GCA_051005355.1 Ilumatobacteraceae bacterium
AATTTGGGCAGTTGCCCGCTTGCCTTCAGCGTGGCCGGGTTCACCAGCGACGGCGGCCGGCTCTCCTCGAAGGCGTCGGCGTTGCGGTCGAGGGCCGGCTGGGCCAGCGCCCGCCCGAGCGCGGCGCCGGCGCCGCGGGTCATCACGAACATGGCGCCGCTGATCTTGATCGCCCGCTCGAGGTCGAGGATCCCGAGCGCAGTTGCCGTGTCCCAGTGCGGCACGCGCTGGTGATCAGGAAATGACGCCGGCAGGTGGTGCGGCCCGTTGACGACCGGGTTGTCGTCATCCGACGCGCCGCCCGGCACGTCTGCGTTGATCAGGTTGGGGAAACCGAGCAGGACATCGCGGAGCGCTGCCGCCACCTCGTCGTACTCTCCGGCCAAACGCTTCTCCGCCTCACCCAACCCTCGGCTCTCGACCTGGGCGTCCTCGGCGGCCCGACTGTTTCCGCTTCGTCGGAGGTCGCGCACCTCCTTCGAGAGCTCGTTTACGCGAGCTCGCACGGAGTCGCGCTGCCCTGTGATCGCCCTGACGAGACCGTCGAACTCGATTGCCTGGTCGAGCTGGTCGAGCAGGCCGGCATCGCCCCGCCGCTCGGTCGCCGCCCGCACCCCGGGGGGGTCGGTGTGCAGCAGACGGACGTCGATCACGAGCGGGCGACGCTACCGCTCGGGTCGCGCCCGGTCCGGCTCGGTTGCCGCCGGGGCGCGGGCGAACTCACGCTCCACGTCGTCGTAGGTCAGCGGGTCCTCGTCACGACCGACGATCTCGGCCGAGGGCATGAGCCGTCCCCGCCGGTACGTGTGCTCGTCCGCGTGCGAACTGGCGAAGCGCTTGAACCACAGCACGACGATGATCGCCCAGAGGAACGTCGAGCCGCCGAGCTTCATGATCGCCCCGGCCAGCTGCTGGTCGGTGGTGACCGACAGGTTCCAGACGCGCGTCGGGATGTCGTAGGCGTCGTACACCGAGCCCTCGGCGAACGTCAGCCAGCCGGCCGGGATCGTGGGCACGACCGACTGCAGGAACAGGTAGATCATCTTCCCGCCTGCGCCGAGCTGCAGCTCCCGGAACGGCCCGCACACCGGCGTCCACATCAGCAGCGACGCCAACACCACCATGACGTGCAGCCCGTAGTGCAGCGCCGCGCTGTCGCTGGTGACCGACGCGTTCACCACGCCGGGGATGTGGGTGATGATGATCGCCGCGTTGAAGATGACGCCGGCCACCACCGGCTTGCACAGCCAGCGCAACACGCCGTACAGGCGGCCCCGGCCGATCAGGATGCGGAGCAGCCATTCCGGCGTCGCCAGCAGGGCCAGCGGCGGCAGGAAGAAGCTCAGCATCATGTGTTGGAACATGTGCACCGAGTAGAGGTAGCCCTCGCCGAGGTCGTGCACGGGCCAGTCGCTGGCCACCCACAGCATCGCCATGGCGGCGACGAAGGCGATCACGTTGCGACGTGTGACGACGGGCTGGCCGACGGCCACGGCGTCCGGACCGACCACCTTGACCATGTACACGTAGGCGCCGGTCAGCGCCGCCACGAGCAGCCAGACGTCGAGGTGGGCCTGGAAGGCGAACGGGTCAGCCGCAGCGACGACGCTCACGTCGGCCGCCCCCGGTCGCGAGGCGGGACCATCACCCGTCGAAGAACTGGAACGTCGCCAGGGCGGCGCTGTAGACGCCGACGGCCAGGACGAGCCCGAGGTAGAACATGAACGAGAAGATCTTGTTGTCGAACTTCAGGTGCATGAAGTAGCTCACGACGATGAGGAACTTGGCCGCCATCATGATCAGCAGGGCGGGCAGGAACAGCGCACCCACGTCGATGTAGGTCAGCGTCACCTCGGCGGCCGTGATGGCGGCGAGGATCAGGGCGATCATGATGTACTGCTTGTCGGTCGCCCCGTGGTGGTCCTCGCCGTACTCGTCGGCGGTCAGGTCCTCACCCGACGTCGGGTGCTGGTGCTCGACCGTGCTCATGCGGGGATCAGGTAGACGAGGGTGAAGATGATGATCCACACGATGTCGACGAAGTGCCAGTACAGGCCGACCAGCTCGACGACCTCCGACCGGTCGCCGGTGACCCGGTTGCGGGAGATCATCCCGACCAGCGCCAACAGCATGATGATGCCGACGGTCACGTGGACGCCGTGGAACCCGGTCAGCGTGAAGAAGCTCGACGAGAACAAGCTCGTCGTGAAGCCGAGGCCCTCCCGGTAGAAGACCGTGAACTCGTAGGCCTGGCCGCCGACGAACGTGGCGCCGAGCAGGGCCGTGATGCACAGCCACAGCTTCGTGTTGCGCAGGTCGCCGCGGGCCACGGACGAGACGGCGAGCACCATCGTCAGCGAGCTCATCAGGAGCACGAAGCTCGACACGGACGTGAACGGGATGTCGTAGACCTGGTCTGGCCCGATCCCTCCAGCCGTGCGCCCCCGGTACAGCATGTACGTGCTGATCAGCCCGCCGAACAACAGGCACTCGGAGCCGAGGAACAGCCACATCGCCAGCTTGTTGTTGGAGATGCCCGTGGTGGCGGCGTGACCACCCTCGGTGTCGCGCTGCGCCGTCTCCTCGGGCATGTCGGTGAGCGCCGTGCGCTCCTCGCCGGTGTCGACCGTCGGCGCGACCCCCGGCTCGGGCACGCCGCCCATGGGAATCTCGTCGATGGTCTCCGTGATCGCGTTGCCACCCTGCGGCGGGTCGTTGCCCTGGTCCGGCGCACCCTGCTCCGGCGTCTTCTCCTCGACCGGCCGACCGTCCCCGGGCGCATCCGTCATGACGACGCCACCGTGGCCAGTGCGGTCCCGGTGCCCGGCTCGGGCTCCGGCGGGTCGTAGTCCTACTCGTCGGCGACGGACGGCTCGAGCGCCCACCCGAAGATGCCGAGCACGAGGATCGCGGCGCCGACGATGGAGATCACCCGCTCGAAGATGATCCCGTAGCCGATGATCGGCAGGGAGAACGCGACGACGATCGGCCAGTACGACGGCGACGGCAGGTGGATGTGGTGGTCGGCCGCCGCCTCTTGCTCGGCCAGGATCTCCTCCGCCGTGGCCACCTGGCGGAGGTCGTGCTCGTCGCCCTCCCCGACGTCTTCGTACTTGCGGTGGAAGAACTCGTCGAGGGCGTGAACCGTCGGCAGCGAATCGAAGTTGTGCGCCTTCGGCGGGCTGGTCGTCATCCACTCCAGCGTCCTGGCGTCCCACGGGTCGAGCGGAGCCGCCGGCGCCCGACGGTGCGTGTAGACGACGTTGATCAGGAACAGCAACACCCCGACAGCGAGGATGAACGCACCCACCGTCTCGATGCGGTTCCAGAACCCGATGTTGAAGAAGCCCTCGCCGGCGCGCTCCTCCGTCCACTGGTACATCCGGCGCGGCTGGCCCTGCAAGCCGACGATGTGCATCGGGCCGAACGTCAGGTTCAAGCCGATCACCATCAGCCAGAAGTTCCACTTGCCGAGCTTCTCGTTGAGGCACTTCGCGAACACCTTGGGCCACCAGTAGTAGAACCCGGCGAAGAAGCCGAGCACGGCCCCACCGAACAGCACGTAGTGGAAGTGGGCGACGATGTAGTAGGTGTCGGTCTGCTGGGTGTCGGACGGCGCCACCGAGTGCGTGACGCCCGACAGGCCGCCGATCGTGAACTGCACGACCAGCCCGATGGCGAACAGCATCGCCGTCGACAGCACGAGCTTGCCGCCCCACATGGTGAGCGTCCAGTTGATGATCTTCACGCCGGTCGGCACGGCGATGGCCATGGTGGCGACGGAGAAGACGGCCACGCTCAGCGGTCCGAGGCCGGAAGCGAACATGTGGTGGGCCCACACCCCCCAGCCGACGAAGCCGATCGCCGCACCGGAGAAGACGACGAACGGGTAACCGAACAGGGGCTTGCGGGAGAAGACCGGCAGCACCTCGCTGACGATGCCGAACGACGGCAGGATCAGGA
>JBPCJL010000347.1:0-6272 GCA_051005355.1 Ilumatobacteraceae bacterium
GTCTACAACTTCTTCAAGTCGCTGTCGCGCGAGCGCATGCGGCGCACCGAGGCCGAGGCCGTGCGCCGGCTGCACCCGCCGACGGAGGTCGAGCCGGACATCGAGCTCGATGGCTGGGTCGTGCAGCGGCGCTGCCCGCACCGCAACGCCGATCTGGCGGTGTTCGGCGAGCTCGACGGCTGCACGCTCACGTGCACCCTGCACGGCTGGCGCTTCGATCTCGAGACCGGCGCCTGCCTGACCGCCGCCGACCAACCGATCCGCGCCCGCCGCCGCTGAAACCCGCTGCTGTCCTTCTGTCCTTCCGAATCGACTCACTTCGGCCGATCGCCGAGGACAGAAGCAGCTATTGGTGGACCCAGACCGGGATGTCCATCGGCATGAGGCCGCGGTCCCAGATGAAGTCCATGGCCTGGACGGTCACCCGCACACAGCCGTGTGACGCCGGGTAGTTGGGCACGCTGTTGGAGCCGTGGACGGCGACGCCGCCGACGAAGTACTTGGGCCGGTAGATGCGGCCGAGGTCGCCCTCCCACCATCCCTGCGGTCGCTCGCGGTTGACCTCGTGCAGCCCGTTCGGCGTGATGGAGCTGCCCTCCTCGATCACGGTCGGGTCCTTCTGATTGAACTCGGTGTAGGGGATCTCGCTGCCCGTGGAAACGTTGAACACCCACTGCGTCCGGCCGTCGACGACCATGAACAGCAGTTGGCGGGCCTTGTCCACCTCGATGATCGTGCCGGCGTCGGCCCGCCCGTGCGCCTGGAGGTCGAGCGCCGAGAGGTAGGCGGCGGTGACGTCGTCGACGGAGCCCGACGACTCCAGCCCGAGGTACTTCTGGAAGGCCATCACGGCCTGCCCCGTGGTCAGCCCGAACTGGCCGTCGGCGCCCTCGAGCCAGAAGCCGAGGTCCAGCAGCCGCTGCTGCACTCGAGCTGTCTCGGCGCCGCTGCTGCTGCCGACCGCGGCCAGCGCGACGGGCACGGCGCCGATCGGTTCGATGCCCGGCGACGGCGGCAGCGGCGCGAGCGTGGTCGTCGTCGGCGGTGCCGTGGTCGTCGGCGCGGCCGTCGTCGTGGGTGCAGCCGTCGAGCTCGGCGCGGTCGTCGTGGTCACGTCCGTCGTCGTCGTCGTACGCCGGGGTGCGCTCGTCGTGGGCGGTGCCGCCGCGGCGGGGCGGAAGCCGGCAGCACCGTCGATCGACGGCCGGGTCGACGCCGAGCACGCCGTGGCGCTGAGCGTGACGACGGCCAGGGCGCACGCGCCGAGCAGGGGCACCCGAGCCGGGGCAGCACGACAGACGCGCATCTTCAGGTGCACCACCCTGGCGAAGGTTACCGATGTCCCCCCATCGGCGGCTGGCATGCCCCGTTGCACTCGTGTGGAGATCCCATGACGGCGACCTAGGCCAGTCCGGAGAGCGGGAGCTCGCACCAGATGGTCAACCCGTGGCGGACACCGCGGCGCAGCGGTGCCGTCTCGTGCGGGTGGGTGACCATCGATGGCCACGCCAACAGTTCGCCGACGGCGAGCTCAGCCGTGTCGACGCCCTGGCGCGGGAAGCGCAGCTCGGCCCCGTGGTGGTCGTCGTCGAGCCGGACGGTCGCCGACACCTGCGCCACGTCGTGGTGCTGACGCAGCGACTCCTGCTCACCGATGGCGTAGCGGATCACGAACGCATCCCGCAGGCCGTGGAAGTCGATCAGCGGCCAGTGCGCCTGCAGCTGGGGCCAGATCCGCCGGCCGATGTCCTCCTCGACGTGACGGAACAGCTGGGGGCTGATGGCGGTCAGCGGGACCTCCCGGCCGGGGACGGGATCGTCGGCATCCGCCCGGAAGCCGACCAGTCCGGCCGCCCGAACCACCGCGCGGCAGAACTCCGGTGTCCAGAACGGCACGACGAGCAGCTCCGGTCCGATGGCGATGACACTGGCGCGCGGGTCGATGGCGTCGGCGTAGGCGAGGATCCGGGCCAGCTCGTCGGTCTTCACGCCCCTCACATCCAGAATCGTCGCAGTTCGTCGATCGTCACCGGGCGGCGACCGCGGCGGCGGACGGTCTCGAGGTCGAAGCTGCCGGCGAGGTGGTAGAGGTCGGGGGCGGGCGACAGGCCGAGCGAGGCGATCAAGGCGTCGCGCACCCGCGCTGCGGTGACGCCCTCTGCGGCCAGGTCGGCCAGGGTCACCGCGCCGTGACGCTTGGCCAAGCGCTGCCCATCCGGGCCGAGCACGAGCGGCACGTGCACGTGGCGCGGCGTGGGCACGCCGAGCAGGCGCTGCAGCAGCACCTGGCGCGGCGTGGACTCCAAGAGGTCGTCGCCGCGCGTCACCACGTCGATGCCCTGGTCGGCGTCGTCGACGACGACGGCCAGGTTGTACGCCGGCACGCCGTCGCTGCGGCGCAGGACGAAGTCGTCGACGACACCGGTACAGGTGCCGGCAAACTCGTCGCCGACAGTGACCTCGATGTCGTCGGCGCGCAGCCGGAAGGCCGGCGGGCGCTCCGATCGACGGGCGGCGCGCTGCGCCGGCGTGAGGTCCCGGCAGGTGCCGGGGTACGCCCCGATCGGTCCATGGGGCGCGCTGACGGCCCGCTCGATCTCGAGGCGGATCTCGCGGCGCGTGCAGTAGCACTCGTAGGTCAGGCCGCGCTCGACCAGCGTGGCGATGGCGGTGTCGTAGTGACGGGCGCGCTCACGTTGGCGAACCACCGTGCCGTCGTGATCGATGCCGAGCACGGCCAGATCGTCGAGCTGGGACCGTTCATGGCGCTCCGACGACGTGGCGGCGTCCAGATCCTCCATCCGCAGGAGGAAGGAGCCGCCCGCCGATCTCGCCACCAGCCACGCGATGAGCGCCGTGCGCAGGTTCCCGACGTGCAGCGGGCCGGTCGGCGACGGAGCGAAGCGACCAGTGGTCACGGCGCGAAGCGACCAATCGTCATGATCGCCAGTCTGGATCGACGGTGCGGGCGTCGCGCCGACCACCGTGCGTAGGCTCGACGCCATGCGGTGCCCGTCCTGCGGCACGGACGTCCGGGTCGGCCAGAAGTTTTGCATGGAGTGTGGGACGGCCCTGCACGCCGCCGAGGCGACGCGCCCGATCCCCGTCGGAGCGCCGGTCCAGTCCGGCGAGGACGACCCGACACGGCCACTCGTGCAGTCGCGTCGGCAGTCGTTCGGGCCGCCCGTCGGCGAGCGTGAGCAGGTGCGTCCGACTCTTACGGAGCGCCGCGATCCCGCCCACGACGCAACGATCGAGATGACCGCCGGGCGCCAGGACGTCGACGCCACCACGACGATGCGGACGGTCGACCAGGGCGCCTCGACGGCGCAGCTGGCCCACACCACCGAGCTGCCGGTCACGGTCCCCGGGCGTCGGGGGTTTGATGAGGACCGCCCGGCGCGCTTCCGCTTGCGGATCCTCTTGGTCCTCGCCGCGCTGGCCGCCGCGGCGACCGCTGTGGGCGCGCTCAGCACGCTGCTCGAGATCACTGCGGACGGCGCCGACTTCGACGTCGGACCGTGGAAGGCCAACGACCTCGGCACGAACAACGCCGTCGCCGGCCTGATCGCCGCCGGCACCATGGTCGCGGGCGCGAGTGCGTGGTGCTTCGGCTACCGCTGGGGCGCCGGTCTGGCCGGTGGCGCGGGTGCGGCGTTGGCCGGCTGGGCGGCGCTCGTGATCGGCTTGGCCGAGCTGCCCGTCGCCGCCGCCGAGCGCAGCACGATCATGGCGACCATCGAGCGCCCGTACGGCTACTGGGTGCTGGCCGGCGCCGGCGCGCTCGGCGTGGTGACGCTCCTCGCTTCGCTGGCCGGTTCCGGCCGCGGGAGACGATCGGGCCTCGATCCGTGGATCGCCGCCCTCGGCGCCACCTCGGTGCTGCTGGCGGCGGGCGGCCCGCTGGTGCCCGAGGGCACCGCCGACTGGAGCGGCAACTACTCCTCGGACACGCTGGGCGTCGACCTGCCACTCGTGTTCTTCGTCGGCCGGGCCGTCCAACTCGGGCTGCTCGCCCTGTGTGGCGTCGTCGGGTTCCTGCTCGTGCGCCGGTGGGGTCTCGGGCTGGCCATCGGTTCGGCGGTGGCGGCGGGCTGGATGCTGGTCACGGCGGCGACGGACCAGACGGTCAGCCCGATCGGACCCGGCTACGCCAACCCCGCCAACCCGGAGGCGTTCGACCTGCAACCGCATGCCGCCACGATCGTCGGGTTCGCCCTGGTCGGCTTCTTCGGGCTCGTCGCCACCGTGATGGCCCTGCTCGATGCCGACCGGTGACCGGAGCGAGCCTGCCGTGGCACACTGACCGCGACCGACGACGAAAGGAGTGCCGCCCCATGGGGATCCTCGACACGATCAAGGGCCTGTTCAAGGGACGAGAGCACCAGATCAAGGGCGGTATCGACAAGGTGTCCGACACGCTCGAGCGCAAGGTGCCAGGCCAGGCCGAGCGCATCGACGGCATGTCCGGCAAGGCCAAGGATGCCGTCGACAAGCTGGGCGCAGAGCCCGGCGCCCCGGCGCGTGCTCCGGCGACGGCGACCACGCCCAGCCCGACCCCCACCACGCCGACCACGCCGACGTCGGCCACGACCACGCCGTCGGCCACGACCACGCCGTCGGCCGCACCGACAACACCGCCTGCCTCACCCCCCGGTACCGACCCGGACCCGACGCCACCGCCGCCGTGAACCGCCGTTGAGGTGAGAGGTGAGGGGACTCTGTGCCCTCACCTCTCAGCTCAGCCGGATGTCACTCGCCCTTCAGCTTGTCCTTGACGTCGTCCACGGCATTCTTGACCTTGCCGGCGCCCTTGTCGACCTTGCCCTCGCGCTGCAGGTCCTTGTCGTCGGTCAGATCGCCGACAGCTTCCTTGATCCGGCCTTTGGCCTGATCGGCATTACCGCTCATGGGGTCGTCCTTTCGTTCGGGCCGGTGCTCCTGCACCGACCCCACGAGGGACCGTTGCCACTCATCGGTCCGACCAAACCCCACCCTCGGCCCGCTCATGAGGCGGATGTCTCAGCGTGGACGGTGACGAGGACACGCTTGCTCATACGTCGATGAGGCCGTAGAAGATGAACTCGGTGCGGCGGTTCAACGCCAGCGAGGCGTCGTCGTCGCCGATGCTCAGCAGGTCGGCCTCCCCGACGGCTCTCGACGACAACCTCGACGGCGCGATCCCCTTGGCCGCGAGGTACACGACCACCGCCCGCGCCCGGTCCTCGGACAGCACGAAGTTGGCCAGGTCGTTGCCCTGCTGGTCGGCGTGACCCACCACGAGCACGGAGAGGCTGGGAAACGCGTTCAGGACCGCGAAAGCCCGGTCGAGCTCCAGCGCATGCTCCGGCAGCACCTCGGAACTGCCCTCGGGGAAGCGCATCGAGGTCACCTCGATCACCCGCACGCCCACGTTGCGGGGGACGGCGGGGTTGATCGTCAAGTTGTTGACCAGGGTGTTCGCGTCTGGGCCGCCCCGCGCATTGAGCAGTGCCAGTTCGCCGAGGCGATCGACCGCCGCCTGATCGGGCACGGCGCCGGAGAGCGTCACTCGACCGACGTCGAAGATGGCGACGACCGGCACCGGGCTGCCGTCGGGCAGAGCGGCGAACGTGGTCGGCACCGTGCTGTCCGCACTCGATCCCGCCGTGGTGGTGGTCTCTGCCGGCGGGGCCGTGGTCGTCGACCCCCCCGTCGAGGGCGTCGACGTCTCCGGCGGAGTGCTCGTCGTCGAGGACCCGGCCGGCGGTGCGCTCGTCGACGAGTCGCCGGCCGTCGTCGTCGACTCCGGCGTGAGCGCCGTCGAGTCGGTCGAGTCGGTCGAGTCGGTCGAGTCGGCCAAGCCTCACACCAGGTTGCGCAGCACGCCGAACAACGCCATCCCGGCCAGGAAGACCATCGGTACGGCGCGCTGCAGCCGCGCACCCGGCCTCGGCCGAGGCAGCCGGAACCAGCGCAGCCACTCCAGCGTCCATGCCAGCAGCATGTACCCGACCAGCAAGGCGACGACGGGGAGAACCACTGCCATGGGTGGGTTGAAGGACCACGCTCGGGCCGGATCTCCTTGCAGGAAAGCCGCCGCCATCCGCGTGGTGCCGCAGAACGGGCAGTTCAGGCCGGTGATCGCGTGGAACGGGCACGGTAGCCCGATCCGGCCGCCGGAGAGGCTGTTGACTCCGGCAAGTACCGCTCCACCGGCAAGGGTGCCTGCCAGGCCGAGGACGCGGCGGTCGAGCGGCTCCGGTCCGGTCCGCAGTGCGCCTGGTTCCGGC
>JBPCJL010000348.1:0-7210 GCA_051005355.1 Ilumatobacteraceae bacterium
CGGCGTCGAGGAGCTCCTGGTAGGTGATGCCCGGTGAGCGCGGGCGCAGCTCCGTCGCCGTCATCGGCTCAGTATTGACCAGCCGGTTAGTTTCCGTCCACCTGGCGGGCGTGCTCGCGTTCTGACGACAGTTTGATACCCGCACGGGTATCAAACCGTCGTCAGAACGGACTCCCGGCGATGATCTGGTCCAGCTCGGCCAGGGCTTGGTCGATGTCGGTGACGTGGATCGTGCGCCAGCCGAGGGCCCGGGCCGGGGCGAGGTTCTGGGCGAAGTCGTCGAGGAACACGATCTCGTCGTGGTCGACGCCGAGGGCGGTGGCCATCGCCTCGTAGATCGCCGGCTCCGGCTTGCGGGCACCCACGGCGTACGACTCGACCACGGCGTCGAACAGCGACAGGTCGAGGTCGCGCTCGAGCGTCGGGCGGAACTCGGCGAAGGTGTTGGTCAGCAGGCCGGTGCGGATCCCCTCGGCGCGCAGCGTGCGCACGCGCTCGACGACGGCGTCGTTGAACGAATAGCTGGGCACGAGCAGGACATCGATCTCGTCGCCGGCGAGCACGATGCCGGCGATGGTGGCGTACTCGCCGAGCGCGGCCTGGATCTCGGCCACCGCCAACTGGCCGCGCTCGGCGCGGTGCCAAAGGTGGTCGAAGGTCTTCTCCGGACCGATCAGCACCTCGACCATCGCCCGTGGCTCGGCGCCGTGACGCTCGGCGATGGCCGTGATCCCGGTCGTGATCGGCGTGATCAGCACGCCACCGAAGTCGAAGACCACCGCCTGGACCCGGCGCGTTGGTCGTCCGGAGGGCACGGCCCGTAACTTACGGACGACTTCCGGACGTGCATCAAGGGGGCGCAGTGCTGGTGTTCGCCGACATCTTCGAGGCCATCGCCGACGCTGTCCCGGACGCGCCGGCGATCACGCAGGGCGACCGGATCGTTCGCTGGGGCGACTACGACGACCAGGCCGCCCACCTGGCCGCCGGCCTGGCCGAGCACGGGCTGGGCGTCGGCTCCAAGATCGGCATGTTCATGTACAACTGCCCGGAGTACCTGATCACGCAGTACGCCGCCTTCAAGGAGCGAGTCACCCCGGTCAACGTCAACTACCGGTACCTCGACGACGAGCTGGCCTACCTGCTGGACAACGCCGACTGCGAGGCGATCGTCTTCCACCGCAGCCTCGGCGACCGCCTCGAGCGAATCCGGGACCGGCTGCCCGGGCTGACGTGGTACGTCGTGGTCGACGACGGACCGGCGCCGGGCGGCGTCGAGGTCACCGGGGCCGAGGCTTTCGCCGACGTCCTCGCCGCGCGTGCACCCGCGCCGCGGCGCCAACGCGATCCCGACGACGTCTACCTGCTCTACACCGGGGGCACAACGGGGATGCCGAAGGGCGTGATGTACGCCCAGGGCCCGTTCACCGAGGGGTTCCTCGGCTTCGTCGCCGTCGGGATGGGTCGGGCGCCGTTCCAGTCGATCGAGGAGGTGGTTGAGGCCGTGGCCGGGGCCGTCGGCAACGGCGGCCAGTCGACGGCGATTCCGGCCTGCCCGCTGATGCACGGCACCGGGGTGTGGCTCGGCGCCCTGCTGCCGCACCTCTCGGGCGGCGAGGTCGCCCTGCTCGAGGGGCGGTCGTTCGACGCCGCCGAGCTGTGGCAGGTCGTCGAGCGGCGCGGCGTCAACACGATCGTGATGGTCGGCGATGCGTTCGGCCGACCGATGCTGCAGGCGTTGCGTGATCGGGCCGGATCCCCGTTCGACGTCGGCTCCGTGAACGCCTACATCTCGACCGGGGCGATGCTGTCGACCGAGGTCAAGGAGGGCCTGCTCGAGTTCACGCCGAGCGCCGTGATCATGGACGTGCTCGGGTCGACCGAGGGCGGGATGGCCCAGAAGATCGCCGTCAAGGGCGCCGTCGGATCGACGGCGTCGTTCGGGGCCATGCCGACGACCAAAGTGTTCGACCTCGACGACCGGGAGGTCGTGGCCGGCTCGGGCGACATCGGCATCGTGGCCGTCAGCGGGCCGAACATTCCGCTCGGCTACTACAAGGACGAGGAGAAGTCGGCGCGCACGTTCCGCACCATCGACGGCGTGCGCTACAGCTTCCCGGGTGACATGGCGATGGTCGAGGCCGACGGGTCCATCACACTGCTGGGGCGGGGTTCGAACTGCATCAACACGGCGGGCGAGAAGGTGTTCCCCGAGGAGGTCGAGGAGGTCGTGAAGACCCATCCCGCCGTCGCCGACTGCCTCGTGTTCGGGGTCGACGACGAACGGTTCGGCGAGCGCGTGGTCGGCGTGTTCTCCGTGCTGTCCGGTCAACCGCAGCCGGATGGCGACCCTGATCTCGAACAGCGCGTCATCGCCCACACCAAGACGAAGTTGTCGAGCTACAAGGTCCCCAAGCAGCTGCGTGCCGTCGACGTCGTGCCGCGAGCTCCCAACGGCAAGGCCGACTACAAGTCAGCCCGGTCGCTCTTCGCTTGACGAGTCAGTACGTCGCAGGGACGAAGGTCTGGTCCTGGACCGGTGGGCGGACGTAGCCGGTGTCGTCCTGCCTCGCCGGCACGGCGATGTCGGGTGACTCGGGCTCGGTGTAGGGGATCATGCTCAGCAGGTGGCTGATGCAGTTGAGGCGGGCGGTCGCTTTGTCGTCGGCCTGCACCACCCACCACGGGGACCGCTTGGTGTCGGTGTGGTGGAACATGTCGTCCTTGGCCCGCGAGTAGTCGACCCACCTCGACCGCGACTCGAGGTCCATCGGGCTGAGCTTCCAGTTCTTTGTCGGGTCCTTGATGCGGCCGAGGAACCGGCGCTCCTGCTCCTCGTCGCTGACCGAGAACCAGTACTTGATGAGCACGAGGCCCGAGCGGATCAGCGTCTCCTCGAACTGCGGGCAGGAGCGGAAGAACTCGGTCAGCTCGTCCTCGGTGCAGAAGCCCATCACCCGCTCGACCCCGGCCCGGTTGTACCACGAGCGGTCGAACAGGACGATCTCGCCGGCCGCCGGCAACTGGTCCACGTAGCGCTGGAAGTACCACTGCGAGCGTTCCCGCTCGGTCGGGGTGCCGAGGGCGGCGACGCGACAGAACCGGGGGTTGAGCGGCTCGACGATGCGCTTGATCACGCCGCCCTTCCCTGCCGCGTCGCGTCCCTCGAAGAGGACGACGACTCGCCGGCCGTCGTTGCGCACCGACTCCTGCATCTTCACCAGTTCGCCCTGCAGCCGGGCGAGCTCCTTGGCGAAGTGCTTCTTCCTGTCGCCGTCGCCCTCGTGCTTGTTGCTGGCGGCGCTGGGGCGCTTGGTCTTGACGTCGGCCATAGGGACCCCCGGACTGGTTCGTGGTCGCCGGCTACCCGGGACCATGGGCGCGCCATCTTGACGCACCAGCGGCCAGCTCGTCGACGAGACCGTCGAGGACGGCCAGCTGCCGGCGCGGCGGCCACGAGCGGTCGTCGAAGAGCGCCTGGAGGGCGACGCCGTCGACGGTGGCGATGAGGTGCTCGGCCTCGACGACGGCGTCGAGCTCGGGCCGGCACCGCTCGACGAGCGAGGCGATGCGGGAGCGGAAGGCCCGATACGCATCGCGTTGGACGACCGACAGCTCGGCGTCGCCGGCGGCCTGGGTGCAGAACGCCAGCGTGACCAGCCAGTGGCGACGGGCGTCGTCGTCGAGGGCCAGCGCCGTCGCCAACTCGGCGCGCAGCTGCTCGAGCGGCGGGCCGGCAGTCCGCCGAGCCGAGCGGCGCTGGCGCAGCGAGTGCTCGAGCGTGCGCACCAGCACCTCGCGCTTGTCGGCGAAGTAATGGTTGACGACGCCGGTGGTCCAGCCGGCTTCGGCGGCGATGTCGCGCATCGTCGCCGCCTCGAGGCCGCCGGCGGCGATCAGGCGGGCCGCGGCCTCGACGATCTCGCGCCGGCGGACGTCGACGTCGACGGTCCTCGGCATTGACGGGACGGTATCACAAGTGATATGTAACAGCTGTTGTACGAACCGAACTGGGAGGGTCACTGATGGTGCACACGCCGACACGAGGAGACGTCCCGGTCCGGCTCGGCCCGGGTGTCGAGCAGGTGCCTGACTACGGCCCGAGCACGATGAGCCGTGACGTCTACGCCGATCCGATCCGCTTCGAGCTGGAGCGCGAGCGGGTGCTCGGTCGCAGCTGGTTGCTCGCCGGGCGCTCCGAGCAGGCCAAGGACCCCGGGGACTGGATCACGTTCGAGGGGCACGGTGAGACGGTGGTCGTCACCCGCCAGCGCGATGGCTCGCTAGCCGCGTTCCACAATGTGTGCCAGCACCGTGGACCGGCGCTGGTCGGACCGGCGACGGGCTGCGGCGCCCGGCGGTTCACGTGCCCCTACCACGGTTGGGTCTACGACACGACCGGCAAGCTGGTCGGCGTCCCCGAGCGGGAGGACTTCAGCGACGCGCACCTCGCCGACGTGCGGGCGCCCGCCGTCGCCGTCGACGAGTGGGGCGGGTGGATCTGGATCAACCTGCTCGGGCCCTCCGATGCACCGTCCTTGAGCGACTGGATCGGCCCGGAGATCATGGCCGACCTCGGTCGATTCAAGATGGAGGAGATGGTCCTCCAGGAGGTCCTCGAGTTCGACGTGCCGGTCAACTACAAGGCGATCGTCGACGGGTTCAACGAGGTGTACCACGTGACCCAGCTGCACCACGTCGGGGCCGAGGCGAGCAAGACGTTCCGCCAGACGTCGTTCCACATCGTCGGGCAGAACTACATGTGCTTCGTGCCGCGCACGGACAAGCTCGACCGGCTGGCAGAGGACTGGGACCACCACCAGAACGCCATCTGCCACTACGTGGTGTTCCCGAACACGGTGTTCAACTGCAACCCGCCGCACATCCAGGTGTTCAACCCGATCCCGATCGATGTCGACCGCACCAGGTTCTTGTGCTGGGAGATCATCTACCCAGGCGACACCAACGACCTCGAGTACGCCAAGTACTTGAAGTCGACCTTGGCCCAGTGGGAAGGGCTCAAGGCGGTGGTCTGCGAGGACATCTCGATCTACGACCAGCTGGCCCGCACCAAGCGGTCGTCGGGCTACACGAAGCACATCCTCTCCGCTCGGGAGTGCAAGATCGCCCACTACCACGACCAGATGGACGAGCGCATCAAGGACTGACGCTGCTGAACGCGCCCCAGCCGCAGAGTGCGGCTCCGGCGCGCTGTTCGTCACCGGATTCGCAGAGTGCGGCTGAGATGACAGTTTTCTGCAACGCCATCAGCAGTCTGCGGCTACGGCGCGGTGTTGCGCTCAGCTGGTGAGGAACCTTGACGGCGAAGAGCGACGCCAGGCCGACGAGCCCGCGCGCCCCGTGCGACGTCAGCAGCACTGTCACGCTCGTGTCGGCGCACCACCGGGTCACTGCCGGATCGAGTCGAGCAGGTTGAGCACGTCGTCGTCCGTGACCGCCGTGCCAGCTACTGCGACGAGGACGCCTTCCCGCTCTTCGATCCGTGCCTTCCGGCCTCCCGGCGAGAGGTGGAGGCCGTCGCCGTACAACGAGAGGTCGACCGTGGCGCCCGGGACGAGACCCAGCCGATCACGGAGCGGTCTGGGAAGCAGGATGCGCCCTCGCTGATCGACCGTGGCTTCCACGGCGAGGACGCTACGAGGTGGGTCCCAGCCCAAGCGGCCCTCAATCGGGGAAGCCGGTGATGGGTGCGCCGTCGGCGTAGACGGGGCTCTCGGCGTCGGTGCGCAGCTTGCGGCTGACGGCCGAGGCCAGGCCGGCGCCGTTCAGCAGCTCGCGCATGGCGTGGTAGTTCGGGTGCTGGAAGTGCTGCTGCAGCGAGTCGTCGTCGGTCCACAGCTCGTAGACCTGGATCAGGTCCTCCTCGACCGGGTCGGCGGCGAAGCAGTAGACGAGGCAGCCCGGCTCGTCGTCGCGCGTCGACTGCTGGATCGGCGCCGACTCGGCCACGAGGCTGGCCCGGCGGCTCGGGTCGTTGAGGCGGATGGCGGCTTCGACGACGATCACGACCACATCACCGGGCAATCATGGCCATCATGCTGGCTGGCCTGATCACCGGAGCCTCGACCGTCGAGCTGCGCGAGTTCCCGGACCCGACCCCGCCCGACGAATGCATCGTGGTGGACGTCGCCTACTGCGGGATCTGCGGGACCGACATCCACGCCTACCAGTCGGGCCATCCCTACAACCCGGCCATCTGCGGCCACGAGTGGTCCGGCACGGTGTCGGCCGTCGGTGGCGCTGTCACGTCCGTCGGCGAGGGCGACCGGGTCGTCGTGGCCGCCGCGCCGGCGTGCGGGCAGTGCACCGCCTGCCGAGCCGGCCAGGCCGAGCGGTGCCAGGTGGCGTTCCTCTCGGCGCTCGGTCGCGACGCCATGGCCCCGCCGCACGGCGGGTTCGCCCCTCGCCTCGCCGTTGCCGCCACCCGCGTTGTGAGGACCGAGCCTGGGCTCAGCGACGAGCAGGCGGCGCAGGTCGAGCCGATGACGGTGGCCTTCCACGCCGTGCGCATGAGTCGGCTGCGCCTCGGCGACACCGTCGTCGTGCAGGGTGCGGGGCCGATCGGCCTGTCCACGCTGCAGTGGGTGCGCGCCGGGGGCGCCGGGACCGTCGTGGCCATCGAGCCCAACGCCGACCGGCGGGCGATGGCCGCCGCACTCGGTGCCGACCACGTGGTCGAGCCCGGTACGTCGGCGACCGAGATTGTTGCCGAGTTGACACGCGGCCTGGGCGCGGATGTCGTGTTCGAATGCGCCGGGCGGCCGGCGGCGATCCAGGTGGCCGTGGATCTGGCCCGCCGAGGCGGCGCGGTGACACTCGTCGGCGTCCCCGACACCGACGCCACGATCAACCCGATCACGTGGCTGATCAAGGAGATCGCCTTCAACGCCTCGCTGGCCTACTTCCACGAGGAGTTCGAGCTGGCGATGGGGATGATGGCCGACGGCCGGGTCGTGGTCGACCCGCTGCACACGTCGACGGCCAGCCTGCACGGCCTCGACGCCGCCCTCGCCGACCTGGCCAGCGGCCAGACCGACCAGACCAAGGTCCTCGTCAACCCCAACTGGTGATTCCATCCGAGTGTTTCGTCGCATCCGAGTGTTTCGTGCGGGTGGGCTCCGCACGAAAAAATCGGATGCAAGAAAACACTCGGATGGTCAGAAACGGACCCGCACCGACGGGGAGCTCC
>JBPCJL010000349.1:0-4727 GCA_051005355.1 Ilumatobacteraceae bacterium
TGCCGCTCGGCGACGCCCCTCGCCGTGTGCCCCCTGAACTGACCCCCTCTCCCCCCGGGGGTCCCGCCCACCTGCCCCTCACCCCCCGGAAGGACCAGCAGGATGACGCTCACGTTGCAGGACCTGCGAGGGAGCCGCAAACAGCGCAACCGTGAGCGCACGATGCGCATTATCTTTCAGGTGGCCGCCGCGGTGTCCATCTTGATCAGCCTGCTGATCCTGGTGGCGCTCGTTCGTGGTTCGTTCGACTTCCTGCGCAAGGTCGGCTGGGACTTCGGCCTGTTCAGCGACACCGGGTGGTTCCCGCGTCGCGAACGGTTCGACCTGCGCACGATCTTCGTGGGCAGCGTCATCATGGGTGCGGTGGCGATGCTCGTCGCCGTCCCGCTCGGCCTCGGTACGGCGATCTACCTTTCCGAGTACGCGCCGCGCCGGGTGCGCAAGATCGTGAAGCCGATCGTCGAGATCCTCGCCGGCATCCCGTCGGTGATCGTCGGCTTCTTCGTGCTCAACTTCATCGCGCCCGACCTGGTCAACCGGGTGTTCGGGCAGCCGGAGGGCGCCAAGTCGATGCTCGCCGCCGGGATCGGCATCGGGGTCCTCGTCATCCCGATCATGGCCGCCGTCTCCGAGGACGCGCTGAGCGCGGTCCCGGGCGCCCTGCGCGAAGCGAGCTACGGGTGCGGCGCGCGCAAGTTCAACACCGTGATCTCAGTCGTCCTGCCGGCGGCGGTGTCCGGCATCGTGGCCGCCTCCATCATCGCCGTCTCCAGAGCGATCGGCGAGACCATGGTGGCGACGATGGCTGCGGGCTACGACGGCTCGGGGCCGTACACGGGGCTCAACCCGCTGAACGGTGGCCTCTCGATGACCGGGGCGATGACCAACGCCGCCGGCGGCACCGACAACACCGCCGGCGGGGCCGCCTTCGACGTGCTGTTCGTCGTCGGCCTGCTGCTGTTCCTCATCACCCTGCTGCTCAACGTTGTCGGCGATCGCTTCGTGCAGCGTGTCCGGCAGAAGTACTAGGCACGGAGGCGCCACGTGGCACTGTTGACCCCTGCGGTGGGCGGCCGCACCGCCCGCGACGTCGTGGCCGCTCGGCTGACCTCGCGGGATCGAGACGTCAAAGGCATCGTGCTCCTCGTCTTGCTGCTGTTGGCGGCCGGGGTTACGATGCTCGTGCTCTTCGTCCTGCTGACTCAGATCATCGTCGAAGCGGTGCCCGTCTTCCGGGAGCAAGGTGTCGACTTCCTCACCGGCACGATCGGCTCGGACCCGGCTGCGCAGGGCATCTTCCCGGGTGTCTACGGCTCGATCGCCATCGGACTCGGCGTCGTGATCGTGGCCATCCCGCTCGGGGTCGGTGCGGCGATCTACCTCGAGGAGTACGCGTCGACGCGCAACCGGTTCACCCGGCTGATCCTCGTCAACATTCGCAACCTCGCCGGGGTGCCGGCCGTCATCTACGGCGTTCTGGGCCTGATCATCTTCGTCCAATGGCTGGAGCCAGTGACGTCGGGCGAGACGGTGATCACCGCCGGACTGACGATGGCCGTCCTCGTCCTGCCCATCGTCATCATCACATCGATGGAGGCCATCCGCGCCGTGCCCCAGGGCCTGCGCGACGCCGGCTACGGCGTCGGGGCGTCGCGATGGGAGGTGACTCGGGACCACGTCCTGCCGTACGCCGCGCCGGGCATACTGACCGGGACCGTGCTGTCGATCGCACGAGCGCTGGGCGAGGCTGCTCCGCTGATCCTCATCGGCGCGATCACCGGCCTGCTGCCGCGCACCGGCCTGACCGAGAACTTCACGGCGCTCCCGATGCTGATCTTCAGCTGGGCGGGTCGACCGAACCAGCCGGGTGCCGAGATCAGCTGGTCCAACGCCGCCGCCGCGGCCGGGCTGTCCCTGCTGGTGCTGGTGCTGTTCTTCAACGCCGCCGCCATCCTGCTGCGCAACCGGTTCGAGAAGCGACGGGTGGGGACGTGACGAGTCGAAAGGTGAGACCATGAGCGACCAGAGCCTGACGGGGGTAACTGCACCGCGGCTGCCCGCCGCCGTCACGGACACGACCACGACCACGACGACGCCGAGGATCACCATGGCCGATGCCTCCCCGTTGGACCTCGCCGACGAGGCATCCGACCACCGGCGGGCCGCCGGCACCGAGCAGGTGGTGTTCGACGTCGACGACCTCAGCGTCCTCTACGGCGACTTCCGCGCCGTGCGCGAGGTGACCATCGACGTGCACCAGCACGAGATCACGGCCTTCATCGGCCCGTCGGGCTGCGGCAAGACCACCGTGCTGCGGTGCTTCAACCGGATGAACGACTTCATCGAGACGGCCAAGGTCGAGGGCCAGATCCACTACCACGGCGTCAACCTGTACGACTCCGGCGTCAACGCCACCGAGGTGCGGCGGCGCATCGGCATGGTCTTCCAGAAGCCCAACCCGTTCCCGAAGAGCGTCTACGACAACGTCGCCTACGGCCCCCGCCTCGCAGGGATGAAGAAGAAGGGTCAGTTGGACGAGGTCGTGGAGCGCTCGCTCAAGGGCGCCGCACTGTGGGACGAGGTCAAAGATCGGTTGAAGGCGTCCGGCCTCGGCCTGTCGGGTGGCCAGCAGCAGCGCCTGTGCATCGCCCGCGCCATCGCCGTCGAGCCCGAGGTCATCCTGATGGACGAGCCGTGCTCGTCGCTCGACCCCATCGCCACCGCCCGCATCGAGGAGCTGATGCAGGAGATCAAGACGAAGTACACCATCGTCATCGTCACCCACAACATGCAGCAGGCGGCGCGGGTCAGCGACCGCACGGCGTTCTTCACCACCGAGGTCAACCCGGAGAGCGACCGGCGCACCGGTCGGCTGGTCGAGTACAACCCGACGTCGAAGATCTTCTCCAACCCCGACGACGAGCGCACGGAGCAGTACGTCACCGGGCGCTTCGGCTAGGAGGTCACGATGGCGAACACCCCTGACGCCGTGGTCCAGGAGCCCGTGGTCACCCGCGACGTTCGGGCCGAGTTCCACGGCGAGCTCGACGACATCCGCGAGGAGATCGCGAGGCTCTCAGCCGGCGTGACCGAGAGCATCCCCCGGGCGACCGAGATCCTGCTCGGCCAGGACCTCGAGGGGGCCGAGTACGTCATCCGCGCCGACGACGAGGTCGATGCCCGCTCGGTCGAGCTCGAAGAGCGCTGCTACCGCGTGCTCGCCCTGCAGTCGCCGGTGGCTCGCGACCTGCGCCAGGTGGTCGCTGCCCTGCGCATCATCGCCGAGATCGAACGGTCGGCCGACCTCTCGGTCAACATCTGCAAGGCGGCACGGCGGATCTACGGCCACCGCCTCGACCCGCGGCTGCGCGGCATCATCCAGAAGATGGGCGACCAGGCCCAGCAGCTCTTTCGCGAAGCCACCGAGTCGTACCTGGCGGGCGACGCCGTGCGGGCGGCTGCGCTGTGGGACATGGACAGCTACCTCGATGACCTGCAGCGTCAGTTCGTGGCCGCCATCTTCGAGAGTCATTCCGGAGAGAAGATCGATCTGCAGGTCGCCGTGCAGCTGGCCGTCGTGGCCCGGTTCTACGAGCGCATCGGCGACCACGCTGTGAACATCGGCGAACGCGTCCGCTTCCTGGTCACGGGCTGGATGCCCGAGCACGAGGGCGCGGCGCGGTTCAACCGCGCCGCCGCTAGCGACCTGGACTGACCGTCCAGCAACTGAGGGACGATGCCGCTGCTCGCCCTGGTCGTCGGTCTGGTGGTCGGCGCGGCAGCGATGGCACTCGTGCTGCGCAGGCGTCGGCCTCGTCCGTCGGGCGCAGCCGTCGCCCCGCCCCCGGTCGTGGACGCCCGGCTGGCAACAGCCGCCGTTCGCCCTGAAGTCAGCCGCGGTGGGCGCGTGGCCAGTGCACCCGATGCGCCGCACGGTCCGTCGTGGGATGCCGTGGTCGATCGCCTGACCCTCGGCGTGGTGGTCGCCGGACCGTCCGGCCAGATCCGGTACCGCAACCCGGCGTCGCGTGCGCTGTCCGGCACGCACCTCGGATTGCTGGTCGACGCCGCGGTGGAGCGGCTCGTCGGGAAGGCGACGCAGGGCCAGTCGGCGCGCGAACACTTGGAGCTGTACGGACCACCTCGCCTGGCCGTCGTCGTGATGTCGTCCCCGCTCGATGGTGGCGGCGCCATCGCCACCATCGAGGACATCAGCGAGCGCAGGCGGGTCGACGCCGTCCGCACCGACTTCGTTGCCAACATCAGCCACGAACTGAAGACGCCGGTCGGCGCGCTGGCCGTGCTGGCCGAGGCGCTGCTCGACGAGGACGACCGGGCCGTCGTCCACCGGGTCGCCGGTCGGATGGTCGACGAGGCGCTGCGCGTGTCGCGCACCATCGACGACCTGCTCGAGCTGTCGAGGATCGAGCTCGGCGAGGAGCCGCGCCTCGATGTCGTGGACGTCGTGGACATCGTGCAAGACGCGGTGGCCCGCACCCGCCAGCTCGCCGAGGCGCGCCGGATCATGGTCGACGCTCTCGAGCTCCCGCACGGGGTCCGGGTCGACGGCGATCGCCGCCAGCTCGTCTCGGCGCTCGGCAACCTGGTCGAGAACGCCGTGAAGTACAGTGAGCCGGGTTCCGTCGTGCAGGTCAGGGCCAGGGTCGAGGGGCCGTACGCCGAGCTGATGGTCGCCGACCACGGCATCGGGATCCCCGCCGGCGAGC
>JBPCJL010000350.1:0-5035 GCA_051005355.1 Ilumatobacteraceae bacterium
GCGTCGCACTGGAACGACGACCCCAAACCGTTCGTCTGGCACACCCCAGCGAACAAGATCATCGCCAAAGTCAGACGAGGACGAGCCGCCCTGACCCACCAGATCAAATCCGCGACGGACCACTAGACCGCCGGGTCTGCGCTACCCAGGTAGCGCGCCGCTCGGGGGTGTTGGTCGCATGCGCGGAGGCTGATGATCCCGTCGGCGGCCTCGTGGTTCTCAGGTCCGGCACGAGCCTGTGCGGCCGTGGCGAGGACGCTGGTCACGGGATGATCACCCCAATGATCCACAGCGCCGTGGCGAGCAAGGCGGATGTGAGCTCGACGAGCATCGAGACACCGACGGCGCGCAGGGCGGCCTTCGTCGACGGCCAAGCCATCCGCGCGCCGACCCGCTGATGCTCGGACGCGTAGATGCCGAGGACGAACCCGATGAAGAGGCCCACGACGGGGACGACGAAGAACCCGACGATGGCCATAAGCCCGCCGATGACCAGCGAGCGGTTGGGAACTCCGCTTGCCCGCAGCTGTTTGCGGGAATCACGTACTTGACGACCTGGCCGCCAGCGATCAGGGCCGTGGCAGCGGCCAAGACGCCCCAGCCCGTGGCCGTCGCGACGTCGATGGCCCACACCAGGATCGCCGCCCAGACGAGCAGCGACCCCGGCACCACCGGCACCACGACTCCCACCAGCCCGACGGCGATGGCGAGAGCGACGAGCACCTCCACGCCGGTCATCGCTGCCAGCTTCGCGGGGGGAGGGCCGGCGACCAGCTTTCCCTGACGAGTTTCGGCCGAGCCCTGTCCCTCGGACGGAGGAGATGTGTCGGATCGATGGTGCCGCCGCGTCCTGAACCGCCGGTTCGGGTTGGCGAAGCCTCAGCTGCCGCAAACTGGGCAACACGTGACGGTGCGGCGGGCAGATCTAAACTAAATGCTCGCCAGAATTGTCTCGACCCGCTGCTTGATCTCATCACGGATCGGCCGCACGGCGGCGACGTCGAGGCCGGCGGGATCGCTCACCTCCCAGTCTTCGTAGCGCTTGCCGGGGTAGAGGGGGCAGGAATCGCCGCAGCCCATGGTGATGACCACGTCGGCGGCGCGGACGATCTCATCGGTCCACGGTTTGGGGAACTCGTCGGTGATGTCGATGCCGACTTCGGCCATGGCGGAGACGGCGGCGGGGTTGATCTCGGTGCCGGGTTCGGAACCGCCGGACCAGGCGATGGCCCGGCCGGCGGCGAGGTGGTTGAACCAGCCGAGCGCCATCTGGGAGCGGCCAGCGTTGTGGGTGCACAGGAACCGCACAGCCGGGACGCCGTGGAAGGCCACGCCTTCGACCTTGGCCAGTGCGCGGAGGCGTTGACGAGCGAAGCGTTCAGCCAACAGGGGGAGGAAGTTGTGGACGGTCGCCCGGTCGGCGAATTGGTCGTAGCTGGTCTCGAGGAACCGTTGGATCGTCTCGGTGGAGAAGTGGTCTCCGAACTCGCCATGCAGGTTCACGGCGGCGGTGCGGAGAGCGTGCTGCTGGTCGAGGGCGAGGGTGTCCAGGTCAGCCACGGCGCAGCTCCTTTGGTCTCGGGTAGAGGTAGCGGATCAGTCCGTACGCGAGGGCGGCGCCGACGAGTTGCATGGCGATGAACATGGGCGCCGAGGCGGGAGCGATGCCGGCGAAGCTGTCCGACAGGGTGCGACCGACCGTCACAGCGGGGTTGGCGAAGCTCGTCGAGGACGTGAACCAGTAGGCGCCACCGATCCACACCCCGACGGCGATTGCGACGGCGTCGCTGCGGCCGCTGCGCACGCAGCCGTGGATGACCAGCAGGAGGCCGATGGTGGCGATGACTTCGGAGAGCCACAGCGCGCCCGATGAGCGTGTCGTCGTCGCGAGGTCCATGGCCGGGAGCTCGAACATGACGTTGGCGGCCACGGCGCCTGCACCGCCACCGACGAGTTGGGCGGCGAGGTAGGCGACGGTGTCCCGGCTGGTGAGATCGCCGAAGGCGCGATCGAGCAGGGTGACGACCGGGTTGAAGTGGGCACCCGAGACCGCACCGAAGCCCAAGATCAGGGCGATCAGTGCGCCAGCGGTGGCGGCAGCGTTCTCCAAGAGCTGGAGCCCGGTGTCGTCGGGGGAGAGCCGACTGGCCATGATCCCCGAGCCGATGACGGCGAGCACGAGGAAGCCGGTGCCGATCGCCTCGGCGGCGCAGCGGCGACCGAGATCGACACGTAGCGCGCCGGTGCCCGTCTCCGGCTGCCGGGAGAGCTCCGTCATCAGGCCGCAGCGACGGCGTCGATGCGATCGCGCAGCTCGGCGACGGTGCGATCGAAGGTGGCCTTGGTCGGGTGTCTGACCGGGTCGGCGATCGACCAGTGCCACCACGTCGAGGGTGGGTCAAGCGCTTCATGGGCCTGGTCGCACACGGTGATCACGAGGGCGTCGGTGATCGATACGTCGCCGAGCGACCTTGGCTGAGTGCCGCTCAGGTCGATGCCGGCTCGACGGCCGGCACGGATCGCTTCGGGATGGACGCGGGCGGCGGGGTGCGTGCCGCCGCTGCTCGCCGGCGCATCGGTGAGCGCTGTCCAGAGAGCGGCAGCGAGCTGCGACCGTGCCGAGTTGTGGGTGCAGACGAACACGGCCCGCCGCCCTGCGACGCCCGCCGTTGACAGGAGGCCAGGCAGCTCCTCGCGATGGAGGTGGACGTAGCGCCGACGCCGATCACCGCTCGACGCGCTGCGGCCGATCAGCCCGGCCCGCTCGAGCACGTCGAGGTGGTGCGCCAGGAGGTTCGATTCGACCGAGATCACACGACGCAGCTCGGCCGGCGAACGATCCGAAGTCAGCAGCTCGTCGACGATGGCGAGCCGGACGGGGTCACCCAGTGCAGCGTGTCGGGCCGCGCGCCGCTCCACCGAGATCTGATCCACCCCGCCAGTAGATCACTCAATGCAGGGTGAGTCAACCTTCGCTGACTATCTGAAGGGTCAGGTGGCGCAGCAGGTGGTGCCGGCGCCATCGCCGTGGTGGCCGACGACGACGTTGGCGAACTGCTCGTCGTCGGCGTGCTTGACGTACCACTCCCAGTGGGTGCCGTCCGGTCCATGGACCCACGTCTCGGTCTTCTGGGCGTAGCAGCACAACGTGTCATCCACTCCGCTTGTGGTCAGCCCCGCTTGATCGAGGCGGCGCTCGGCGGCGACCACCTCGTCGGCAGTCTCGGTCTCCACGCCGAGGTGGTTGATCGACCCGCTCTCGCCGGCGCCCTCGAAGAGCACGAGCTTGAGCGGCGGCTGATCGATGGCGAAGTTGGCGTAACCGGGCTTCGTCTTCGCCGGGCCGACGCCGAACATGCGGGTGTAGAAGTCAACGGCTTCGTCGAGGTCGGCGATGTTGAGGGCCAGTTGCAAACGCATTCACACTCCTGATGATCGACGATTGTCGATGTTGACCCTGGCGCTTGCATCGAATATCGTCAATGGTCGATGGCAACGACACAGGCGACACCGGTCACGCGAGAGGACGCAACGACCTGGGCGGGATGGTTCCGCGCCCTCGGCGACCCGACACGCATCCTCATCCTCCACCTCCTCGCCGCTCGGAATCGGGCGATGAACGTCGGCGAGATCGTCGAGCAGCTCGACGTCGGCCAGTCGACGGTGTCGCACCACCTGCAGATCCTCGGCGAGACCTGCTTCGTCCACGTCGAACGCTCCGGCAACACCAGCTGGTGGCGGATCAACGAACGCTGCCTCGACTGCTTCCCGAGCGCGGCCGAACTGATCATGGGCCGACTGCCGCTCACCGCCCCCTGGGACGACCGGGACACCTGCGCCACGGACGGCTGCTGATGACCAACCAATCCGACCTGGAGGCCGAGATCCGGCGTCGCTACGCAGCCGCTGCGGAGATCGCCACGACCGGACGCGACGCCTGCGCCGTCGAGGAAGCGGACTGCTTCGGCCCGGGCCTGTACGGGTCGGCGGACGTCCCCGAGGCAGCACTGCTGGCCAGCCTCGGCTGTGGCAACCCGGTCGCTGTCGCCGACCTCGCCCCTGGCGACGTCGTGCTCGATCTCGGCTCCGGCGGTGGCATCGACGTCCTCCTGTCCGCGCATCGGGTCGGTCCGAGCGGCAAGGCCTACGGCGTCGACTTCACGCCCGAGATGCTCGACCTCGCCCGCCGCAACGCCGCCGAAGCGGGCAGCACCAACGTCGAGTTCCTCGAAGGCCGCATCGACGACGTCCCGCTTCCTGACACGTCCGTCGACGTGGTCATCTCCAACTGCGTCATCAACCTCGCCGCGGACAAGTCGGCCGTGTTCACCGAGATGTACCGCCTCCTGCGACCCGGAGGACGGATCGGCGTGAGCGACGTCGTCACCGATGATCGACTCGCGCCGGAAGAGCGCGCGCAACGCGGAAGCGACGTCGGCTGCATCGCCGGCGCGCTCGCGATCTCCGAGTACGAAGCTGGGCTGGAGGCCGCCGGCTTCGCAGAGATCACCATCGACTGCACCCACGCCGTCGGCGACGGCGTCCACGCCGCCATCGTGCGTGCGCACAAGCTGAGACGGTCATAGCGAGCAGTGGCCAATGTGCCTCCCCGAAGCCCTCACCTCCGGCTTTGCCGATAGCGGCAGCCGGCCAATGTGTGACGGCACGAGGTAGCGGCAGCGACGGCCGGTCAATGTGTGGCGGCGGACAACACCGACAAGGTCGGCCCGACGAGGGATGCGAAGCTCCGGCCCGTCGGCACGACGCCTGCCCGATCGGAACACCTCAGCGAGCGTTGGAGGGTCGCATGGAACCGTCGGAGAGGACCGCTGAGGTATGAAAGATGTACGCAGAATCCGCCGCCGTACAGGCCGGACGAGACAGCACGAGCCGGACGATGCGCCTAGCGAAATGCCTGCTCAGGCTTCCATGCCCCGCTGGCGCGGCGCACCCGTGGGGATGAAACTCGTGGGGTGTCGTCTTGTCGAGCCCGGATCCTCATTGGTGCCGTGAGCCCGTAGCTCAGACTGGTGCT
>JBPCJL010000351.1:0-10318 GCA_051005355.1 Ilumatobacteraceae bacterium
GTGGCGAACAGCTTGGCCACCGCCGCCTCGGTCTTGAACGGCCGCCCCGTGTCCCGCAGCCACGCCGCGTGGTACACGAGCCGGCGCGCCGCCGCCAGCGACACCTCTATGTCGGCGCACCGGAACGCCACCGCCTGGTGGGAACCGATCGGCCGCCCGAACGCCCGGCGCTCCTTGGCGTACGCCACCGAGTCGTCGACGCAACGCTGGATCACGCCGACAGCCAACGCCCCGATCGCCACCCGTCCCTCGTCGAGGATCTCCAAGAACTGGGCGAACCCACGGCCCCGGTCCCCCAACAGGTGGTCCTCTGGCACCCGGCAGCCCGTCAACGTCAGCCCGTGGGTGTCGGACGCGTGCCAGCCCATCTTGCGGTATGGCGGCTGCACGACCAGCCCAGGGGAACCGGCCGGCACGACGATCGTCGAGATCTCCTCCGGCCCGGTGCGCGCCGTCACCGTGACGATCGAGGTGATCGGCGTCCCCGAGTTCGTGATGAACGCCTTCTCGCCATCGACCACCCACTCGCCGCCGTCCAGCGTGGCGCGCGTCCTGGTCCCGCCGGCGTCGCTACCGGCGTCGGGCTCGGTCAGCCCGAAGGCGCCGAGCGCCTTTCCCGCACACAGGTCGGGCAGCCACCGATCGCGTTGTGACTTGGAGCCGAACCGATGGATCGGCGCCGCCCCCAATCCGACGCCCGCCTCCAGCGTGATGGCCATCGATTGGTCGACTCGCGCCACCTCCTCGATGGCCACGCACAGCCCCGTCAGGTCGCCGCCACCGCCGTACGGCTCGGGGAACGGGATGCCGAACAGGCCGAGCTCCCCCATCGCCAGCACGGTGTCGACCGGGAAGGTGTGGTCGCGATCCCACGCCTCGGCGTGCGGCTCGATCTCCGCCTCGGCGAAGTCGCGCACCACCTTGCGCAGCGCCTCGTGATCGTCGTTCAGCTCCGGATGGGCCACCACGACAGCCTTACCCACCTACCCGGCCGTCTCGATCGCCGACCGCGAACGTCGTCGCCGTGTCGGCCCGGCCCGACCCGGCTCCCACTTGAACCAGCGCATCGCCACCACCGCGCCGACCAGGCCCCAGCCGACGACGACGGCCAGCCGACCGACGTCCAGCGCCGGGGCGTCCACGTTCGGGTTCAGGGTGTCCTGAAAGCTGCGGGCGAACGGCTTGAGCGGCAACACGTCGCCGACGACCGCCAACCAGTTCGGCGCATCCTCGAGCGGGATGAACACGTCGGAGATGAACGCCATCGGCAGGATGATCACGTTGGCGACCGCGGACGCGCTCTGGGCCGTCCTGGTGAGGCCGGCGACGGCCAGGCCGAGGGCGGCGAAGCTGACCGCACCGACGACGAACGTCAGCATCATGGCCGGCAACTTCGCGGCTTCGAGGCGAACGCCGTAGGCGACGATGCCGAGGACGACCATGACCACCGTGCTCACGAGGGCGATCACGAAGCACGTCACCACCGTCCCCGTCAGGTAGACCCACGGCGGTAGCGGCGTGCCCCGCCACCTCTTGAGCACCCCTTCCTCTCGTCGGATGGGCACCACGTTGGCCAGGTTGGTGAACGTCGCCGAGGCGATGGTGAAGGCCACGATGCCGCCGACGTAGAACTGGCTCGAGCGCCAGGTGCCGGCACCCGTGTCGATCTCGTCGTTGCCGAACAAGGCGTTGAACAGCACGAGCATGATCAACGGCAACAGCACCGTGAAGAACACGGCGACCGGCGTGCGGGCGAACGTCAGCAACTGGTAGCGCACCTGTCGCGCGAGCAGCGACGGATCGCTCGGGAACCCCTCCGTCATGACGCCACCGTGTCCGTCGCCAGGGCGAGGAACACGTCCTCCAGCGACGGGCGCTCGACCGTCAACCCGACGAGCTCGAGCTCCCGATCGAGCGCCCACCCGGTCAGCGCGTGCACCGCGGCGGTCGGTGTCGTCGTCGTGAACTCGATCCGGTCGCCGACCAGCGCCGCGTCGAGCGGCACGATGCCGGCGAGGTCGTCCCGACCGACGGCGGCCGGCAGCACGAAGCCCACCTTGGTCCCGCCGCCGCCGACGAGCTCGGCCGGCGTGCCCTCGGCGACCAGCCGACCGTCGTGCAACACCCCGACGCGGTCGGCCAGGTGCTCGGCCTCCTCGAGGTAGTGGGTCGTCAGCAGCACCGTCGCGCCACTAGTGCAGAGCTGGCGGACGAGAGCCCACGCGTTGCGACGAGCCGCCGGGTCGAAGCCGGTCGTCGGCTCGTCGAGGAACAGCAGCGACGGCTGCCCGACGATGCCGAGAGCGAGATCGAGGCGCCGGCGCTGGCCACCCGACAAGGCACCGATGCGCCGATCGGCCTGCGCCGTCAGGTCAACCAGCTCGATCACGTCCGCCGCCGGGCGGGCCTGGCGGTAGCAGGCGCCGTAGATCTCGACGGCCTCGCGCACCTTCAGCTCGTCCTCGAGGCCCGACCGCTGCAGCACGATGCCGATGCGATCGCGAAAGCCCCGCCCGGCCGAGCCCGGGTCGTCGCCCAGCACCTCGACGGAGCCCGACGTCCGCTTCCGGTGGCCCTCCAGGATCTCAACCGTGGTCGACTTCCCGGCGCCGTTGTGGCCGAGCAGGGCGTACACCTCGCCGTCGGCGACCTCGAACGACACGCCATCCACCGCCCGCACGTCGCCGTAGTCCTTGACGAGGTCGCGCACGCGGATCGCCGCCATCGCCTACCTCCGAGCCGAGCTGATCGGCAGCCCCGTGTCGTTGCGCAGCTGCTCCGACGCCGGCACGAAGTAGCCGAGCAGCAGCTGGCGGACGGCGACGGCGTCCTCGGGCGCCAGCGCGCCGGTGACGGCCTCGACGGCCCGCGTCATGTGGGTCAACCAGGCGTCCCGCTCGGCCGGCCCGATCGTGAACGGCAGGTGGCGCAGCCGTAGCCGCGGATGACCCCGCTCTTCCGAGTAGGTGGTCGGGCCACCCCAGTACTGGATGAGGAACAGCGTCAGCCGCCGGCGCGCGCCGGTCAGGTCCGGCGCCTCGGGGTAGAGGCGCAGCAGCACGGGGTCGGTGGCCACACCCTCGTAGAACGTTTCGACCAAGCGTTCGAAGAACGCCGCCCCGCCGACGGCGGCGTACAGCTGCCCGGACTCCATCGCCGCCGACGGTACCTTCAGCTCATGGCCGACCGCCCGAGCATCGTCAGTCCCGCGATCGCCGCCTACCTCCGTGACCACGCCGCCCCCGCCGACGAGGTCCTGCGCGAACTCCAGGAGCGGACGGCCGAGCTCGGACGCATCGCCGCGATGCAGGTGTCGAGCGAGGAAGGCGCACTGCTCACGCTGCTAACCGCACTGGTCGGCGTGACGCAGGCCATCGAGGTCGGCACGTTCACCGGGTACTCGTCGATCTGCATCGCCCGCGGCCTGGCGCCGGGCGGGCGCTTGGTCTGCTGCGACGTCAGCGAGGAGTACACGGCGATCGCACGCGATGCCTGGCATCGGGCCGGCCTCGACGACCGCATCGAGCTGCGCATCGGCCCGGCCCTCGCCACGCTCCAAGCACTCGAATCGGGAACGTCGTTCGACCTCGCCTTCATCGACGCCGACAAGCCCGGCTACGTGAGCTACTACGAGGAGCTGGTGCCGCGCCTGCGGCCGGCCGGGCTGATCCTCGTCGACAACACGCTGTGGTCCGGACGGGTGGCCGATCCGGGCGCTACGGACGAGACGACGGCGGTCATGCGGGCCTTCAACGACCACGTCACCGCCGACCAACGGGTCGAGAGTTGCATCCTGCCGATCTCGGACGGTCTGACGCTGGTCCGCAAGCGCTGACCTCTGGGGCTACGTGACCTCGTCGGCGCGCCCGTACGGCTGGTAGTAGTTGGCATAGTCGTCCCGGCGCGACCGGTGGTCCTCCTCGAAGTCCGGTGCGTCCTTGACCTGATCCTTGATCATCCCGATGAACACCCGCTCGGCGTCGTCGTCGACGCGCTCGATCACACCGGCCGGGATCAGCCGCTTCTTGCCGAAGATCCACAACCCGGTGTCGACGACGACGTAGGCGCTGCCGGCATCAGCGCTGGACTCGTCGATCTTGCCGATCCGGCCGTCGCTGGCCTCGACCTCGTAGCCGACGATGCCGACATCGGACATCGCCACCTCGTCCCGGTAGTCCCACATGCTCATCGCCGCCGCATGCCCGAAGCGGCGGAGCGACAAACGCAACTGAGGCATTGACGCTCTTGGCTCGTGCCGCAGTGAGCCGTCCTACACATCCAAAAATCGTGACGCGGCGATGCCGGAGCCGATGGCGCCGGCGACCATGCCGATCCCGACGATCACGAGCATCACCCGCCACTCGAACCCGTCGGTGACCACGAGCGCGGCGAAGCCGCTGTCCGGCGGAAACTCGCCGACACCGGCCGTCCAGCGGTTGTTGATCAGCCAGAGCCCGCCGCAGGCGGCCACGCCACCGATGAACCCCTGGATCAGTCCCTCGAGCATGAACGGGATGCGGATGAACCAGTCGGTGGCGCCGACCAGCTTCATCACCTCGATCTCGCGCCGGCGGGCGAACATGGCGGTGCGGATCGTGTTCCAGATGAGCAGGATGGCGGCGAACAGCAGCACGACCGACAGGATCAGCGTGTACAGGCCGACGAAGCCCTTGAGCCCGGAGATCACGTCGAGCTGTTCGTCGGCCAGCACGATGCGCTGGACCTGGGGCAGCTCGCGCAGCCCCTCGCGCAACGCCCGCAGCGACTCGACGTCGGTGGCGTCGGTCGGCACGACCTTGTACTGCGTCGGGATGTTCGTCTCGGTCAGCAATTCGAGCGTGCTCGGGTCACCGGCCAACAGCCGCTGCGCTTCGGCGAGCGAGCACGTCGTGTCGCAGTAGGTGAAGTCGCTGACCAGCTGGGTCTGGGCGTCCAGCTCGTTCTGCACCAGGCTGCGCTGCTCGTCGGTCGCCGCCGAGTTGAGGTAGACGATCATCTCGACGTCTCCCTCCCAGGCGACGAGGAGGTTGTCGAAGCCGCGTTGCATCAGGAGCGTGAGGCCGAAGATGAGCAGCGACACCGCCGACGTGATGATCGCCGCCACCGTGAGCGTCATGTTGCGCCGGAAGCTGGCCCACGTCTCGCGGAACGTGTAGGCGAGGCGGGAGATCATCTACTCGTACACCCCGCGAGCCTGGTCGCGCACGATCACGCCGCGGTCGAGCTGGATCACGCGCTTGCGCATGATGTTGACGATCCGCTGGTCGTGGGTGGCCATGAGGACCGTCGTGCCGGTCTGGTTGATCCGCCCGAGCAGGCGCATGATCCCCTCGCCGGTCGCCGGGTCGAGGTTCCCGGTCGGCTCGTCGGCGAGCAGGATCAGCGGGCGGTTGACGAACGCTCGAGCGATCGACACGCGCTGCTGCTCACCCCCCGACAGCTGGTGCGGGAAGCGCTCCTCCTTGCCCGCCAGCCCCACCAGGTCGAGGACCGCCGGAACCTGCTGGCCGATGACGTGCTTCGGCTTGCCGATGACCTCCTGGGCGAAGGCCACGTTCTCGAAGACGGTCTTGTTCAGCAGCAGCTTGAAGTCCTGGAAGACGTTGCCGATGTTGCGCCGCAGCTGCGGCACCCGACCCGACGGCATGTCGACGATGTTCCGGCCGGCCACCCACACCGAGCCCTTCTCCGGGCGGTCCTGGCGGTTGAGCAGGCGCAGCAGCGTGCTCTTGCCCGAACCCGACGGTCCGACGAGGAAGACGAACTCGCCCTTCGGCACGTCGAAGCTGGCGTCGCGCAGGGCGACGACATCGTGCTGGTAGTGCTTGGAGACGTTTTCGAGTCGGATCATGTGTCAGTTTCGTGACGAAGCGGCCAGCAGGTTACCGGCCGGCACGCCGTGATCCCGGTCAGTCCCCGAGGCCGTGAGCGGCGGAGACCATCGCGCCCAGCTTCGCCACGGCCAGGGGACGGCCAAGCATGACGAGCCCGCAATCGGGCCCGGCTACCAGGCGTTCGCCGTCGATGTGGTCGAGCGCCTCGACGAGTCGCTCGCGGATCTCCTCGACCGTCTCCAGCCGCGTGCTGGCGATGTCGAGGACGCCGAGCACCACGGTGGTCGACGCGAAGTGCTCGAGCAGGCCGAGGTCGACGTGGCGGTGCGCATCCTCGATCGAGACCGCGTCGACGGCGGCGGCGTCCAGGGCGTCGGCGAGGAGGAGGTAGCTCCCTGGATCGGCCTTCGGATAGTCGAGCTCGTCGAGGGTGGACGGGTAGCCGCAGCAGATGTGCACCGACCGGGCGACCCCGTCGGCCAGGCCGTGGAAGCAGCGCTCGAGCAGCTCGATCCCGTAGGCCAGCGCCTCCGCCGGTTGGCGGGCGAAGACCGGCTCATCGACCTGGATGTGCCGACAGCCGGCGGCGCCAAGACGCAGGATCTCGACGTTGAGCGCGTCGGCAACCGCCGCCGCCAACGCCCGCTCGTCGCCGTAGAAGCCGTCGGCGGTGGAGGCCACGACGGTGAGCGGCCCCGGGACGGTCATCTTGACGGGACGGTCGGTGGCCGACTGCGCGACCTGCCAGTCGTGCACGAGGAACGGCTGACCGGCGCTGATCGGCGCCCGCATGACCGGCACGCTGTCGACCCACCCGCCGTCGCGCATGACCTTGGGGGCCAAGTCCGTGAAGTCAGGGCCGGCAAGGTGGCGCAGGTGGTACCAGAGGTAGTGCTCGCGCCGGAGCTCGCCATCGGTGAGGACGTCGATGCCGATGTCGACCTGCTCGCGCACGACCTCGCGCACGGCCTGATCGATCGCTGCGTCCGCCTCGACCGGGCACCCACCGACCGGCTCGTGCGTCACGGTCGAGCACCAGCGTCCCCGGTCGACGTCGAAGCCAGCGGGCACGGGCACCCCGGCCGGCTTGGGATAGGCACCGATCGTCGTGGTCCGCACCCGCATCAACTGGTGTCCGCGCCGGCCCTCCGCCACCGGAGGTAGCCCTCCATGAACTCGTCGAGGTCGCCGTCGAGGACGCCGGCGACGTTGCCTGCCTCGACGTCGGTGCGCAGATCCTTGACCATCTGGTACGGCTGCAGAACATACGACCGGATCTGGCTGCCCCAGCCGACCTGGGCCTGCTTGCCGCCGATGGCGTCCATCTCGGCCGCCCGCTCCTCCTCGACCTTGGCGGCGACCATCGCCTTGAGCCGCCCGAGCGCCTTCTCCCGGTTCTGCAGCTGGCTGCGCTCCTCCTGCGAGCTGGCGATCAGCCCGGTCGGCTCGTGGATCAACCGCACCGCCGAGGACGTCTTGTTGACGTGCTGCCCGCCCGCGCCCGAGGCACGGAACACCTCCATGCGGATGTCCGAGTCGTCGAGCGTCACGTCCGGGTCGTCCATCACCGGCCACACCTGCACGGCGGCGAAGCTGGTCTGGCGGCGCCCCTGGTTGTCGAACGGGCTGATCCGCACCAGCCGATGGGTGCCGCGCTCGCTCGTCATCAATCCGTACGCGTAGCGCCCGCCCAGCGTGAACTCGGCCGACAAGATCCCGGCCTCGGTGCCTTCCGACACGGCGTCGACGCCGAACCGGAATCGTTTGCGCTCGGCCCAGCGCTCGTACATCCGCAGCAGCATCTCGCTCCAGTCCTGGGCGTCGACGCCGCCGTCCTTGGCGTTGATCTGGACGATGCAGTCCGCCGCGTCGTGCTCTCCCGTGAACAGGCTGCGCAGGTCGAGCTGGTCCAGACCCCGAGTGACCTCGGCCAGACCGGCGGCGATCTCCGGCTCCTGCGACTCGTCGTCCTCCTCGCGGGCCAGCTCGTGGAGCACCTCGACGTCCTCGAGTGACGAGGCCAGCGCGTCGAACGTGGCGACGTCGTCGCGCACGTTGGCGTACTCACCAGACAGCGCCTTGGCCGCCTCGGCGTCGTCCCACAGGTCGGGCCGTCCCATCTCGGCCTCCAGCTCGGTCAACCGGCTGCGCGACGGACCGACGTGCAAGTACGTCTCGGCCTCGCCGAGGCGGCGGCGCACGTCGCGCAGGTCGTCGGTGAAGTCACGCATGGCGCGGCGCGGTCAGGTCGCGCCGTGGCACATCTTGAACTTCTTGCCCGACCCGCACGGGCACGGGGCGTTGCGCGGCGTCTTGGCCCAGGCGTCCTTGACGACCGTCTCCTGCTTGGCCGGCCGGGCGCCCTGGCGGGCCATCGTCGCCGTCCCGGCCGCCCGGTCCCGGGCTGCCGGGCGGGTGGCCTGGGAGATGGTCGTCGGTGAGGGGGCCGGTGCGACCGGCGCCTCTCCGCTGGCCACGGCCGAAGCGGCCGCCGCCTCGAAGCCGGTCCCGGCCTGCTCGTCGGGAGCCGACTGCTGGACGTTGCTCACCGCCGGGGCGGCCGGCGCCTCGTTGCGGACGACCTGGACGTGCATCACGTAGCGCACGAAGTCCTGGGCGATCCCCTTCATCATCGAGCCGAACATCTCGAAGCCCTCGCGCTGCCACTCGGTCAGCGGGTCCTTCTGGCCCATCGCCCGGAGGTTGATGCCCTCCTTGAGGTAGTCCATCTCCTCGAGGTGCTCGCGCCAGCGCTGATCGATGATCCGCAGCATCACCTGGCGCTCCACCTCGCGCATCACCTTGTCGGTCAGCTCGACCTCGCGCTGCTCGTAGTGCGTCGTGGCGTCGGCCATGACGAGGTCGTACATCTCGTCGGTGTTGCGGCAGTCGTCCAGCTGATCCTCGCCGACGGAGGCCGGCCAGAACGTCTTCAACTCCTTGGCCAACCCGTCGAGGTCCCACTCGTCGGTCGCCGGGCTGGCGCAGTGCGACTCGAGCAAGGCGTGCACGGCCTCGGCCAGGTACTCCATGGCCGCCGACCTCAGGTCGACGCCCTCCAGGATCTGGTCACGGCGCGCGTAGATCACCTTGCGCTGCTCGTTCATGACCTCGTCGTACTTGAGGACGTTCTTGCGGATCTCTGCGTTGCGCGTCTCGACGGTGGTCTGGGCCCGCTCGATGGCCTTGGTGACCATCTTCGCCTCGATCGCCTCGTCGTCGGGCATCGCCTTGTTCATGACGTACGACAGCGCGCCGGTGGCGAACAGGCGCATCAGCTCGTCGTCGAGACTGAGGTAGAAGCGACTCTCGCCGGGGTCGCCCTGGCGACCCGACCGGCCGCGCAGCTGGTTGTCGATGCGCCGCGACTCGTGGCGCTCGGACCCGATCACGTACAACCCGCCGAGCTGGCGCACCTGATCGCCGGCCTCGGCGCACTCTTTGCGGAACTCGACCAGCAGCTCGTCGTAGCGGACCATCGCCTTGGCTCGCGCCTCCTGGAAGTCATCGGGCATCTGCTCGACGGGCATGGGAAGGGCGAACGTGTCGACCATCGTCTCCGGGGCGTGGCCCTCCTTGAGGACCTCGTGACGGGCCAGCAGCGCAGCGTCCCCGCCGAGCATGATGTCGACGCCGCGCCCGGCCATGTTCGTGGCCACCGTGACGGCCTTCAGCCGGCCGGCCTGGGCCACGATCAGCGCCTCCTGGGTGTGCTGCTTGGCGTTGAGCACGGCGTGCGGGATCCCCCGCTGCTGTAGCTGGCGGGACAGGTACTCGCTCTTCTCGACGCTGACCGTGCCCACGAGCACCGGCTGCCCCGCCTCGTGGCGCTCGGCGATGTCGTCGGCGACGGCGTCGAACTTGGCCACCTCGCCCTTGTAGATCAGGTCGGCCTGGTCGGCGCGGTCGACGGGCTCGTTGGTCGGGATCGGCACGACGCCGAGCCCGTAGGTGTTCATCAGCTCGGACGCCTCGGTGGCGGCCGTGCCCGTCATCCCCGCCAGCTTGTCGTACATGCGGAAGTAGTTCTGGAGGGTGATCGTGGCGAGGGTCTGGTTCTCCTCCTTGATCTTCACCCCCTCCTTGGCCTCGACGGCCTGGTGGATGCCCTCGCTCCAGCGCCGGCCCTCCAGGATGCGACCGGTGAACTCGTCGACGATCTTCACCTCGCCGTCCTGGATGATGTAGTCCTTGTCCCGCTTGTAGAGCTCCTTGGCCTTCAGCGCCACGGACAGCTGGTGGACCAGGTTCTGCTGCACCTCGTCGTAGAGGTTCTCGATGCCGAGGGCCGACTCGACCTTGTCGATGCCCTCCTCCAGCGGCACGACGACGCGCTTGTCCTCTTCCACCTCGTAGTCCTCGTCGCGCCGCAGCGAGCGGACGATGGAGGCGAAGCGGTAGTAGAGCTTGGCCGCATCGGCGACCCGTCCCGAGATGATCAGCGGCGTGCGCGCCTCGTCGATGAGGATCGAGTCGACCTCGTC
>JBPCJL010000352.1:0-6636 GCA_051005355.1 Ilumatobacteraceae bacterium
GAAGCGATGGAGCGGTCGATGGCCGCCGGCGCCGACGTCCTCGACGTCGATCTCCGGATGACGAGCGATGGCGTGATCGTCGCCCGCCACGATCGCGACCTGGCGACGTCCACGGACGGCACGGGCAACCTCGACGCGCTGAGCTGGACAGAGGTCCAGCGACTCGACGCCGCGGCCCGCTGGACCGGTGCGCCGTTCGATCGCCCGGTGCGCGTGCCGTCGCTGGAGCAGATCCTCGTCCAGTTCCCCGCCGTGCGCATGTCGCTGGAGCTCAAGCAGGTGGAGCCATCCATGGCCGACGAGCTGTGTGCCGTGCTGCGACGCACGGGGCGCGCCGCCGACGTGTACCTCAGCGCCAACGAGGACGAGGCCGTGTACGAGGCGCGCGACGTCTGCCCCGAGGTGCTGCTGGTCACGACGACCTACGCCGACCTCGACCGGATGCGCGCCGCCGACGAGGGCGAGCCCGACTGGTGCGCGGTGTCGCCGATCGGCCAGCCGCCGTACCGGGAGGATCGGTTCGACCGCCAGCAGGTTGAGCTCTCCCACCGGCGCGGGATGGCCGTGTACACGTGGACGGTCGACGGCCCCGAGATCCTGCGGTGCCTCGCCGAGGTCGGTGTCGACGGCGTCTACACGATCCGACCGGACGTGGCCCGGCGAGTCTTCGACGAGTGGGCCGCGGCGTCGGGCTGACGCCGGTCGGGCGACGTGTGGTCGCGCACCGCCTGGGTCACACTCGACACATGCGTGCCCACCGTCGAGCCCTCACCTCCATCGCGATCGTTGCCGTCGTGGCTCTGACGGCTTGCGGCGACAGCGCCGGCGACGGTGGCGGGGCGGCGCCGGAGCCGGTCCCCGCAGGCACCGAGTCGGCGGCGGCGACCGCGGGATCGGCGGCGACCGGGTCAGCGGCCGACGGTCAGCAGTTCCCGAACATCGTCGAGGCGACCGCAACGAGCTCCGGTCGCACCTGGACGTTCGAGGTCACCGTGTCCTCGCCCTACGACACCCCTGAGCGGTACGCCGACGGATGGCGGGTACTGGGTCCCGACGGCACGGTCTACGGCGAGCACGAGCTGACCCACGATCACGCCGGGGAGCAGCCCTTCACCCGGACCGAGGACGGCGTCGAGATCCCCGAAGGTGTCACCGAGGTCACGATCGAGGGTCGTGACCTCGTCAACGGCTACGGCGGGCAGACCGCCGTCGTCCAGCTCGCCGCTTCGTGATCTCGCCGTCGACGGTGTACCGGGCACGCCACGGCGAATCTCAACAAACGCGAAACTGACTGCGCTCGACGCTTGGGCGGCGGCGTCTCGGGGAGGTCTGGTGCGATCTGTCGTCCGCCGGTCGCAGGAGAGGTATCCGATGCAGCTCAACGTCGACCGACCGCCGATCGGCCCCCTCGCTGGAATCGTCATCCTGACCACCTTGGCGACGGCGGCGATCCACCTGTACCTCGTCCCCGAGGAGTTCGACACGGGGGCCACGGGGTACGCCGCGCTGTTCAGCCTCACCGGTGTCGGCTACCTGGCCTTCCTGGCGGTGATGTACCTGCCCTGGTCCACGCTGTCGCCGCTGCGCGGCCTGGCCCGGTTGGCACTCGTCGGCATCGCTGTGGCGGCCATCATCACCTACCTCGTCCCGGGTTCTTCGACACGCTGGGCTGGGTGACCAGGACCATCGAAGCCGTGCTGGTGGTCGCCGCCGTCGCCGAGGTCGCGACGGCCACTGGCGACCGTTCGGAACCTCTCCCCTCGACCGTGGCGCAACCCACGGCCTGACCGCACGGCGCCATCGCGGATGGCACCGTGCGGCAGGCCGACGGTCGAGAACCGTGACAGTGTTGACACGTTGGCGGCGTCGGGAGGGAGCAGGGTCGTCGTGTACCAGCCGATCGAGGACTACGGGATCATCGGTGACCTTCACACGGTCGCCCTCGTCGGCAGGGACGGCTCGATCGACTTCCTGTCGTTCCCGCACTTCGATTCGCCGACGCTGTTCGCCCGCCTCGTCGACCACGCGCGCGGCGGCCACTTCTCGATCCACCCGTGCTTCGGATCCGGGACGAACAAGCAGCTCTACCTGCCGGAGACGAACGTCCTGCTCAGCCGGTTCCTGTCCGCGGACGGTGTCGTCGAGGTCTCCGACTTCATGCCCGTGGACGCCGTTCCCGACGACCGACCGCGCGTGCTCGTCCGGCGGGTCAAGACCGTGCGCGGCACCGTGCCCATCGACGTCGAGTTCGCACCGCGCTTCGACTACGGGCGCGCCGAACACGACGTCGAGCAACGCGACGGCGCGCTGGTCTTCTCGTCGCGAGGAGCCGACGGGACGGCCGTGCTGCTGCGCTCGGACATCCCGCTCGAGATCGACGACGACGGAGTGGCGCGGGGTCGGTTCACGCTCGGAGCCGGGCAGACCGCGGCATTCGTCATGGAGGAGGCTCTCGACGGCGTCGACAGCCCGTCGGGCGCGCCGGACTACGTCACCCAAGCCTTCAAGAGCACCGTCAACTTCTGGCGTGCGTGGATCAGCAAGGCGCAGTACTCGGGCCGGTGGCGCGAGATCGTGCTCCGCTCGGCATTGGCGCTGAAGTTGCTGGTCTCCCAGACCCACGGCTCCCTCGTGGCGGCGCCCACCTTCGGATTGCCGGAGGAGGTGGGCGGGGAGCGGAACTGGGACTACCGCTTCACGTGGGTGCGCGACGCGTCGTTCACGCTCTACGCCCTGATCCGCATCGGGTACACCGCGGAGGCCGGGGCGTTCATGCGCTGGATCGAGGATCGTTGCATGGACCTCAACGCGGACGGGTCGCTGCAAGTCGTGTACGGCCACGACGGGCGCAAGACGCTGACCGAGACGACGCTGTCGCACCTCGAGGGCTATCGCCAGTCGCGACCAGTGCGCGTCGGCAACGGGGCTGCCGACCAGCTCCAGCTCGACGTCTACGGCGAGCTGATGGACTCGATCTACCTCTACAACAAGTACGGCGAGCCGATCTCCTACCAGCTCTGGGAGAACGTGATCCGGCTCGTCGACTTCGTCGTCGACAACTGGCACCTTCCCGACGAGGGGATCTGGGAGGTGCGCGGCGGCCGCCAGGAGTTCCTGTACTCCCGGCTGATGTGCTGGGTCGCCGTCGATCGGGCGATCCGCCTCGGCGAACGTCGCTCGTTCCCCTACCCCCACGACCGGTGGCGGGCCACCCGAGACGAGATCTACCACGACATCATGACGAACCTCTGGGACGCCGATCGGCGGACGTTCGTGCAGCATCGTGGAGCCACATCGGTCGACGCGTCGAGCCTGCTGATGCCGATGGTCAAGTTCATCAGCCCGACCGATCCCCGCTGGCAGTCCACCCTGCGGGCGATCGAGGAGGACCTCGTCGACGACTCGCTCGTGTTTCGCTACCGGATCGGCGACAGCGCCCACGACGGGTTGATGGGCAACGAGGGCACGTTCACGATGTGTTCGTTCTGGTACGCCGAAGTGCTTGCTCGCGGTGGCGACGTGCAGAAGGCGCGCTTCCTGTTCGAGAAGATGCTCGGCTACGCCAACCACCTCGGCCTCTACGCCGAGGAGCTCGGGCCCCATGGCGAGCACCTCGGCAACTTCCCCCAGGCCTTCACCCACCTCGCGCTGACCAGCGCGGCGTACGCACTCGACCGCAAGCTGTCGGACGACGGGTGGATCGCGTGACCCGACCCGGGCGCCGGTGGCCATCGGGACGGGCAGGAGCGGCGCTCGCCGGAGCGCTCGCCGGGCTCGTCGCCGGGTTGCTGACCGGCGCCCTGCTCGCCGGTCAGGACGCGATGGCGGGATCGGCCTTCGGCGCCCGCAGCGCCGAGTCGGGCTTCGTCCTCTACGTCGTGGCCTCCGTCGGTCTCGGCGCAGGCTTCGGGCTCGTCGGCAGGTACGAGCGTGACGCGTACGCCGCCGATGTGTCAGGCGGTCTGCTCTTGGGCCTGCTGGGCTTCCTGCTCGGGCCGCTCACGTTGGTCCCGCTCGCCACGGGCGAGACGGTGCGCTGGAGCCTCGCCGAAGCGTCGGGCGCGTTCCCGCAGCTGGTCGCCGCGTTGGGCTTCGGCGCGCTGACCGGCTTCGGCTTCCACGTGGTGATGACGTGGGCACGAGCCGGCGAGCCGACGCCCAACACCGTCCGGACCCCGGTCGCGCCGTGGCGGGTGGTGATCCTCGGAGGGGGCTTCGGCGGCGTCGGTGCGGCGCAACGCCTGGAGCAGATCTTCGCCCGGTCGGCGGAGGTCGAGGTCACGCTGGTGAGCTCGAGCAACTACCTGCTGTTCACGCCGATGCTGGCCGAGGTGGCGTCGAGCGCACTGCGCGCCGAGCACATCAGCGCCCCGATCCGGGCGTCGTGCCCACGCACGCGGTTCCGCCGAGCGGAGGTCGATCACGTCGATCTCGATCGCCGTGTCGTGCGGATCTGCTCGGCCGGCGGCCGCGCGGAGGACCTGGACTACGACCATCTCGTCCTCGCGCTGGGCTCCGTGCCGACCTTTCGCGACCTGCCCGGGTTGGCGCAGCACGCCTTCGCCCTGAAGAGCCTCGACGACGCGACACGGGTGCGCAACCACGTCCTCGACCTGCTCGAGCGGGCCGACGCCGAGCCCGACGCGGCCACCCGCAAGCAGATGCTCACCTTCGTCGTCGCCGGCGGCGGCTTCGCCGGGACGGAGATGATCGCCGAGCTGTTCGACCTCGTGCGTGGCGTGCTCCACTACTACCCGGGCGTCGGCGAGGATGACACCCGGTTCGTGCTGGTCCACTCCGGCGATCGCATCCTGCCCGAGCTCGACGGCGGTCTCGCGGACTACGCCCAGGAACGACTCGAGGCACGCGGCATCGAGTTCGTGCTCGGAGCTCGTCTCGCCAGCGCCTCTCCGACCACGGTCACGCTCGCCGATGACACCGAGATCCCGGCGTACACGCTGGTGTGGACGGCCGGGAACCGGCCGAGCCCCGTGCTCGACCGGCTGCCGTTCGAGCGCAACCGTGCCGGCGCGTTGGTCGCCGATCCGTCGCTGCAGGTGCAGGGCCACGCCAACGTGTGGGGCGTCGGTGACTGCGCCGCGGTGCCCGACCCGGCGGCGGACGGCGCGATGTACCCGCCGACGGCCCAGAACGCCCTGCGCCAGGGCCGCAGGGTGGGCGACAACATCGCCCGTGCCAGTCGCGGCGACGAACCGACCGAGTTCCGGTTCCGGTCCCTCGGCACGCTCGTCGCGCTGGGCCACCGCACCGCCGTGGCCGAGATCCGCGGCCTGCGCTTCTCCGGCTTCGCCGCCTGGTTCCTCTGGCGCACGATCTACCTGGCCAAGCTCCCCGGCGTCGAACGCAAGCTGCGGGTCTGCGTGGACTGGTCCATGGACCTGCTGTTCCCGCGCGACATCGTCGTCACGTCGCGGACGCCGACGTTGCCGGAGACCATCGCCGACAGCCCGGCGCAGGCCGCCGAAGCGGTCACCGGGTCATGAGCCAGGTCATCGACGCGGCGGAGCCGGCGGCGGCGGCGCATCGGGTACGCGACGGTGCCGTGCTCGGCGCGTTGGCCGGGGTCGCCGGTGGGGTGGTGTTCGGAGCGTCGATGATCGAACTGGGCTCGCTCGAGTCGATCGCCGCGCTCGTGCGCGCGGACACATCCGTCAGCGGGGCCCTGGTCCACCTGGCGGTGTCCGCCCTGGTCGGCGCGGTGTTCGGTCTGCTCGTGTTCCACCAGCGCACGTCGGCTGCGGACACCCTGCTGTGGGGGATGACGTACGGGGCCTTCTTCTGGTTCGTCGGTCCGCTGACGCTGCGCCCCCTGATCGTCCGGGAGCAGGTGACCTGGGACATCGGCGCCGCCGGCCAGTACTTCGGAAGCCTGGTCGGACACGTCGTGTGGGGGGCGGTGACGGGGCTGGCGCTGGCCGCGCTGCAAGCAATCGTCGCCGCTCGACGCGCCGCACCCCGGACCGGTTCGCACGACCCGTCGACTCGGCGCCGATCGGGGCGGGCCCGGATGGCGGCGATCGGGGGGGCCGCCGGCCTGGCGGCGGCGGCGATCCTCACCGAATGGCTCCCCGCGGCGGACGAGCTGACGGCGCCGGTCGGCACCGGAGGACCGACGAACTGGCTGGCCACGTTGGCGGTGGGTGCAGTGGCCGGCGCGTGCTACGGCGCGCTCGTCCCTCATTCGAGCTCGCCGAGCACCCCGCAGCTCGGCGCCCGCCTGGTCCAGGGACTGGCCCTCGGCTACCTGGCGTGGATCGTCGTCGCGCTGACGATCGTGCCGCTGGTCCAGTCGAACGAGCTGGCGTGGACGGCGTCCTCGGCCCGCAGCCGGTTCGAACTGCTCTCCGGCTACCTGCTGTTCGGCGCCCTCAGCGCGCTGTTGTTCTCGTGCCTCGCCGGTGGCGCCCGCTTCCTGTTCTCCGACGAGGTCCGCCGCTACAACCGGTTCACGGCGGGCCCGCAACGAGTGCAGGCGATCCTGCGGGGGGCCGGCGCAGGGATCGTCGGTGGACTGATCTTCACCATCGTCTTCGTGCAGATCGGCGGGTTGGACCGGGTCTAGGAGCTCGTCGGGGCAGAGTCAGCAGTCGTCGGCTTTCTCGTGCACATGGTCAT
>JBPCJL010000353.1:0-3337 GCA_051005355.1 Ilumatobacteraceae bacterium
ACGACACCCTTGGCGTACGGCCGCTCGTCGAAGCGCTCGAGCACGAAGTTGCTGGCCACCGAGTAGCTCCCGATGAACCCGTGCTTCTCGCGATCCTCCGGGATGTGCGAGACACCGAGCCGGTTCACCGCATGGGCGACCTGCCCGTCGATCCGCTGTCCCTTGAACGTGATCGAGCCGCCGTAGACCTTGCGCATGCCGGCCAGCGCCTCGACGAGCTCGCGCTGCCCGTTGCCCTCGACGCCGGCCACGCCGACGATCTCGCCCGCCCGCACCTGCAGGTCGAGGCCGGCCACGCTCCGGTGGCCCCGGTCGTCGTCGACCTCGAGCCCGGTGACGTCGAGCACCACGTCACCGGGATGGGCATCGCCCTTGTCGACCTGCAGCACGACGCTGCGGCCGACCATCATGTTGGCCAGCCCGGCCCGGTCCGTCTCCTGCGGCGTGGTCGTGCCGACGACCTGGCCGCCGCGCAGCACCGTGATCGTGTCGCACACCGCAATCGCCTCGCGCAGCTTGTGGGTGATGAAGATGATCGCTGCGCCCTGCTCGGCCAGCTCCCGCAGCACCTTCAGCAGCTCGTCGGTCTCCGTTGGTGTGAGCACGGCGGTCGGCTCGTCGAGGATGAGGATGTCGGCCCGCCGGTATAGCGCCTTCAGGATCTCGACTCGCTGCTGCGTCCCGACGGGCAGGTCCTTGACCGTCGCGTCCGGGTCGACGAGCAGCCCGTACCTGCCGGCGAGGTCACGGATGCGCTTGGCCGCCGCGCTGGGGGCCAGCAGGCCGGCCTCGGTCGACTCGTCGCCGAGCATGATGTTCTCCGCCACCGTGAACACCGGTACGAGCTGGAAGTGCTGGTGCACCATGCCCACCCCGCGACGGATGGCGTCGCCCGGGTCGCGCAGGTGGACGACCTCGCCGTTGATCAGGATCTCGCCCTCGTCCGGCTGGTACAGCCCGAACAGCATCTTGACGAGCGTGCTCTTCCCGGCGCCGTTCTCGCCCAGCAACCCGAGGATTTCGCCCCGCCGCAGCTCGATCGAGACGTCGGCGTTGGCGTAGAGGAACCCGAACCGCTTGGTCAGGTGGCGAGCTTCGAGGGCCACCGGCGCATCGGACGCGATCGACGACACGCTCACTCCTTGACGAACGGCTTGCCGGCCGCGGCGGGGGGACGGACGCGGCCGGCGAACAGCGCCAGCACCACGATCACGAGCACGTACGGGAGGATGTTGATGAACTGCGGCGGCACGTCGATCACTTGGTCGAACTGCAGCTGGGCGGCCAGGGCCGACGTGAAGGCGAAGAACAGCGCCCCGGCCCAGGCCAAGAACGGCTTCCACCGCCCGAAGATCATGATCGCCAAGGCGGTGAAGCCGCGCTGGGCGCTCATCCCCCGCTCGAACACGCCCACCGCCTCGAGGCTGAGGAACGCGCCACCGAGGCCGGCCAACCCGCCGGCCAGCGCCGTGTTGACGTAGCGCTTCACACCGACGTTGATGCCGACGCTGTCGGCGGCGTTGGGGTGCTCGCCCACGGCCCGGCTTCGCAACCCCCAGCGGGTGTGGAACAGGCCGATGTACAAGACGAAGACGAGCCCGATGGCGATGTAAGCGATCGGCGTGTTCTGGAACAGCACCCGCCCGACGAGGGGGATCTCGCTGAGGAACGGCACCTCGAGCTGCGGCAGGGAACCGGTCAGGGACTTGCCCTGCGTGTACAGGAACGACGTCAGGCCGGCGACGAAGATGTTGATCACCGTCCCGGCGATGATCTGATCGATCTTCCACGTCACCGCGCACAGGGCGAGGAAGAGCCCGAGGATGGCGCCCGACAGCATCCCCGCGAACACGCCCGTCCAGATGCTGCCGGTGGCGGCGGCGACGTAGAAGCCGGTGAAGGCCGACATCAGCAATTGGCCCTCGATGCCGATGTTGACGATGCCGGTCCGCTCGCCGAGCAACCCGCACAGCGCAGCCAAGACGAGCGGCGTCGAGTCGCGGAACGTCCGGTTGAGGACGGCACCCGTCTTGATGTCGGAGTTGAAGAAGTAGAAGAGGTAGGCGATGACGACGACGGCGACCACCGGTCCCAGGACCGCGATCGCCTTGTTCACTCGCAGGTTCACGGTGTGCCACCCCAGCCGGACGTGATCTGGATCCGCTCGACGGCGTCCTTCGGGCCGCGCACCCGCATGATCCAGCGCACGACGATCGGCGCGCACACCAGCAGGAGGATGATGGCCAGGATCACGTCGATGATCTCCTGCGGGACGTCGGCGCGGAACGACATCGCCGGCTGGCCGGCGCGCATGATCCCGAGCAGCAGCGCGGCCGGGATGGCCAGCAGCGGCTGGATGCGGGCCAGCAGGGCGACGGTGATGCCGTCGAAGCCGAGACCGACGTTGAACCCGGCCTCGTAGCGGTCGAACTCGCCCTGGGTCTGGATCGCCCCGCCGACGCCGGCCAGGAAGCCGGACAGGGCCATCGCCAGCACCGTGATGCGGGCGGCCGAGATGCCTGCGTACTCGGCTGCCGGCTTGCTCTGGCCGACCGTCGTGATGCGGAACCCGACAGTCGTGCGGGACACGAGGAACCAGATGATCACGGCGGCGAGGAGGCCGAAGAAGAACCCGAGCGGGAGCCCGCCGACCTCGGGGATCTCCGCCGACGGTTGGATCAGCGGCGTGCGCGACTGCGCTCCCGCGTCGGGATCGTGGAACGGCCCTCTCGCGCCGACCAGGTATTCGGTGAGGTTGACCAGGATGGCGTTGAGCATGATCGTGGTGATCACCTCGTGGGCGCCGCGGTAGGCCTTCAGCACCCCGGCCAGGGCCGCCGGCAGCATCCCGAAGATCCCACCGACTCCAAGTGCGACCGGCACGTGCAGCGCAGCGGGCAGCCCGGTGACGTCGTAGCCGATCCACGCCGCGAAGGTGGCGCCGAAGATGAGCTGGCCCTGGGCGCCGATGTTGAACAGCCCCGCCTTGAGGCCGACGATCACGGCCATGCCGGTGAAGATCAGCGGCGTCGAGCGGGCCAGCGTCCTCGCGATGTCGTCCTTGCCGCCGAGCGCGCCGTCGAGCAGGGCGGTGTAGGCGGTCCACGGGTTGCCCCCGTTGAGCCGGATCATCACGGCCCCGATCAGCAGGGCGAGGACGACGGCGCCCAGCGGCAGCACGATGTTCTCCGCCCGCTGGTTCAGACGCATGAAGGCTCCGGTCGTGCCTGGGTGAAAACGGCGACGAGGTGCGGCAGAGTCTGCCGCACCTCGTCGAGTGGAGGTTGGATCGAGTCAGTCGCTCATTGGTGCATCGTGGCGATGTGGCGACGCGTCC
>JBPCJL010000354.1:0-10095 GCA_051005355.1 Ilumatobacteraceae bacterium
CCCGCACACGTTCACGTCGGGCTCCGCCCGACCGGGGCTCCGCCGCGAACCCCGCGCGCCCACCCACTCGATCACGCAGGGGGAGTTTCGTGTCAGAAACACAATTCGACATCAGCCGGCACTGGCCAACACGGGCGTGAGGCGGCTCATAACCCGAAGGTCGCAGGTTCAAATCCTGCCCCCGCCACCAAGAACCAGCAGGTCAGAGGCTCTTTCCGCTCGGCGGGGAGAGCCTCTCTGCTTACCGTTCGTCAACGAGTTGTCAATAGCTCGCTGGCGTACGCGGTCGTCGGCGCTTCGTCGCAGTCGTCAGTGGACAGCTGCGACGGTGCTCGGTGTCCCACATGGGGGTCGTGGTTGAGGCCACTCGGACCGGTGGACTGGGACCATCGTGCACCTGCGAGCGGCGACGAATGCCGACGGCCTCAACGGGCCGGCGAGCTCTTGCGGGTCGAGGACCCAAGGACGGCGACGACCGGCACTCGATTCTCGCGGCGTGTCACCTCATCGTTGACAGCTCCGGCAGGACAGGGCGGTGCGCCCGCCGATCGGTCGACGACCGAGGCGACCGCCACAGCGTGGACAGACCGGGTTCTCGGCATCTCGTTGGCTCGACAGCCACGGCGCGGTGCGTGGGATCTTGCCCGCACGGACCGAGCGACGCAGTACGTCCCGCAGTGAACGGCGCAGCAGCTCGAGCTCGTCCTCGCCGAGCGATGCCGCCGAACGGGTCGGGTCCACGCCAGCTCGCCACAGCACCTCGTCACTCAACATGTTGCCGAGCCCAGCTAGCACACGTTGGTCCATCAGCACTGGTTTGATCGCGCCACGACGATCCCGAAGCCGACCGGTGAGCTCGGAATGGGACACGGCTCGGGCATCGGGGCCCTGAGGTCCGATGATGTCGTCGATCGCCGCCTCGTCCTCGGCGAGCCAGATCCCGCCCAACTTGCGCGCGTCGCGATAGCGGACCTCGGCCGTTGCGACGAGCACCATGCGATCAAACCGGTCGTGCGCGGTCCCTCTGGCCGTTGCGAGGAGTGAGCCGGTCATGCCGCAGTGAAAGACGAGCGCCGGCCCTCCGAAAGCGGCGACCAGCCACTTTCCGCGACGCTCGACGCGCACCAAGATCCGGCCCCGGACGGTTGTCTCGACACCTCGACGGGTCGTGTTGCGGATCACGGAGTCATCGAGCACCTCGACCTGGCGAACGACCTCGCCGACGAGGTGAGTGGTGAGCACGCGTCGGTAACCCTCGACATCTGGCAACTCCGGCATCGCAGCGACCAGCTCAGGCGAAGCGTTCGAGAACCTCGGCGACGACGCGTTCGGGAACCTCGTCGGGGAGGAAGTGGCCGGCGCCGTTGACGATGTCGACACGCATGTCGTCGGCGTACTCCTGCCAGCCGTCCAACAAGGCGGAACTGCCGATCGGGTCGCGATCACCGATGATGAGACGGGTCGCCGCCGAGGCGGGAAATGCATGCCCTGCCGAGTCTGGGGTACGTCGACGCTGATCGTCGCGCTGCCCGCTCACCGTCATTGGCCGTCCCAAGCAAACCTCGACTCTAGTCGTCGGGAAGCAGACCGCCGGGCGGCTCGGGCACCGTTGATGCGATGGGAGAGCCGTCGGGCAGTGCGCCGATGACGGTGTTGGAGAGAGCGGGGGCGACTGCGGTGCCGTCGGGAGCGAGGGTGAGGGTGGCGACCACGATGACCGTGGTGTCGGTGTCGGGGTCGCGCGACATCGCCGTGTTGTAGCCGGTGATCTGACCGCCGTGGCCGTAGTAGGACCCGGTCCTGTCGATGCCGTAGCCATAGCCGTAGATGCCCTCGGCCTGCGGATAGTCCGGACCGAGGCTGCGGATGCTGTCGAGCTGTTGGGTGGCCGGGTCGAGCAGCGTGCCGCTGACGAGGGCGTCGACCCAGACCACCAGATCGTCGGGCGTGGAGATCACCGAACCGGCGGTCCAGCCCCACGACGCGTTGATGTCGCTGACATCCTCCGGGAGCAGCGTGCCGGCAGCAGCCTGCGCCTGTTGCTCGGCTGGGAGCGCCTGGTCGAAGCTGCCGTAGTGATAGCCGTGGACGAACGGCACCGGGATCGAGGAATCCTCGAGGGCGGGCAGGACGGTGTCGTTCATGCCGAGCGGCGCGAACAATCGTTGCTCGAACAGTTCACTGGCGGGCTGCCCGGTGACCTGCTCCATGATCATCCCCAGCAGGATGTAGTTGGTGTTCGTGTAGTGCCAGTTGGAATCGGGCGCAAAGTCCGCCGGATGGCCGAAGGCGATGTCGAGCAACTCCTGCGGCGTCCACACTCGCTGGGGTTCGACCTCGACAGTCTGCGACCACTCAGGGTCGTCGGTGTAGCTGTACAGGCCGCTGCGCATGTCGAGCAACTGGGCGATCGTGATGTCGGCGCCGTCGGGAACGTCGCTGATGTACTTGCTCACCGGATCGTCAAGAGCGAACCGGCCTTCTTGGACGAGCTGCAGGATGACCGTCGCCGTCATCGTCTTGGTGGCACTGCCGACGCGGAAGTGGTCCTTCGTCGTGACCGGTTGCGTCCCGCCGAGCTCGGTGTTGCCGAAGGTGAAGGTGGCGTCGCCGAACTGACCCGAGCGCACGACCACGATCGCCGAGGGCACCGTGGTGTTCTCGACCACCTCTTCGAGTGACGCCTGGAGGCCGGCTGCGTACTCCGGCGATCCACCACCAGTAGTCGACGTCGGCGTGGACCCAGTGGTGCTCGACGTCGACGTCGACGACGACGTCGCCTCGCACGCGGTGGTGAGCATGGCGGCGATGAGCGCGACGGGAAGCACCCTTGGGCGGACGAGACGTGCCGCGGTGCTTCGACGATCGCTCATGTGTTGGTCTCCCTCGCTGTGACGTGCAGCCGATGCAATGCGTGATTGGTCTATCGCTTCGAGGGCCTTCGACACTCGGCTCGCCCGGCGAATCGTTCCTTGCCGTTGAACGCCCGGCGCGGCGAGGCGAGGCGGCTGGCGGCGGCATCGGTCGCTGGGCGGGGCGCACCGGCAACGACGTATCGTGGGTCAACGGTGATGCGAGCACGCAGATCGACGATGGCGGTGCTGATCGCTGCGTCGCTGGCGGCGACAGCTGCGTCCTGCGCTGGTGAAAGCTCGACGCCGATGGCCCCCACCACGCTCCCCGCACCGGACGCGATGGCAGGCGATGTCGCCGGGCTGCTCGAGGTCAGCGGCCGCAGCCTGCATCTGGACTGCAACGGCACGGGAAGCCCGACCGTGATCCTGCAGTCCGGATTCGGCAACGCCGGCGACATCTGGAGCTTCGCCGAGGCGGACCCACCAGCGGTCCAACCCGGGCTCGCATCGTCCAACCGGGTCTGCTCCTACGACCGCCCTGGATCGCTGATCACCACCACGACCGCCGCAAACGGCACCGTCACCTCGGCCGACACTCCGAAACCAGGGCGCAGCGAAACCGCTCCGATGCCCCGCGATCCCGCCGACGTGGTCACCGAGCTGCACGACCTGCGCGCCGCCGCCGACGTACCGGGCCCGTACGCCCTCGTCGGGCACTCCCTCGGCGGCGCGCTCAACGTCCTGTACGCACGCACCTACCCCGACGAGGTCAGGGCCCTCGTCATCGTCGACTCCCCGCTGCCGCCCCTGAGGGGTCTGGTCACCCCGCAGCATTGGGAAGAGTTGGCGATCCTGGCGATCCCTCCAGATGCAGTGCCCGGCTACGAGCTCGAGTCCTACGACCTCGGCAAGCTGTTCGATGAGATCGAAGCGGCCCCGCCGCTCGCCGACATAGCGGTCATCGTGATCACCAGAGGTGAGATCAGGATGAACGAGGACCCGATCCCTGACGGCGTGGAACTGACGGCCGCCGACGTGGAAGCGCTCAACGAGGCGCAACGACAAGGGCAAGCCGCGTTCGCCGCCAGCGTGCCCGGCGCCAAGCAGATCAGGGTGCCCGGCACCACCCACTACGTCCAGACCCAACGACCGGACGCCGTCATCGAGGCGATCCGCGAGGTCATCGCCGGCACCTGATCGCTGCGCCCGAAATGTCCACTCGACCCGGCGGTTCAGGCTGACGATTCGGTCGCATCGTCGCTGCTGACGCACGTACCGGTCGGGCGTGCTCGGCTGCTCATCTTTGGACCTGCCGATACGCGCTCGTCGCTGCTGGCGCTACTGTTCGACGATGGGTGCGCAACCGTCGCTGCTCTCGAGTCTGGGTCGCGGCGTGGTGGCGAGCGGCTTCGGTACCGCCGCGATGACGGTGTTCCAGAAGGCGGTGGAGATGCCAGTGACAGGACGTGATGAGAGCGATGCGCCGGCGCAGTTCGCAAAGAAGGTGCTCCCGATCAAGTCATCGGAGCCGCTGACCGAGCGCCAGCTCAACTACGCCGCGCACTTCGGTATCGGCACGCTGTGGGGCATCGCGTTCGCGATCGCCTCGCGGTTGGGCCTACGCGGTCAGAAGGCGGTCCACATCGTCTTTCCCGCCGTGCTCACCGGCGACATCCTGCTGAACACCGGGCTGCGCTTGTACAAGCCCTCGACATGGACGAAGCAGGACTGGATCGTCGACATCGTCGACAAGTACGTCCAAGCGCAGGCGACCGGCGCCGTGTACGAGCGACTGGCCAGCTCGTAGCGGCAGCCTGCGACGCGCAGGCGCTCCGTCGGGGAAGACACGCGCTCTGAACGCCCCTTTTCGACCGAGGAGTGCGAAGTCCGATATCAGCGTCCGGCAACTGCGTTACCCAATGCCCTTGAACGCCGGCAGTGCACGCGCGAACGATCGCGACGTGCACGGAGCGTGTTGCCGAGCAACCTCGGGGGAAGGGTGCTGTGGTGGAGGAACGTCCTGGGTGGCAGACGCTGGTGGCTCGGGAAGCTCGAGCAGGACCCGAGTTCGCCTCGTTCGCGGTGACCGCAGGTCCGCTGCTGGCGTTCTCGCGCCGTGGCGACGGCCATGCCGTGCTCGTGCTGCCCGGACTGGGCGGTAACGACGCTTCGACTGCGCCACTGCGCTGGTTCATCACTCGCCTCGGCTACCGCAGCTTCGGATGGGGTCTCGGCGCCAACCGCGGCTTCGGTCGTCACGTCACCGACGGCCTCGATGAACTCCTCACGGCGGCGCACGAGACCGGCCCGGTGAGCCTGGTCGGATGGAGCCTCGGCGGCGTCCACGCCATCGAGCTGGCCCGTCGCCGACCTGACGCAGTGCGTTCGATCATCACGCTGGGGGCTCCGCTGGTCGGTCGGCGCCACCCGCCGACGAATGTACCGACCACGTCGGTGTACAGCCGAACCGACGCCATCGTCAGCTGGCGTGCGTCGATGTTGGCGCCGCGCTCGCTCCACGAGAACGTTGAAGTGCGGGGCAGTCACCTCGGCCTCGGACACAACCCCGCCGTCGCCGTCGTCGTCGCTGATCGTCTCGCCCAGCAACCCAAGAGGTGGCAACCCTTCCAGCCGCCTCGCTGGGCCCGGCGCTGGCTGCCGGCGGCATGACGACTTTCTCGAATCGTCGACGTGCGGCGGGCAAGCCCTGTCCGCTGATCGCGGCTGCAACCGCCCCGCCACGCGTCCGGGATCGCCGGATGGAACTCACGCTGGGAGGCCCATCTTGCTGCGCATGTGGTCCATCACGGCTCGATGTGCGTGGGTGGGGCTGAAGAGAACGATCTCGGCGTCGTCTTCGACGCGGACGCTGTGCCCGGGCGGCCAGAGGTGGCGTACAGCACGAGGCGGTCCATGCGCTCGGGGTGGCGGGCGGCAAAGGTGGCGGCTGCGGGGCCACCCCATGAGTAGCCGATCAGGCTGCACCGCCGACGCCCGCAGCGTCGAGCACGGCCTCGAGCTGACCGACGTGGTCGGCGACGGACGGGGTGAAGCCGGTGCGGTCCGCAAGGCCGCATCCGAGCCGGTCGTACCAGATGAATCGATGGGACCGGGCGAGCTTGGCCCGAGCACTGGCGGCAGCGGGGTGCGTCCACAGCTGCTCGACGTGCGACAACCAACCCGGCAGCATCACCAGCGGCCGTCCGGAGCCCGCCTCGGCGAAGGCCACCCGATGACCGCCCGCCGTCTGGCCGAACTCGACGCGTGTCGCGGTCACGGCGTCATCCTGGCAGCTGCTGTTGCGCACCACCTCTCGCGAAGACCGGGTCGAGGTGCGCCGGTCGCAACTCAGGCGATCAGTTCCGGTCCAGGTTCATCCCGCGGCCGAACGCGAACCACACGATGCTGCCGATGAGCGGGAACACAAACACGATCACGACCCACAGGAGCTTGCCGCCGCCGCTCAGTCGGGAGGTGCGCACGATCGACACCAGCGCGGCGATGAACAACACCACGAGGGCGATGACGATGACGGCGAGGAGGACGGCCGCGCCGGTGCCGAAACCTTCGTCATCGTCGCTGACGGGTGCCAGCACGGGCGCCAGGGCGGGGTGGGCCGCCAGCGCTTGGATCACCGAGATCAAGCTCATCGGCGGGGAACCATACGCTCCAAAGGTTTTGGCCGAAGCACCCCTTGCGGTCGACCAGCACCAGGGTCGGTGTCCGGTGGGGGCGATCACAGCGCAAGCCATCACGGTCTTGCCGGCGCCGGGCGGCGCGACTAGCACGCCGCGGTCGTGGTCCACGACGTCGTCGACCGCCGCAGCTTGTTGAGGTCGCAGCTGCCCGGTGAAGACGACTTCGATCTGTTCGGGGTCGGCGCGATCGTCGGCAAGGTCCAGCCGGCTTCCGAAACCTGCGAGAAGGTCGGCGACGCGCTCGGTCACTCCACGAGGAAGGTGGAGCCATTCGAGGTCCTCGCCGTAGCAGGAGATGAACCTCGGGGTGTTCCACGTTGAGAACCGCATCCGTTGCTGCTCGTAAAACTCGGGGTTGGCGATCGACCCGAGGTGCTTCAGCGCCGCCATCACCGCGGGCGGCATGCCGGCCCGCGGTGATGGCGAGCATCGCGCCGAGCCTCGCCCGGACGAGCGCCGGTGGAGGCGGGCCGTCGCGCCGGGCGAGGTCGTCGAGGCTCATCGCAGGTCCAGCATCGACCGAGCGAAGCGATTTCGCGAGCTCCGCCGCTGCGTCGCGGGACAGCCGCGCGACCGACGACAGGAAGCTCCACTGGTCCGTCCATGGCTCGAGGGTCGTTTGGATCGAGGAACAGCGTGGTGCGCGTGCCGCACACTCGCCTTGCAGCGGCAGGGCGATCAGGTTCCCGAAGCCAGCCTTGGGCAGGAAGTCCTGGGAGGGGAAGAACCGGTCGTAACTGCTGAGGTCAAGCTCGACTCTCGTCGACATGGCCTGGCGCAGCAGGGCCGCTCCGAGGGACCGGGCGCCACTCGCCGAGACGAGGCCGTCGAAGAACACCCACACGTGGCCGCCGTTGCCCGAGCGGGATCGTTCCAGTGCTGCGGGCACCCCGTTGGCCTGGCATGCGTCGAGGTAGGCGAGTGCGTCCAGGGCCCACGTTTCCTCGTCGAAGTCACACACCAGCAGCGTGCAGGCGTCACCGCGCAGCAGCGGGTAGATGCCGATCGTCGCGCGACCCTCCAGGTGTGCCCTGAAAGCATCGTCGGTCAGCGGCAGGTAGTCCTGCCGGGAGCGTCGGCGTGTCCACCCGCCCCGCGTCGCCGGTGACCACCCCGACTCCCGGTGAGCTGATCTCCCACCGGGTCGCGTAGACATCCGACCGGGCTCCGAACAACGCCGCGAGCAGAGGGAACTTGGCGTCGTCCGGCGATGTGGCGTCGATCCGCAGTGTCGGTGCAGACCCCGACAAGAGCGTCGGCGACCATGCCACGGTGTGACCGTCACCGGCGCGCTCGTCGAGCCCGAGCAGCCCACGAAGTCGGGCGTTCTCGCCCCGCAGCCGATCGACCTCGGCGGCCAACTCGTCCGGCCCGGACTTCGGTCCTTCTCCTCCCACAGCGACATCTTGGGTGCTGCGACAAGGGTCTGTCCGACCAGCGCTCACGGCCGCCCACGCCGCCATCAGGTCAGGGCCAGCGCAGGTAGCCGGCGTCGGGTGACGGCGTGACAGGATTCGCAGCACGCCATGGCCGCCCGTGAGGAGTTGGCCCCGGAGTGTCACCAAAGAATCGAGCAACGGATGACGATCTTCGACGACTTGCGCGCGAGCCACGAGGTCCAGCGTTCGCTCGCCCGCACGATGACCCACGGGCGGGCCTCCGCCGAGACCCGTCGCGCTGCGTTCCTCGCGCTCGCCAACGAGTTCGACGCGCACGCTACGGCCGAGGAACGTCACCTTTACGTGCCGTTGCTGATGGACGATGCTGGGTTGTCGGTGAGTCGCCACGCGCTGGCCGACCACCACAAGTCCGAGGAGCTGGCCAAGCAACTGCGTGGCGTGGATCCCGTGACCGATCAGTTCGCGACGCTCGCCAAGCAACTCGCTACGGAGGTCCGCGACCACCTGGACGAAGAGGAGCACGGAACCTTCCAGCTCGCCGGGAAGCTCCTTTCGAAGACCCGCCAACAGCAGCTAGCGCGGGAGTACCGGGCCGAGTACTCGAAGCGCGGTGGCCCGTACAGGATGTGAGGATCAGCGCGACAAGAACGCCAGGACAGCCGCGAGCCCTCGCTCGGTGGTGGCCCCAGCGAGGTGGTCGCCGCCCGTCAAGCGGTCATGGAGCTGAGCAGCGCTGGATGCTGCCGAACTTGTCCGACTGCAACGTCGCCTGGAACCCCGGGACCGCCGGCTCGACCACCGGGACGCCGTCGAGCACCCCAGTGGCGTCGGCGTCACGAATCGCGCCCCTCGACAGCCCCTTGGTGGTGCAGAAGGGATCCGTGAACTTCTGTCGCGACCTGAAGGTCTGGCGCGGCCCGAACGCGTCCCAGTCGACCTCGATCCACAGCGTCTGCGGCGCACCGGGCCGGCAATCGAACTTCTCGCACACGACGACATCGTCCGCGGAGGCCGACCCACGCGCCAGCGCTGGGAGATGTTCACGTCGGCGTCGTCGGTGATCCCGAAGCCGATCTCCACGGCCTCGAAGAACGGCTCCGTGTCGGTGATGACCACCTCGAACAGCGAGGCGCTGACAAACGGCCCGGACATGCGGTCACCGTCGTTGTTCACCCGCTCCCTCGGCGGCGAAGACGCTCACCGCGCGGCAGACCGTCCCGACAGGAGCACCAACGGGACAATCCGTCAAGCCGGCGCTTCCGGCGCGACCGCTGAACCGGAACACGGTCGTGTCGCCCGGAGCAGCCGACGCCGTCGAGGTCAGCAGGCTCACCCCGACCGTTGCGGCGCAAGTACACCCAGGTAACGCGTCATCGGAATTCCCGTCCCTCGTGTCAGCAGTGCCCCCCGGCACCCCGAGGCGAACCGTCTTCTCGATGGCGCGGTGGCCGACGAATTTCAGGCGGCCTCGCATCGGTTCGTCGACGTCGCACTGGCCGGCCTCCGTCGGTTGGTTCGTCCGAATCAGCCCGGACCGGTGTGCGGCGGTGCGCCACCGACGCCGGCGGGCTTGGGCGGGTGATCGCGGAACGTCATCAGGTGCGTCCGGATGGCGTTGGTGAACGCCTCGTTGTACGCCAGCTTGCGGGTGATGTAGCTGTGCCGCTCGAGCGGGTCGAGGTACAGGTTGTACAGCCGGGCGTAGGTGTAGCGCTGGGTGACCCCGGTGAAGCCGCCGGGCCCGGCGACGTCGGTGTCGTCGTCACTCGTCGACGACAACACAGACTTGTACTCACCGACGCGCACTGCGGCCAGGTCGCGCAGTAGCCAGTAGTGGTGCGCCTTGCGGTTCGACAATCCGTCCGGGGCGAGGAAGAACGACATCTGGTCGATGCCGTCGATGTACCGGTCCGCCGGGACGGCGTCGGGCGCACCGGCCAGCTGGCAGGCCGTCGGCAAGAGGTCGCAGAAGTTGAACAGCCCGTCGGTCGCCCGGCCGGCGTCGACCATCCCCGGCCAGGCGAAGATCGCCGGGACGCGCACCCCGCCTTCCCACGTCGAACCCTTCGCCGAGCGGAACGGCGTGTAGCCGGCGTCCGGCCAATTCTCCATGTGCGGACCGTTGTCGGACGTGACGAAGAC
>JBPCJL010000355.1:0-8821 GCA_051005355.1 Ilumatobacteraceae bacterium
CGCTCGAAGCCTCGGCGACGCATCGCCAGCTCGAAGCACGGGCCGGGCGGCGGGCACAGCCACGCACCCCGTCCGACCGCGCGTCGGTCGACGACGGCTCGGCCATCCGGTGTCACGGCGCACCGCACCAGCTCGGCCTGCGGCCGGCGGCGGCGGCACCCGACACAGGTGCGCAGCGGAGCAGGCACGAGCGCTCAGGAGCCCTCCCGCTCCGACTCGGGCGGCTCGTCGCCGGTGCCGTCGGGGTCGACGAGCTCCGGCGTGTCCGGGGCGTCGCTGTCACCGGGCGCCTCGACCGCCGGCTGGCCGGCGGCTGCCGCCTCCTCTTCCGGGGTGCGATCCTGCGCTTCGTTCGTCACGACGTCCTCCTGCTGCTCTGCCCCGCCGGCGGCCTGGGCGCTCCACTCCGACTCGCTGATCACGGTGCCGTCGGCGGCGTGCCACTCCATCTCGCCGGTCGCCGAGTTGGTGACCCACTGGCCCTCGGCGTATTCGACGCCGGGGTCGAGGTCGCCGCGGCGGGCCGGAATCCCCTCGGCCAACTGCGTCTCCGAGCGGATGTCGATGCGCACGCCGGTCAGGCGAGCGGCCAGGCGGGCGTTCTGCCCCTCCCGGCCGATGGCCAGGCTCAGCTGATGGTCCGGAACGATCACATCCGCCTGGGTACCGTCGTCAGCGACGATGACCTGGGACACCTTGGCCGGCGACAGCGCCTTGGCCACGAAGTCCTGGAAGTCCTCGCTGAACGGGACGATGTCGATCTTCTCGCCGCGCAGCTCGTTGACGACCATGCGCACCCGACCGCCCCTGGCACCGACGCAGGCGCCGACCGGATCGACGTTGTGGTCGTTCGACCACACGGCGATCTTCGTGCGGTGTCCGGGCTCGCGAGCGCAGGCCCTGATCTCGACGATGCCGTCGGCGATCTCGGGCACCTCCAGCTCGAACAGCCGCTTGATCAGCCCGGGGTGGGTGCGGCTGACCACGATCTGGGGGCCCTTGGCCGTACGGCGCACCTCGACGATGTACGCCTTGCAACGATCTCCGGGCTGCGGCCGCTCGAACGGCACCTGTTCGGCCTGCGGCAGCAGCGCCTCGACCCGCCCGAGGTCGAGCAGCGTGTAGCGGGTATCGGTCTGCTGGATGATGCCCGTGACGATGTCGCCCTCGCGGTTGGCGTACTCCTCGAACTTGCGGTCGCGCTCGACTTCGCGGATGCGCTGGCCCATCACCTGGCGGAACGTCTGGGCGGCGATGCGGCCGAGCTCGTCGCGCTTGGGCGTGTCGTCACGCTCGTTGACCCAGTTGCCGTCCTCGTCCAGGTCGTAGGCGATGAAGGCGAACTCCATCGTCAGCGGGTCGACCTCGACGACGACCTCGTCGGCGGCACCGGGCCGGCGCTTGTAGGCCGACGCCAGCGCGTCGACCAGCACGTGCAGCAGCGAGTCCTCGGACAGCCCCTTCTCCTGGGCCAGCATGCGGATGGCTTCGGTCATGTCGAGATTGCTCACGACGAATGCTCCTTCGTCTTCGTTTTCTTCGCCCCGCCTGGCTTCGGCGCCGCCTCCCATTCGAAAACCGTCTTGGCCCGGTCGACCTGATCGAGGCGGACGATGCGCTCGGTCGGTCCGTCCGGACCATCGACGCGCAGCGTCGCCGTGTCGGCGTCGGCAGCGACCAGCGTGCCGGTCAACCGCCGATCGTCATGGCCGACGTCGGCCAGGCGGACGGCGACGAGCTTGCCGATCTCGCGTTGGAAGTGCGCCGGCGTGCGCAACGTCCGCTCGACGCCTGGACTGGTGACCTCGAGCGTGTAGCGGCCCGGAACAGGGTCCCCGGCATGGTCGAGCTCGCGAGACACGAGCCGGCTGGCCAGCGCCAAGTCCTCGAGGGTGACCCCGCCGTCGCTGCCGGGCTTCGTGTCGAGCGTGACGCGCAGCGTGGGCCCGCGCCGCTCGACGTCGTACAGGTCGAGACCGGGTTCGGAGGCGATGGGGGCGACGAGGTCATGGACGCGGGCGAGGACCGGGCTCTCGATCCCGTTCTCCACTCCCACACCTGCCTCCTCTCACGAAACGAGGCGTGGGCTGGTGCCCACGCCTCTCGGTCATGTCGCCGCCGGCGACCTCTCGAACCAACAGAACGGCCACGCATGATATCGCCGTCCATGATGCGGCCGGCGACGGCGCTGGCGCGCCCGCTCGCCCGTCCTGCCGAACCGGGTCCTCGGTTCTGAACGACGGGTCCAGACGTGCTGGATGCGGCCGCCGACGGCGCTGGAGCGCCCGGCGTGCCGAACCGGGTCTTCGATTCTGAACGACGGGTCCAGACGTGCTGGATGCGGCCGACGACGGCGCTGGAGCGCCCGGCGTGCCGAACCGGGTCTTCGATTCTGAACGACGGGCTCGCCCCGTACAGTGCGCCGGGTGTTGCGGATGTCGTCGTTGTTCCTGCGCACGCTGCGTGACGATCCCGCTGACGCCGAGATCGCCAGCCACCGCCTGCTCGTGCGGGCGGGGTACATCCGCCGGGCCGCGCCCGGTGGTTTCACGTGGCTGCCGCTCGGGTGGATCGTGTACCGCAACGTCGAGCGGGTCGTGCGCGAGGAGATGGACCGGGCCGGCTTCCAGGAGGTCCACTTCCCGGCCCTGCTGCCGCGCGAGCCGTACGACCTCTCCGGGCGATGGACCGACTACGGCAGCGACATGTTCCGGCTGCAGGACCGCAAGGGCAACGACTACCTCCTGGCGCCGACGCACGAGGAGATGTTCACGCTGCTCGTCAAGGACCTCTACTCGTCGTACAAGGACCTGCCGCTCGTCATCTACCAGATCCAGACGAAGTACCGGGACGAGGCTCGGCCACGCGCCGGTCTGCTGCGCGGGCGCGAGTTCGTGATGAAGGACTCCTACAGCTTCGACCTCGACGACGCCGGCTTGGACAAGTCGTACCAGCGCCACCGTGATGCCTACATCTCCACGTTCGACCGCCTCGGGTTGGCCTACGTGATCGTGTCGGCCATGTCGGGCGCCATGGGTGGCTCGGCCAGCGAGGAGTTCCTGGCCCAGATCCCAGCCGGCGAGGACTCGTACGTGCGCTGCTCGTCGTGCGACTACGCAGCCAACGTCGAGGCCGTGCGCGTGCCGGTCCCCCCGGATGAGCCGTACGACGACGTGCCGGCGACGGTCGTGCTCGAAACCCCGGACACCCCGACCATCGCCACGCTGGTCGACCTGCTCAACAGCCGTGACGACCTGCGGCGGGCTGACCGGGAGTGGGCGGCCGGCGACACGCTGAAGAACGTCATCGTGTGGGTGCGCCAGCCGGACGGGTCACGCCAGCCCCTGGCCATCGGCGTGCCCGGTGACCGCGACGTCGACGAGAAGCGGCTGGCGGCCCAGGTGCTGCCGGCAGAGGTGGAGCCGTTCACCGACGCCGACTTCGCCGCCCGACCGGAGCTGATCAAGGGTTACATCGGCCCGGGTGCCCTTGGGTCCTCGTCGCCGTCCGGGATCCGCTTCCTCGTCGATCCGCGGGTACGGGGCGGGACTCGATGGGTCACCGGGGCCAACGCGCCCGGCCGCCACGCCGCCGACGTAGTCGCGGGCCGCGACTTCACGCCCGACGGCGTGCTCGACGTCGCCGACGTGCGCGCCGGAGATGCCTGCCCGGCCTGCGGCGGGCCGGTGGAGATCGCCAGGGGCGTCGAGATCGGGCACATCTTCCAGCTCGGCCGGCGCTACGCCGAGGCGCTCGGGCTGTCGGTCCTCGGGCCGGACGGCAAGCCGGTCACGGTGACGATGGGCTCCTACGGGATCGGGGTGTCGCGCGCCGTCGCGGCGATCGCCGAGACCACCCACGGCGAGCTTGGCCTGTGCTGGCCACGCGAGGTGGCGCCGGCCGACGTGCACGTGGTCATCGCCGGCAAGCCCGGCGCGCCCCCGTGGCCGGCCGCCGAGCAACTGGCCGGCGAGCTGGAGGCGGCCGGCGTGCGGGTGCTGCTCGACGATCGCGATTCGGTGTCGCCGGGCGTCAAGTTCAAGGACGCCGAGCTGCTCGGCGTCCCGACCATCGTCGTGGTCGGCCGCGGTCTGGCCGATGGCGTCATCGAGGTCAAGGACCGCCGCACCGGCGACCGCCACGACGTCCCCCTGGCCACGATCGTCGCCGAGCTCAGCGGCTGAGCTGGCGGCGCCGCCAGAAGGGTGCGTCCGGCCAGCGCTGCTCGAGGGCGTAGGTGGTCCGTTGCTGGGTGAGGTAGTGCCCGATGATCGTTTCGTACCTGGCGGCGTAGGCCTCGGGCGGCTCGGCGACGGCACCACCCATGAGCACCGCGGTCAGGATCCCCTGGGACGACAGCGGGTCGAAGCAGGCGGCCGCGTCGCCGACGGCGATCCACCCGTCGCCGGCCGCTCGGTCGAGGTGGGCCGTGCCGGCGGCGACCACGCGCCGGTGATCGGGTCGGCCATCGACCAGCGGCGAGATGTGGTGCGTCATGCCGACGTGGTCGACGAACCCGTCGACCGAGCGGTGCTGCGGGCGCAGCAGGTCGCCGTCGGTGAGGAAGGCGACGACCCGCCGCCGCCCCGGGATCGCCGACGTGTACCACCAGCCCGACTCGACTGACTCGACCGTGGTCGTCGTGTCGGTGTCGCCGTCGCGCTGACCGAAGACGGCGACGACGGCCGTGAGGCGGTCACGGGTCACCAGCCGGGCGCCGTGCCGACGGGCGGGCACGGCGCGGCGCCCGGACGCGTCGACCATCAGCGGGGCGTCGACGTCCGGCTGACCGTCGACGACGTCCACGCCGGCCGACACCGCCACCTCGAGCAGCCGGGTGTTGAACGCCACCCGATCGAGGTGCCAGCCGGCGCCGAACGCGTTGCGCAGGAAGGCGGTCTCGACGAGCTCGCCGGATCCCCAAGCCGCCCGGTTGGCGTAGCTGCGCAGGTGGTCGGCGGCGACGAACGTCCCGGCGCCGAACACGTCGTCCACGGCTCCGTCGAACCCGGGCGGGGCGCCTTCCCCAATCCGGAACGACCGGCTGGCGGCACGGTCGACGGCGAGCAGCACCGATCGGCCAGCCCGGGCCAGGGTGGTGGCGGCGGCCGATCCGGCCGGACCGCCACCGATCACGACGGCGTCGTGACGGGCGCGCCGTCCCACACCTGCGGGTCCGTCTCCTGCCCCGCCGCGTTCCAGCTCACCGTTGGCTCGGCGGCGAACCCGACGTGGGTCTCGACCTTCATCACGGTCGGGAACGCGCCGTCGGTCGGCCCGGGTTGCTCGGTGACGATCCCGAGGTCGGCCCACCGGTCGACCATGTTGTGCAGCGTGTCGGCGCGATCGCCGGAGGTCACGAAGCGCTCCCAGTCGAAGCGGCGCTCGAAGGCGGCCTGGCGGTCGGCCATCGGCGCAGCGGTGTCGACGACGATGCGATAGTCGACCTCGCGCAGCACGTGGTTGGGCACGCGCCAGGGCCAGAACGCCGGCAGCACCGGGGAGGTGGCCGGCTCGTACCCCGATCGACAGCTCGCCGCGTCGCTGTGCCAAGGCGTGCCCTGCCACCGGGTCAGGTCTCCCGGTCCGCTGCCGGCCAGCGGCCCGTCGGCGGCCATCGTGACGGCCGGGGTGAGCTGCTCGCCGTAGTCGGGGTTCTCGACGGTGGTCGACCGGACCCGCAGGCGCATCGGCCCGGACCACATCGACGGCACCCGCACCGTCCACGGCAGCTCGATCCCCGGGTGGTAGGCACCGCCGAGGCAGGAGTCGAGTCCGGCCCGATCGAGAGCGGCCGGCTGGTCGGAAGGGGCGAGCTGATCGAGTGTGGTCAGCGCCGATGCGTCGCGATCGTCGATGAACCTTCCGGCCGCCCATGTCGCGAGGTGGCCGTGCTGGATCGGCGTCACCGTCAACCACTGGTAGGCCGACCGCGCCGGGATGGCGACGCCGTCGCCGTAGATGTGCGGGACGGCATCCGGCTGTTCAGTCGTGTAGGCCGGGTCGCGGAACTGCTCGAAGATCCGCTGCCGCAGCGGCGCGCTCGCCGCCGACGGATCGGCCAGCCGGTCGAGCGATGCGGGGTCCAGGTAGTGGTCCTCGGCGCCCCAGCCGTTCGAGCCGAGGAAGCCAGCGTTGACCCACTGCAGGTCGACGATGCGGCGGAAGATCGGCAGGATGTCGTCGCCGAAGCTGACGTCCTCGGCCGTCAGGCCGGCGGGATCGAAGGAACCCCAGCCAAGCCGCGACGAGTCGTAGCCAGTCACGAGCCCGGCGACGAGTCCCGGCCCGTAGTTCGGCGGCGTGACGACGACCCACCCGGGGTCGGCTTCGAGCGTCCGGCCGCCGATCGTGACGGTGGCCAGGACCGGACCGTCGCAGGTGTCGTCACACCAGCCGTCGTTGTCCGAGAACGTGGTCAGCGGCGCCTGGCCCGGGCCGAAACCCCGGCCTTCGGCCGGCACGAACACCAGCCGCCCGAGCTCGTCCGTGAGCAGCTCGCCGAGCGGCACCGGCGTGCCGAGGAAGCGCCCGCCGTCGAGCGGGACAGGCGCCGCGCCGGGACCGGCGATCGACCGCTCCCCCGCCGCCACGACCAGGGCGTCCCGGTCGGCGCCGACGACCGTGTCGTTGCGGCGGTTCACGGGCTTGGCGACCGGGATGTCCATCGCCGTGTCGAAGTCGTACCAGGCGGCCTTCTTGTTGGCGACGCTCACCGTCCACGTGATCGACGCATCGGTCGCGGTCAGCTCGCGCACGACCTCCCCCCGATCGTCGTACCCGTAGATGCGGAACCGAGCCGCCTGGCGGGCCATGGCACCGGCGGCGTCCTTGAACCCGTCCGGCGCGACGGGCAACGTGCCGGGCACCTCCGGGCCGAAGAACATGCTGTCGGGGCTGTTGCCGACGCGGGCGATGCCGATCGACGGGTGCACGGCGACGCGCACGATGCGGTCGAGCTCGGGCGTCGTGGTGGGTGCCGCTCGGTCGGGCCCGTCGTCGCGGCACGCTTCGAGCAGCCCGGCGCCGGCCAGCAGCGCGGTCGCCGCCGCCGTCCGCTGCAGGAACTCGCGGCGGGTGAAGATGACCGGACCGGCCACCGGTCAGGAGTGCTTCAGCAGGCCCTGGTCGATGACGACGCGGTCGCCCACCGACGTCGTGAACACGGCCTCGGCGTCGCCGGTCTTCCAAGCGCGGACGGTCAGCGCCTCACCCGGCCACACCGGCGAGGCGAAGCGCCCCTCGATGTGGTGGAAGCGGGCCGGGTCGGATCCGCACAGGGCGTGCAGCAGCGCCCGCCCCGTGAACCCGTAGCTGCACAGGCCATGCAGGATCGGGCGGTCGAACCCGCCAGCGGCGGCGAAGGCCGGGTCGGTGTGCAGCGGGTTGCGGTCTCCGTTGAGCCGGTACAGGAAAGCCTGGTCGGGTGAGGTCTGGTACGTGACCTCGTGGTCGGGTGGCCGTTCCGGCGGGACGTTCTGCGGGCCGGACGGACCGCGATCGCCGCCCCAGCCGCCCTCGCCACGGATGAACGCCGACGAGCGCGTGGTGTACAGCGGTTCGCCGTCCATCGTCACCGAGCCCTCGGTCACGACGACGGCCGCCTTGCCCTTGTCGAACATGTCGGAGAGCTTCGACGTGATCGTGGCCGTGCCCTGGACGGGGATCGGGCGGTGCAGCGTCACGGCCTGCTGGCCGTGTACGAGCAGGGCCGGGTTGAACGTGCCGATGTCGGCCATCACCGAGCGACCGCCGCTGCCGTAGCCCATCACGACGGGGAACGTCGGGAAGACCTGCTGCTCGACGTCCTTGGTGTTCTCGGTCGTGAAGGCCAACTCGTCGGCGCCGGCACCGATGCTGACGGCGTAGAGCAGCACGTCCTTGCTCGTCCAGCTGAAGTCGGCCGGGTCGCTGGTGGCGCCGACCGCGGCGGGGTTGAGGGGCATCGGTGGTACCTCCGTGCGCTACTGCGGTTGTTGCGGTTGGGGCCAGGACCCGGTGCGGCCGTCCATGCCGGAGTTGCCCCTGGCCTTGGCCAGGAGGTCGGGCACCAGGGCGCCCAGCTTCGTGGGGTCGTCGACGGGGTCGATCGACGGGCCTCGCACCCAGCCTTCGGCGACGGCGAGGAACTGGCCGGACGCCTCGAAGACGCGACCGGTGACGTCCTTGGCCTCGTCGGACGCCAACCAGGTGACGATGGGGGCGATCCAGTGTGGCGAGCGGGCGTCGCGCTGCTCGTCGGTCTCCGGCGCGTTGCCCAGGCCTTCCGTCATCCGCGTCAGGGCGACAGGCGCCACCGCGTTCACCGTCACGCCGTAACGGGCCACCTCGAGGGCGACGATGTTCGTGAAGGCGGCGATGCCCATCTTCGCCGCGCCGTAGTTGGCCTGGCCCGGGTTGCCGTAGATGCCGGAGACCGACGTGGTGTTGATGATGCGGCCGCTGACCGGTTGGCCGGCCTTGGCCTGCTCGCGCCAATGGGCGACGGCCCAGCGGGACGGGGCGAACGTGCCCTTGAGGTGGACGTTGATGACCGCGTCCCACTCCTCCTCGGTCATGTTGGCGAGGACGCGGTCGCGCAGGATGCCGGCATTGTTGACGAGGACGTGGAGGTCGCCGAACGTGTCGATGGCCGTCTGGACCAAGCGCCGGGCGCCCTCGAAGTCGGCCACGTTGTCGCCGTTGACGACGGCCTCGCCGCCGAACCCGGCGATCTCCGCAGCGACGGTCTCCGCCGGGGACAGGTCGTCGCCGGAGCCGTCCACCCCGCCGCCCGTGTCGTTGACCACGACCTTGGCCCCGTGCTCCGCCAGCATCAGGG
>JBPCJL010000356.1:0-10315 GCA_051005355.1 Ilumatobacteraceae bacterium
TCTGGGAACCTGTTCCTCGGTGTCGTCAACTCGTTCACGGATGCGACGGGTGAGGGCAAGGACGTGACCGACGGCGCGACCCGGTCCTACCCGGAGATCGCCAAGCGCTACGGCGAGCAGGGCATCACGTGGTGTGCCGTCGGCGACCGCAACTACGGCGAAGGGTCGTCGCGCGAGCACGCCGCGATGGAGCCGCGCTTCCGTGGCGGCGCCGTGATCCTGGCTCGCGGTTTTGCCCGCATCCACGAGACCAACGCCAAGAAGCAGGGCCTGCTGCCGCTGACCTTCGCCGATCCGACGACCTACGAACAGATCGGCGAGGACGACACGATCAGCGTGCTCGACCTGCCGCCGGTGCCGGGGCGGCCGGTGCGGTGCCGGATCGTCAAGCCCGACGGCACCACCGTCGATTTCGAGGCCACGCACACCTTCAGCCCCGAGCAGGTCGAGTGGTTCAAGGCCGGCTCGGCCCTGAACATCGTGCGCGAGAAGGTCGCCGCCGGCGATGCCGGTTGACGTCCTGCGGACCACGGGGGCGAGCAGGCAGTTCACGTCTGACTCGGTGCCGGACGCGGTGGTGCGGGAGATCTTGGACGACGCCCGGTTCGCGCCGAGCGGCGGCAACCGCCAGCCATGGCGGGTGGCTGTCGTCCAGGACCCGGCGATCCGTCGACGGCTGGCCGATCTGATGCAGCCGGTCTGGGACGAGTACGTCGCCCGTGGCGGGCGCAGCGGCGCAGCCCCGTTCAACTCGGTGGAGGACGCTCCCCCGCCCGGCGACGTGAGCCACGCCGCCAACCCGCTGCTGGACGGGATCGAGTCGGTGCCGGTGGTGCTGGTGGTGGCGGCGGACCTGCGGCGCATCGCGCTGATGGACGGCGCACTGGACCGGCCGGCGCTGACCGGCGGGGCGTCGATCTACCCGTTCTGCTGGAGCATCCTGCTGGCGGCGAGCCAGCGCGGGCTGGGCGGCGTGATGACGACGTTCCTATCCCGGGTCGAGCCGGAGGCGGCGACGGTCGTCGGGCTCCCCGAACACCACGCTCTGGCGGCGACCGTGTTCCTCGGGGTGCCCGAGCGCCACCTCACGCGGCTGCGGCGAGAGCCCGTCGCGTCGTTCACCACCGTCGACCGCTTCGACGGCGCCGCGTTCGACGGTTAGGCGGGGCGCGACAGCGGGAAGGCGGCGCTGCCGCAGCGCACGCCCGCCTGATCCTCTGCCCGCTCGGCGATCGCCTCCCGCAGCACACCGAACAGCGCCTTGGTCGGGGCGCTGGGGGCAGGTCGGCGTCGGTAGGCCAGGGCGACCACGCGCGGCGGCAGCTCCGGGACGCGTACCCGGACCGGGCGGCTGTCGACGCCGGGGACCGCGGTGGCGGGGACGATCGCCGCCCCGTGGCCGTCGAGCGCCAGCGCCGCAAGCAGGCGCACTCCGTCGATCTCGGCCTGCACCCTGAGCGCGACGCCGGCGCCGGCCGCCGCCCGGTCGAGCACCCGCCGCAGCGCCGACCCCGGCGGCGGCAGCAGCAGGCGGTGTTCGGCCAGCTCCCGCAGCGGCAGCTCCTGGCGACCGGCCAGCGGGTGGTCGTCGTGGACCACCAGCAGCAAGTCCTCGGCGAACAATGGCTCGAGCGTGAGCTCGGGATCGTCCACCGGCAGGTGGATCACGGCGGCGTTGAAGCGGCCAGCGAGCAGGCCAGGGATCAGCACCGACGTGCTGCCCTCGGCCACGATGGCCCGGACGTGCGGGTACTCGACGCCGAGGTTGGGCAGGAGCTGGGGCAGCAGCCAGCGCGCCGTGGTGCCAAGGATGCCGAGGCGGACGTCGCCGGTGACCGCACCTGCCCCGGTCGCCACCTCGGCGGCGATGTCGTCGAGCTCGCGCAAGATCCGTCTCGCCCGGTCCACGACCCGCTCGCCGTCGTCGGTCAGGCCACCCTGGGAACGGTCGACGAGGGTCGTGCCGAGCTCCTTCTCCAGTCGGGCGATGTGGCTGGAGACGTTGGACTGGACGGTGAACAGGGCGCGTGCGGCGGCCGAGAACGTGCCGTGATCGGCGATGGCGACCAGCGCAGCAAGCTGCCGGACATCCATCTATTCAGAAGATAGCAAGCATCTCCGCGTTCTACTTGCCAGATCGAGTCCATGTGCGTACACTCACAAGCACAGAGATCGAAGCGATACACCCCCCATGTACCGCTCGATAGAACCCAGACGTCGACCCCCCATCGACAGGGTTCAGGTTGAGGAGCCCCGCCCCCCAGCGGGGCTTCTCCCGTTCTCGGCTGACCAGCGGATCGCTGGCGGGCGGACTCTTGCGCAGCGGGGGCCGCCGTGCTCGTCGGTGAGGTCGACCTCGGCCCGCAACGTGCTGGCGTCGTCGTTCGCTGCGCTGCGCAGCAGGTCGGGGTCGATGTCGGCGACCATCAGCTTGGCCCGGCGGAACATCTCCAACGAGCCGTCGGCCCCGACGTCGCCCCACGTCAGGTAGAAGAACCGCTCGCCGCGCCGACCGTGCACGGCCGGGCCGCGAAGGTCGAGCTCGCCGTCATCGCCGACGACCACCCGCACGTGGAGGTCCCACGTCGCCGACGGCGCGTCGCCGGGGACTGGACCGACCGGATCCCTGTCGACCTGGGCGGCGACGTGGACGTTCTGCAACAGCTCACCGTCCGACACGAACCGCCGCCCGGGCAGGTCCCGTCCGACGATCCTGACTCTCACGACGCGCCGGCGTCGCCCGCCGCGCAGTCGAGGCGGTGCGGGTCGGCGAGCAGCTCGCGCAGCACGGTGGCGATGCGGCCGGCGTGGACGCCGTCGATGAGGCGGTGATCACCGGTCACGACGAGCGGCAGCAGTGGCCGTACCGCCAGCTGCCCATCGACGACGGCCGGACCATCGCGGATGGCGCCGATGGCCACGTACAGCGGCGTCCGCGCGAACGGCAGCGGAGCAAGGTACGCCTCGTCCAGCCCGAGCGACCCGACGTTGGACACGAACGCCGCACCGAGCGGCGAACCCGGCTGCCCGAACGCCGGTCGCCCGAGGCCGCCGACGATGAAGCCGGAGATGGACATGGTCGGCCGCAGGAGGAACGTGGGCACCAGGCGCACGATGGACGAGCTGCGGCGATGGTGCCGGTCCTGGCCACCGCGCAGTCGTGCCGCCCCGGCGCTCAGCTCGCGGGCGATCTCCACCGTCGTCTTCTCGTCGGCTCGCTCGACCTTGTGCGGCGCCAGGTCGGTGCCTCTGCCGATGTCGACGGCGAACCCGACGTCGCACGTCGGGAACGGCACGATGCGACCGAACACAACCCGGGCGCGCACCTCCGGAACCGCCCGCAGCACCCGGCCCAGCGCGGCCCCGACGACGTGGGTGATCGTCACGTCGACCCCCGAGCGCCGCCGCATCTCGTCGACGTAGGTGAGCGCGGCCGTCGCGTCGAGCACCGAACGGGCGTAGATCCGCCCGTCCCGCGACGGCCGCCAGGTGGCCACGGCGATGCGCCGCCGCGTCGAGGCCGGTGGTCGTCGCACCGCGCCGCACCGTAGGCCGCCAGCAAAGTGCGAGATCCGGTTCTGACGAAGATTCCGTATGGAATTCCGTACCGATCCCGCCACAGAATCCGAGGAGGACGACGCACGGCTCGTCGACGCACCGTTCGAAGTTGCAAGACCACCAGCCCATCCGACTCGCCGGCGTGCCCACCTACTTCCTCGGCCGCCCCAACACCGTCTACCTCCGCCAGTTCCGCCGTCACGCCGTCGACCGCCGCCGGAACGCGTCGCGCTGATCGGCCGCACGCATGCGCGTCCTGATCTCGACCGTGCCGGCGCACGGCCACCTCCTCCCGTTGATCCCGATCGCCCGGGCTGCCGAGCGGGCCGGTCACGATGTCGTCATCGCCTCGGGCGTCGAAGGCGTCGCCGAGGCGCGGCGGCGCGGCTTCACGACGTGGGACGTCGGACCGAGCCGGGCCGAGCAGGACGCCGCTTTCCGGGCGCGCGTCCCGGACCTTGCGGCGATCCCCGCCGACGTGCGGATGTCGACGGTGATCAGCGAGATGTTCGGCGCCGCCGCGCGGCGCCGGGCTGAGGCACTCGTCCCCCGCGCCGAGGCGTGGCAGCCGGACCTGGTCATCCACCCGGTGACCGAGCTGGCCGGCGCGGCTGCGGCCGCGCGCTGCGGCGCCCGTCACGCGGTGCATGGGCTGGGGCCGCTGCCCGCCATGTCGTGGACGTGGTTCGGCGCCCGCATCAGCGAGCTCGGAGCGCGCTGGGACCTGCCGACGCTCGCCCACGACATCCTCGCCGTGCCGTATCTCGACAACTGTCCGGCGGCGCTGCAGACCGACGCCGTCGACGCGTTCCGGATCCGCTGGCCGATCCGACCCACCTCGGGCGAGGTCCTGCCTGGCGAACGCCTGCCGTGGGACGACGCCGTGCTGCGTGCCCTGCCGCACGAGCGCACGGCCCACCTGACGCTCGGACGATCTTCCACGGCCTGACGGAGGTGTTCGAGGCTGCCCTTGCCGGCCTCGGCCAGCTGCCGGTCAACGTGCTCGTCGCCGTCGGACCGGGCCGCGACGTCGATCAGTTGGGTCCCCAGCCGCCCCATGTCCTCGTGACCGACTTTGCGCCGCACGCACTGCTGCTGCCGCGCTGCGATGCGCTGGTGACCCAGGGCGGGGCCGGCACCATCGTCGCCGCGCTGTGCCACGGCGTGCCCCACCTGATCCTTCCGCAGGGCGCCGACCAGCTCGCCAACGCCACCACCGCCGAGCGGGCGGGTGTGGCGCTGCAGCTGCTGCCGCAGGCCGCCACGCCCGACGCGATTGCCGACGCTGTGGCGCGACTGCTCGAGGATCGATCGATCGCCCGCACCGCCGATCGTGTCGCCAACGTGATCGGTTCGATGCCGAGCGCGGACGAGGTGCTCACCGGCCTGCTGAAGATCGAGGCGGCCGCATAGCAGCCGACGTCGCTGGCCTACAGTCCTGGAGGTGACCGGGGCTGCCTTCTTCGACCTCGACCGCACGTTGCTGGCCGGCGCCTCCGGCGAGGCGTTCTCGGCCGCGTTGCAGGCGGCGGGGTTCACCACGCGTGCCGTCCCCGGCGAGCGGCTGGCCTACCGGTTGTTCAACCGGATCGGCGAGACGCTGCCGTCGATGGCGCTGGCCCGCCAGGCGGCGTCGATGTCACGCGGTCGATCGCGCGCCGCGATGCGCGCCGCCGGCGAAGCCGCCGCAGACGGTCTGGTGGCCATGGTCCAGCCCTTCGCCGGGCCGATCTTCGAGCAGCACCGCCAGGCCGGGCGACCGATCGTCCTGGCCACCACGACGCCGTACGACCTCGTCAAGCCGCTCGCCGACCGGCTCGGCCTCGACGACGTCGTCGCCACGAAGTACGGCGTGAACGGCGACGACACCTACGACGGCACCATCGCCGGTCACTTCGTGTGGGCGCAGGGCAAGCTCGAAGCCGTCCGGGCCTGGGCCGCCGAGCACGACGTCGATCTCAGGGAGTGCTACGCCTACTCCGACAGCTACTACGACACGCCGTTGCTCGACGCCGTCGGCACGCCGATCGTCGTCAACCCGGACCCCCGGATGGTGCTCATGGCAACCGCCCGCCGCTGGCCGATCCTCAACCTCGACGTGTCGCCCGGGGTGGTGAAGATCCCGGTGCTCGGCATCGAGCTGCAACGGGTGCTGATGCAACTCGCACGACCGGAGCTGATCCCGTACGCCCGCTTCGACATCGAGGGCATCGAGAAGATCCCGGCGGCCGGGTCGGCGATCCTCGTCGGCAACCACCGCAGCTACTTCGACACGGCGGCGATGTCGATCGCCATCGCCCGCAGCGGTCGGACCACCCGCTTCCTCGGCAAGAAGGAGGTCTTCGACGCGCCCATCGTCGGGCAGCTGGCCACTGCGATGGGTGGCATCCGCGTCGATCGTGGCACCGGCTCCGACGAGCCCCTGCAAGCGGCGGCCGACGCCTTGGCCGGCGGCGAGGTGGTGGCGATCATGCCGCAGGGCACGATCCCCCGTGGTCCCGCCTTCTTCGACCCGGATTTGAAGGGGCGGTGGGGCGCCGCCCGGTTGGCGTCGATGACCAAGGCGCCGGTCATCCCGATCGGGCTCTGGGGGACGGAGAAGGTGTGGCCCCGCTCGAGCCGACTGCCCAACGTGCTCAACGTGACGAACCCGCCCACGGTGACCGTGCGGGTGGGCGATCCCGTCGAGCTCAAGTACCGGTCGCTCGACGCCGACACCAAACGGATCATGAAGGCGCTCGTGGCACTGCTGCCGCCGGAGGCGCGTCAGCGCCACACCCCGACGGAGGAGGAGCTGCTACTCACATTCCCCCCCGGCTACAAGGGCGACCCCACCAAGGAGTCCGCCCGCCGCCCCGGCACCGACTGACGCGCCGAAAATCGGTTCCCAAGCGTTTTCAGTGGTCACCAGTGAACGAAAATCACCGGGAGAACGCGTGAACGACCTTGCGCCCGCTCCGATCGACGTGCCGGAGGCCGCATTGGACGACCTGCGCGATCGTTTGCGGCGCACCCGCTGGCCGGAGCGAGAGACGGTGGACGATTGGTCGCAGGGCATTCCCCTCGCCTACGTGCGGGAGCTGTGCGCCACGTGGGCCGACGACTACGACTGGCGGCGCGTCGAAGCCGAGCTGAACGGGTTCCAACAGCTGCGCTTCGCCGGGAGCGGCGCCGGTGGCGAGCCGCTCGGCATCCAGGTGCTGTTCGCGCCGTCGAGCGAGCCGGACGCCATCCCCCTCGTCCTGACCCACGGCTGGCCAGGCTCGGTCGTCGAGTTCCTCGACGTCATCGAGCCGCTGCGCGATCCCGCTGCTCACGGCGGCGACACCGCTGACGCGTTCCACGTCGTGTGTCCGACGATGCCCGGCTACGGGTTCAGCGACAAGCCGAGCAAGCCGGGAACGGGCGTCGAGCACATCGCCGACATGTGGGCGTCGCTGATGACCGCCCTCGGCTACGACCGCTTCGGCGCCCAGGGCGGTGACTGGGGGTCATCCGTGACCACCGCACTCGCGATGCAGCACCCGGAGCGGCTGCTCGGGATCCACCTCAACATGGTGTCTGTCGGTCCTGGCGCCGATGCGGGCGAGCTCACCGAGGCGGAGCAGGCGGCCATGGAGTCGATGGCCCACTACCAGCGGTGGGACTCCGGGTACTCGACGCAGCAGGCGTCGCGCCCGCAGACCGTCGGGTACGGCCTGGTGGATTCACCGGCAGCGCAGGCGGCTTGGGTGGTCGAGAAGTTCTGGTCGTGGACCGACAACGAAGGGCACCCGGAGGATGCGATCTCGCGCCATCGGCTGCTCGACAACGTGATGCACTACTGGCTTCCGGGCGCCGGCGCCTCGTCGGGCCGCCTCTACTGGGAGAGCTTCCACCGCCGACGTGGGGGTGAGACGGCGGTTCCGATGGCAGCGTCGAGCTTCCCGAAGGAGATCTTCCGGGCGTCGAGACGCTGGGCGGAGCGGCGGTTCACGGACATCCGGCACTGGAACGAGCTCGACGTCGGTGGCCATTTCGCCGCCTTCGAGCAGCCGGTGACGTTCGTCGACGAGGTGCGAACCGCGTTCCGGACGATGCGCTGATCTCGCGTTTGCGCACCGACGACCAGCGGAGGCGCCCGGCGCACAAACGCGGTTCGTCGGGGCAGGTCAGGCGAGGCGGCGGGAGGTCGTCGGGTCTGGTGGGCCGGCGCGGTCGGGGTGGAGGATCGAGGCGAACAGCTCGACGCCCTCGACCACTCGGGGTCCTGGCCGCACCACGAGCGCATCGGCGTCGACCGCCCACACCTCCGCACCCGCCGGCAGCACGCCGGCGGCGATCACCGGCGCCGCCTGCTCGGCCGCGCCGTCGAGCCGGAAGCCGCACGGCGCCACCAGGACCACCTCGGCGCCGCACTCGCTGATCGCCGACCAGTCGACACCGACCGAATTCGCGCCAGGTCGCGCCAGCACGCAGTCGCCGCCGGCCCGCGTCACCATGTCGGGCACCCAGTGGCCGGCGGTGAACGCAGGGTCGGTCCACTCGAGGAGCAGCGTCGGCCGGGCCGCGGCCCCCTTGACGGCCGCCGCCACCGTGGCCAACCGTGATCGGCAGTCGGCGACGATCTCGCTCGCTCGCTTCGACGTGCCGGTTGCTGCGCCGACCGTCGCCACCGAGTCGACGACCTCGTCGAGCGTCATCGGGTCGAGGGTCAGGACGTCGGCCCGGCAGCCGAGGTGGGCCAGTGCGTCGTCGACCTCGCTCACGTCGACGGCGCACACGGCGCACAAGTCTTGGGTCACGATCAGCGTCGGGTCGAGATCGGCGAAGGCGCCACGATCGAGCCGGTAGAGGTCCTCGCCGGCGGCCATCCGCTCCTTCACCACGAGGTCGATCTCCCCCGGGGAGAGGCCCTCGGGCAGCGCCGACGTCGACACGATCCGCTTCCGGCGTGCCTCCGGCGGGAAGTCGCATTCGAACGTGACCCCGACGACCTGCTCGCCGACACCCAGCTCGAACAGGATCTCGGTCGCCGACGGCAGCAGCGAGACGATGCGCATCCCGTCACTATGGTCGAGTCCGTGAGCGCGGCCACCCTGGGCCTGCGCCGAGCGACCACCGCTCCGGTCACCGCCGAGGTGCGCGACCTCGGCGACCGCCTCGTGGTGTGGGTCGAGCTCGGCGGCGAGACGGCCTCCGGGTTTCGCGGCGTCCCGCTGTCATCGACGGCGTCGGCGATCGTCGAACAGGCGGCGCGGGTGGCTCGCACCGAAGGCATGCCGCTCGTCGCCGTGCTCGCTTCCACCGGCGCCGACATCGTCGAGGGCGTCGCCGCGCTGGAGGGATGGGGTCAGCTGGCCAAGGCGCTGGTCGACTGCTCCGGCATCGTCCCCACCGTCATGGTCGTCGACGGCCCCGCCGTGTCGGGGCCGGCCCTGCTGCTCGGCGTGGCCGACCTCGTGGTGATGACCGACACGAGCTACGCCTTCGTCAACGGACCAGTGATGGTCGAGCAGTTCACCGGCGTGCGCGTGACCACCGACGAGCTCGGCGGCGCCGGCGAGCTGGCCCGTCACACCGGCGTGCCCAGCCTGGTCGTCGCCGACCGGACCGCCGCGCTCGACGCGGTGGTCGACCTGCTGGCCTATCTGCCGCAGAGCGTCGACGACGACCCGCCACGCTGGGTGACCGACGACCCGGCAGACCGGGACTGCCCGGAGGCCGGCGCCCTCATCCCGCCGACGTCGACGGGCAGCTACGACGTGCGCACCGTCGCAGCCGCCATCGTCGATGCCGGCAGCCTGCTGCCGATCCGCGAGCGGTGGGCGCCCAACGTCGTGACCGCGTTCGCCACCATCGACGGCCGGCCGGTCGGGATCGTGGCCAACCAACCACTGGCGCTGGCCGGCACGCTCGACATCCCGGCCGCGCAGAAGGCGGCCCGGTTCGTCGCCTTCTGCGACGCCTTCAACCTCCCCCTGGTGACGCTGGTCGACACGCCCGGTTTCTACCCCGGCAAGGACCTGGAGTGGCGAGGGATGATCCGCCACGGCGCCCAGCTGGTGTTCGCCTACGCCAGGGCGACGGTGCCGCGGATCTGCGTCATCCTGCGCAAGAGCTACGGCGGGGCCTACATCGTCATGGACTCCAAGACGATGGGCAACGACGCCTGCTACGCCTGGCCGTGGGCCGAGCTGGCCGTGATGGGCGCCGGGCAAGCGGCGGCGATCCTGCAGCGGCGGGCGACCCCGGAGGAGCGGGCGGCCTTCGAGGCCGACTACGCCCAACGGTTGCTCAACCCGTACGTCGCCGCCGAGCGTGGCCTGATCGACGCCGTGCTCGACCCCGCCGACACCCGCCGCGAACTCTGCCGGGCCTTGGCCGTGCTGGCCGACAAGCGCGAACACCTCCAGGCGAGGAAGCACGGCAACGAACCCTGCTAGCCGTTTGTGTCACGACAAGTGCGCCGAGAAACGCAAAATCGTGACACAGAACTCAGAAATCTCCCGCGGCCGGAATGGCCGCGTCGACGGCTTCGGCGGCCCACAGAAGAAGGTCGGCCTCCAACCGGTCCGCTCGGCGTTCGCTCGAGGACAGCTTCCAGTGCCGCCAGTAGACCTCAGTCGGGAGCGCGTCGCCGGGCACACCGTCAGCGTTGCGCACGTCGACGGGTCTCTGGGTCGCACTCGCGGTGTGGTGAGCGATGTGCGGTGTGGGGACGCAGATCGCTCATCGCGCGACGATCGGCGCACAGTTCACCGCACCGCATCGCGGC
>JBPCJL010000357.1:0-18999 GCA_051005355.1 Ilumatobacteraceae bacterium
GGACCAACCACTCCTCGTCGCGATCGACCAGCAGGTCGGCCGTGAGCCACGCCGTGTCGAGATCGTCGTCACGAAGATCGTCCCCGCGGATGAGGCGCTGCGCTTGGCCGACCAAGGCGGCCAGATCCACTTCGACATCGTCAGCGAGGGCCAGGTGCGTCCTCGACGTCCGCAGCACGTGCGGCACGCTCTGGCCGAGCTTCCACAGCGCCGTGCGCAGGTTCGCCGACGCCCGCCGCTCGGTCGTGTCCGGCCAGAGCGTGCTGGCCACGGTGATCCGCTGGTCCCGACCGTCGTGCAGCGCCAACAGGGTGAGGACCCTTTCGGCCTGCCCGGGCAGCTCGACGACCCGCCCGTCGCACCGCAGCTCGAACGTGGAGAGCACCCGAAGCGCGACGATCCGCCGCTCGAACGCCCCGCCATTGAGCGCGGTCACCTCACCCACCTCAGCCTCCCTCGTGTCGAGCGCGGGCGCCGGCGACAGTAGCCGAGCAGCAAAACGGTGCGCCGATGATTGACGCTGGCGCGGACGCAGGAGTGACGCCGGGGGATCAGGATGGCCGACGGGATGGACGACGACGACGCAGCCAGCGCACCGGAGGACCGACTCCGCCAGCACCTGCGCGAGCGACTGGGTGACGAGGAGGGCGACCGGGCGGTCGACGAGATCACCGGTGCCGATGCCGGTGACGACGTGAACTGCGACGACGACGCCGCAGAGGTCGACGACACCGCAGACATCGACGACGCCGCAGACGACGACGACGCAGAGGACGACGAGGTGGCAGAACGATGAGGTCGCTCGACGACGGCATGACGACGACGGCAACCCTGGTCGACGAACCCTCTGCCGAACCTCGGCTGCCCGGGGGCAAGGCGCTGGCGCGCCTGCTCCACCTCCTCGACCAGCGGGGGCTCACCGAGCTCGAGGCCGAGGCCGTTGCGGCGGCGGTACCCGACGAGGCGGTGTCGACGGTGCTGCGGATGGCTGCCGAGGCGGGGTCCATCGCCGAGGCGCCGAGCCGGCGGCGCCGTCGCAAGCGCGCCGCCGACACGGTCGCCGACGCCGACACCGACGCAGCGGACCTGTCGGCGGTCGACTTCGCCCAGATCGTCCATGACACCGCTGACCGCACCGGGCCGCCGACACCGACCGGGCCGCGGTGGCGCTCGCTCGGGCCGTGGACCGTCCGCAACGGCCAGACCTACGGCAGCACCCGCATCGACGTCTCAGGGCGGGTGTCGGCGCTCGCCGTCGACCCGGCCCGCCCCACCCACGTCCTCGCCGGCGCCGCCCACGGCGGCGTGTGGGAGAGCTTCGATCGCGGCACCTCGTGGTCGCCGCGCACCGACTACGAGACGACCTTGACCGTCGGCGCGCTGGCCTTCGACCCCGGCAACAGCTCCATCGCCTACTGCGGGACCGGTGAAGGCGACTGGTGGTCGTGGTTCGGCAACGGTGTGCTCAGGTCCACGAACGGAGGGTCGGACTGGGACCCTGTGTGCACCGCACCGTTCGTGGGGCAGGGCTTCTACGCGTTGACCGTCGATCCTGCCAACGGGCAGCGGCTGCTGGCCGGCGCCACCGGTGGGCTCTGGACGTCGGTCGACGGCGGAGTCACCTGGACCAACCGCCGCCGCGCCACATGCTGGGCGATTGCCAGGGCGGCCAGCGGTGGTGAGATCCTCGCCGGCTGCCAGGACGGGCTGTTCCGCAGCACCGATGGCGGCGTGACGTGGACCGCCGTCGCACTGCCCGGCGCGCCGGCCACGTTCACCCGCCTTGCCGTCAGCCGACCACAGGTGAGCGCCGACGTCGCCTATGCCTTCGGCGCCGCTGGTGGCACGGCGACGCTCTGGCGTCGGGAGGGGACGACGTGGACGGCGATCGGGACGCCGACCGACCTCGCCGTCGGCCAGGCCTGGTACGACTGGTACGTCGCCGCCGCGCCCGACTCGGTTGGCCAGGTGTACCTCGGCGCCATCGACGTGCACCGCGGCGATCGCGGCCGGGGCGGCGCCTGGACCTGGCAGAACCTGTCCTCACGCAGCTCCGGCGTGTCGATCCATCCGGACCAGCACAGCATGGCGTTCGAGCCCGGCGCCCCCGCCACCGTCTACGCCGGCGGGGACGGTGGCGTCTACCGCAGCCCTGACCGAGGTGCTACCTGGGTGTCCTGCAACAACGGGTTGGAGATCACCGAGTTCGAGTACATCGCCCACGATCTCGGCACGAGCCGTCTCGTCCTCGGTGGCACCCAGGACAACGGCACCAACCTGTGGACGGGTGCGAACCGTTGGGAGCACGTCGGCGACGCCGACGGCGGCGACTGCGGCGTCAACCGCACCACGCCGACCACCATGATCCACAGCCGGCAGAACGGCACGATCCTGCGCTCGACCACGGGCGGCGCGCTCGGCTCGTGGGGGTTCATCACGCCGCCACGGCCGGCCGGCGAGGGGCCGGGCCTCTTCTACGTCCCGATCGAGTGCAGTGCCACCAACGGCGACACGTTGGCCGTCGGCGGTCTGGCCCTCTACGTCTCGCGTGACAACGGCACGTCGTGGCGCCGCCTCGACTACGGCACGGCCGGGACGGCGAGCGCGACGTACGTCCCGGACGCCGACACCGTGATCGTCGGCCTCACCGACGGGCGCGTGCTGCGGAGCCGCTGGACCGCCGGTGCGTGGACCGCGCTGGCCGCGCTCACGACGGCTCGGGCCGGCGCCGCCGTCAGCGATCTCCACGCCACTGCGGGCGGAGGGGGCCGGCTCTGGCTCACCAGCTCACGGTTGGGTGGCGGCCGGGTCTGGCGGTCCGACGACGGCGGGACGACGTGGACCGACCAGACCGCCGGCCTGCCGAGCGTGGCCATGAACGCCGTGATCGTCGACCCCGCCAACGCCAACCGCATCTGGGTGGCCGGAGACCTCGGGGTGTACCAGAGTCGTGACAGCGGCGCGACGTGGACGGACTTCGCCAGCGGCCTGCCGAACTGCTTCATCGGTGATCTCGTGTTCCACCAGCACGCCCGAGTGCTGCGGGCCGGGACCCGGAACCGCGGCGTCTGGGAGATCCCTGTCGACGGCTGGATGACCCGACCGCAGTGCGGGCGGCAGTGGACCGGCACCGTCCCCGCACGGCAATCGAAACGGTGGTTCACCTTCAACTGGCCGGCGACGTGGCACATCGTGTGGACCGTGATGCCGACCACCGTGGCGCCCGGTGCGCCGCAGCTGTCGTGGAAGGTGCAGGTCGAGCGGGCCAGCGCCGAGTTCGTGACCTACTGGATCACCGTGCAGAACAAGACCGCCGCCCCCGTCGACTTCGAGGGCCGGTACTGCATCCTCAACCGATACTGAGAGGACCGACATGTGGACGAACGTGCAGTTCAAGGGCACGCTCAACGGCGGCCAGTCGCACCGCTGGTACACCTGGGGCTGGCCGGCCCAGTGGCACGTCGTCTGGTACATGATGCCGACGACGCCCCGCAACGGTGCGCCGCAGATCGAGTGGGACGTCGAGGTCGAACGCGGAGATGCGACGCACTGCACCTACTGGCTCACGGTCAAGAACGTGTCGGCCGCCCCGGCTGACTTCGAGGCGCGCTACGCCGTGCTGAGCTGAGGAGCCATGCGCATCACGATCCACATCGACGACGACGGCACCGTGTCGACCGCGCCGCAGCCAGATTCGACGACCACGGCGACGCCGGCGCTCGACGATCTCGTCGCCCGCGCCCAAGCGACCGGTGCGTCCTCGGGCGGTCCTGCGCCGAGCGCGCCACCCGACGCCGCCAGCCCGCCGTTCGCCAGCGAGGAGCCGGGCAGGACCACGATCGAGGCCGACCCGACGAGGGACGCGGGCGCCACCTCGGCCGGACCGGCGCCGGCTGGGCCTGCCGGCACCTGACCGGCGCACCGCGGCTCCATGTCCGAGCCGACGCTGATCCTGGCCGTCACCTTCGTCTCGCTGTTCCTGTCGTCCGTTGCCGGCTACGGCGGCAGCCTCGTCCTCGTCCCTGCGCTGGCGGCGATCATCGGACCGAAGGAGGGGGTGGCCCTGGCCGCCCTCCTGCTCGGTTGGAACAACGTCTTCAAAGTGATCGCCTACCGCAAAACGCTGGCGCTGCGGCAGGGCTGGCCGCTGCTGATCGTGACGGCGCTCGGGGTCTGGATCGGGGCGACGCTGTTCCTCGGGCTCTCGTCCGAGGTCATCGTGTGGGCCATCGTCGCGGTGACCGTGCTGTCGCTGGTGGTCGAGCTGGTCGGTGGCCACGACGGACTGCGCCTGCGACGCCACGCCGCCATCCCGGCCATGGCCGCTTCGTCGGTCCTGTCGGGCGTCTCCGGCTCGTCCGGACCGCTCAAGGGCATTTCCATCCGTTCGCTCAACCTCCCGCGGCTGGAACACGTCGGTGTCGCCGCATCGGTCTCGCTGGTCGCCGACGCGCTGAAGGTGGAGCTGTTCGCGTCCGCCGGCCTGCTGCGCGACGTACCGCTCGAGACGTTGCTGATCGCGCTGCCGGTCATGCCGGTGGGTGCGTGGCTGGGACGGGCGCTCAACCGCCGGATGAGCGAGGATGCGTTCCGCTGGGTGTTCTGGACCGTGGTCGGCGGCTACACGATGCGCATGGTCGGGGTGTGGTTCTGACCACCATCACGGCGGCGTCAGCAGCGCCGCCATCTCGTCGAAGATGGCCGGCGCGGCGACGAGCAGTTGGGCGGGGGTGGGCGGGCCGCCGCTGAAGTCGCCGGTGCGGCAGCCGGCCTCTAGGGCGATGAGCTCGCCGGCGGCCATGTCCCAGCGGTTCGGGCCCTCCTCGAAGTAGGCGTCGAATCGCCCGGCGGCGACGTAGCAGCAGTCCATGGCGGCCGAGCCGAACCGGCGCAGGTCGCGCAGGTCGCCGAGGATCCGCTCGATCACTGCACCCTGCTGACGCCGCCGGATCGCGTCGTAGGAGAAGCCGGTACCTACCAACGCCAGCGCCAGGTCCTCACGTCCGCTGTGGGTGATCGGGCGGCCGTCGAGCGTGGCGCCGCGGCCGCTGGCGGCGGCGAACAGCTCGCCGATCGGCGGCACGTAGACCGCCCCGACCAAGACGTGGTCGCCGTCGCCGACGGCGGCGATGGACGTCGACCAGGCCGGCAGGTCGTAGACGAAGTTGGTGGTGCCGTCGATCGGGTCGACGAACCACGAGACGCCCGACGTGCCGGCGCGGTTCGTTCCCTCCTCGCCGAACACGGCGTCGTCGGGACGGGCGGCGGCGATGCCGTCGACGATGACGCGTTCAGCGGCCCGGTCGTGCACGGTCACCAGGTCGGTGGCCGTCGACTTGGTCAGCGCCTCTGGCGTCGTCAGCGAGTGGTCGTGGCGCCCGGCCAACGCCCGGTCGCCGGCCTCAACGGCCAGGCGGCAGGCCAGGTCGAGGAGCTCGTCCAGCTGCTCGTCGGACGGCGGGCTCACGGACCCGGGCGATCTTCGAGCTCGCGCCACTCGCCGAGGGCCCGCAGCACCAGCACGGCCACGATCGCCATCCCGGCCGCAGCCAGTACGGCGCCGCCGAGGATGCCGAGCCCGAGCGGCACGGCGCAGTCGCCGTCGCACTGCAGCTCGACCAGGCTGTGCCCGATCAGTGCCCCGGCCGCGCCGGCCAAGCAGATCGCGGCGAACGCGACGACCCGAGCCATCGGCGACGGCAATGCCGACAGGGGTCGCTCGGCCGCCACCCTGCGCACGATAGAACCGGCCCGTGCGAGTGGTGGCCGTGGTGCCGACGTACTGCGAGGTGGACAACCTCGCCGAGCTCGTCGACGGGCTGCGCCGCGCCGTCACCGACGTCGGGATCCTGGTCGTCGACGACGACAGCCCCGACGGCACGGCCGAGCTGGCGAGGAAGCTGGCCGCCGACCTCGGTGGCGACATCGACGTGCTCGAGCGACCCCGCAAGGCCGGGCTCGGCTCCGCCTACCGCGACGGGTTTCGGTGGGCCATCAACAACGGTGCCGATGTCTGCGTGCAGATCGACGCCGACCTCTCCCATGACCCCGCCGACCTGCCGGCCCTCCTCGCCAACGTGGCCCACGGCGCCGACCTCGCCATCGGCAGCCGCTACGTCCCCGGCGGAGCCACCGAGAGCTGGTCGTGGCGGCGGCGCTGGCTGTCGCGCTGGGGCAACCGCTACGCCGCCGGCGTGCTCGGGCTGGCCGTCAACGACGCCACCGCCGGTTACCGCGCCTACCGCACCGAGGCGCTGGAGCGGATGTCCTTCGAGACCGTGACCGCCGAGGGCTACGGCTTCCAGGTCGAGATGACGCACCGCCTCGTGCGCGCCGGTGGGCGGATCGTCGAGTTCCCGATCGTCTTCCGCGACCGGCGCCACGGCGAGTCCAAGCTGTCCCACGGGATCGTCAACGAGGCGCTCGGCCTCGTCGCCCGCCTGTGGCTCGACGACCGTCGCGGCCGCCGCTCCCGCCGCCGCCGCTCCGGCTGACGCTCCGATGCACGACCGTCAGATCCTCCACGTCGACATGGACGCATTCTTCGTCGCCGTCGAGCTGCGCCGCCGGCCCGAGCTGCGCGGCCAGCCGGTCGTCGTCGGTGGCACCGGCCGGCGCGGCGTCGTGGCGGCAGCGTCCTACGAAGCCCGGCGCTACGGCGTCTTCTCCGCCATGCCCGGGTCGACCGCCCGTCGGCTGTGCCCGAGCGCCGTCTTCCTGCCCGGCGACCACGCCGCCTACGCCGCCGCCAGCCAGGAGGTGCGGGCCGTCCTCGACACCGTCACTCCGCTGGTCGAGCCACTGGCCCTGGACGAAGCGTTCCTCGACGTCACCGGCGCACGTGCGCGGGCCGGCGACGGCGTCACCATCGCCCACCGCCTGCGGACCGACATCCGAGAGCAGCTGGCGCTCGAGTGCTCGGTCGGCGTGGCGCCGAACAAGTTCCTCGCCAAGCTGGCCTCGGTCGACGCCAAGCCCCGGCCGACGCCGTCCGGGATCGAACCCGGGCCCGGGGTCTTCGAGGTGCGGCCGGGGGAGGAGCTGGCCTACCTCCATCCGCTGCCCGTCAGTCGGTTGTGGGGCGTCGGGCCGGCCACGCTCGGGCGGCTGACCCGCATGGGTGTCGCCACCGTCGGCGACCTTGCCCGGCTCGACCCGCGGGCCGTGCTGACCACCCTGGGGCGGGCCCACGGCCAGCACCTCATCGACCTGGCCGCCGGCCGGGACGATCGCCCGGTGGAGCCCGACCGCGAGCTGAAGTCGATCAGCCACGAGGAGACGTTCCAGCACGACCTCCACGACCTCGAAGCGTTGCGCACCGAGCTCGTCCGCCAAGCCGACTCCGTGGCGTCCCGACTGCGCCGCCACGGCGTGGGCGCCCGCACGTTCACGCTCAAGCTGCGCGACGGCGGGTTCACGACGGTCACCCGTGCCATCACGGTGGACGGTGCCGTCGACACCGGACCGGCCATCGTCGCCGCCACGGCACCGCTGCTCGAGGCGGTGGACCTGGCCGCCGGCGTGCGCCTGCTCGGCCTCGCCGCCACCCGCTTCGCCCCGCCCGCCGAGCAGCTGCGTCTCGGGTTGTTCGACGACGGCGCGGCCCGCCCGCCCGCGCTCCATGATCCCAGCCGGGCCGTCGACGGCGTCCGCCGGCGCTTCGGGGCCTCGGCGATCGGCCCAGCGAGCGCCAATCCGCGCCCACCGCGTTGAGAGAACGCGAAATAGGTGGGATGATGAGGAGGTGCCGCTCTCGGAGCACGAACAGCGGATCCTCCGCCAGATCGAGCAACACCTCGAGCAGGACCCTGCGTTCGCCGCGCGCGGTTACCGGGTCGCCCGGCACCGCCTCGTGTTGCTGATCGTCGGCCTGGTGGCCATGGCCGTCCTGACGGTGTTGCTGCTGTCGGTCAGCTTCTGGCTGTCCTTCGGCGGGTTCCTCGTCGTGCTCGCCATCGCCGTCGCCCTCGAACGCGAGGTGCGGCTGCTGGCCCGGGAACGCCTCGGCACCCTGCCGATCAGCGCCTGGCTGGGCGGCGCCCGGCGCCGCAACCGCCAGGAATCTCCCGACGAGTAGACCGGACTGACGCTCTTGGCTCCCGGCCGCAGCTCGCGGCCAGGTAAGGCCGGCCTTGTCCGGCCCAGCGAGCGAAGCGAGCCATCATTTCGTCAGCGCCAGACGGTGAAGTAGCGCCGGAAGCGGCCGGCGGCCGTCATCGAGTCGGTGGCGATGCGTTCGACCTGCCGGCACCAGCGGCGGGGGCCGCCCTCGGCGAACGTCGCCGGGATCTTCAGCTCGGCGACGTCGGTGGCGCGAGAGAACACGGCTTGCGTCGTGACCTCGGCCAGCGACTTGAGCGGTCGGGCCGCCACCGGCAGCCGGGGTGACGCTGCCCGCGCCTGCTCGATCGGGGTCAGCGACGGATCGGCGCGGAAGCCCGTCGCCTCGATGGAACCCATTGCCCGCGTCCACAGGTGGTGGAGCTGGACGGACGGATCGGGGTCGGGGTGCCGCCGCCGCCACCGCCGCACAGCCTCCGGCGTCACGACGGCGACGAGGGCGGCGAGCAGCAACCCGATCATCACGAAGAGGCCCACCGGGCTGCTCGACACCGTGGCGGAGATCGGCGGCAGGCCCGGCACCGCCTCCGGCCGCGGCTCCACGACGTCCGACGGCGGAATCGTCGCCGGCGTCGGCGCCGCGGTGGGCGGCGGGGCAGCGACGGCGTCGTCGGTGCCCTCACCCGGGGTGGGCACGGAATCGTCCTGCGCCGCGGCCACACCGGTGTAGGACTCGTTGCCGGGGGCGCCGCGGCCCGGGGTCGGTTCGAACGCCACCCAGCCGATGCCGTCGAACCACACCTCGGGCCAGGCGTGGGCGTTGCGCCCGAGCACGAGGTAGCCGCCGCCGGCTTGGGGCAGACCGGGCGTGAAGCCGACGGCGACCCGGGCCGGGATGCCGAGCGATCGAGCCATGGCGGCGAACGTGCCGGCGAACTGCTCGCAGTAGCCGATGCGCTGACGCAGGAACGCCTCGATGGCGTCGTTGCCGTGACCCTGCGGGATCTCGGTGCTGTAGGTGAAGTTGTCCCGGAAGAAGCTCTGCAGCGCCAGCGCTTGGTCGTACGACGTCGGTGCCGCGCCGACCACGGCCAATGCCTGCTCGCGCACCGACTGCGGGAAGTCGGCCGGCAGCTCCAGGTAGATCGGCTCCGGCGGGGACGCCGACGTCGCCGCCCGCAGCTGCTCGGGGCTGAGCACCGGCACGGCGGACACGATGTCGATCTGGTCGCCGGTCTCGAGCGACCGGTCGGTGCGCACCAACGTCGAGGTGTCGGCGTTCCAGCGCAGCTCGTCGCCGGCAACGACGATCGGTTCGGCGGCCGCCGGCACCAGGGGACCGCCGAGCCCGGCGATGACGAGCCGCTGGACGTTGTCGACGGCGCCCGGACGAGGCTCTTGCAGCGCTCCGTCGGTGTCCTCGAGGGAGCGGTCGGGCAGCCCCCACGTGGTGCCGTCGAACTGCGGCAAGGCCGTCGCTCGCCAGTACGCCGGTGCGGTCGCCGTGACGGTGAACAGCTGGCTGGCCGATCGGTTGACGAGGCGGGAGCGGATGTCGACCAGGGGGCTGAGCACCTCGGTGACGCCGCCACCCTGCTCGCTGGTGTCGATGAGCGGCTCGTCGGCGGCGCCCGGCAGGCGCGGACCGATCACCCACGCCGCCAGCATGACCAGGCCCCCGGTGACGAGGACGGCGGGGAGCAACGTCGTGAGCGTGTTGCGGCGCCGGCCGAGCAGCGTGCGCGGCGGCGGGGTGGAACGCGCCCGCAGCAGCGCCGTGGCCACGACGCCGGCGCCGACCAGGGCCAGCGCCAAGCCGATCCGTCGGTCGTCGACGCCGAGGGCGATGACGAACACGAACAGCACGGCGCCCGGGACCAGCGCCTCGCCGCGCCCGTTGGCCCGGAAGGCCAACGTGTCGCCGGCGAACACGACGAACGCCGCGCCCACCGAGGCCAGCAGCGCCCAGCCGCCCACGTACGCGACCGGCGCCACGGCGGCGCGGAACTGGTCGCGCACCAGGGCCAGGTCGGCGGTGGCCACGTCCCACGTGGCCGTCCCCGGCAGCAGGTTGGCGTAGGTCGACGGATAGTGCAGGTAGCCGACGGTCCACGCCAGCGCGACCAGCGTGAGGACGACGGCGAGGACGCCCGGGACGCGGGCCAGACGCAGCAGCAGCGACGCGCCGTGGCCGACGACGACGACGATCACCACGTCGCCGACGAACAAGTCGGCGCCGAACACGCGGCTGAAGGACAGCGCGGCGACGACCGAGTAGAGAGCCAGCCCGAGGGTGGCCGCCACCTCCAGCGTGATGGCGTTGAACGACGTGGGCCCAGGGCGCGCCGGCGGCGTCGCCGGTGCTGCGGCGGGAACCGCCGGCCCGGCCGCCGGTGGTGGTGCGGGTCGCTCGAGTACTGCGGTCAACGGTGCACCCGATCACACGTGCGAGCGACCGAGCGCCAGCGAGGGAGTGGCCAGCAACGGCCTGCGTGGCCGGGGAACGCAATGAACGTCACGATGTTGCTCCGACGGGGATCTGGTCGCGCCGCAGCGGGTCGCGGGCTCGGGCGTCGAGCCGGCCCACGCCGGCCAGCAGCTCCCAGCTGTCGAGGAACGCCGTGTCGCTGCGGGCGTCGATCGTCAGCGCGCCGGAGCGCAGCGGGCGGTCCATCGTGAACACACCGATCGTGGTCAGCGTCGGATCGCCGACTCGTTCCAGCGACGTCCACGCGCCAGAGCTCGCGCTCGTGGTCATCACGACGACCAAGCCCAACCCTTCGCCCGGGTCGCGCTCGACGGGGACGAGCTCACGCTCGCTGGTGGTGATCCGGGCCAGCAGGTGCAGTGTCTGCGGAGCGACGTCCGGGCCGCGCAGGTCGGCACCCTCGGTGGTGACGAAGCGGGTCTGCAAACCAGCGCGATCGGCGCTGTGCACGATGCTGGCCGCCGCCGTCACCGCCCGTTCGAAGGCCTCGTCGCCTTCGGCCCCGGGCGGCACGTGTTGGTCGAGCAGGACCAGGCACCGGCGCAGGCCCTCGACGCTGTGCTGGCGGACCTTGAGCTGCTCCGACCGGGCCGACGCCCGCCAGTGGATCGTGCGCGGCTCGTCACCGTCGACGTAGTCGCGCAGACTGTGGAAGTCGCCCGGGCCCAGGCGCTGGGCGAGGGCCAGTAGGTGCCGGCCGAGGACGCCCTGGCCGAGCGACGGCATCTCGAGGAGGTGGGCGCGCGGCGACACGAGGACCTCATCGATTCCGGCCACGACGCTGACCGAGCGGGCCAGCCCCAACACGTCGTGGCGCACCGCCCGCAGCGGGCCGATCGTCAGCACGCCGCGGCGCTCGGTCGGGATGCGGTAGCCCGCGCTGACCTCGGCGTCGCGCCGCAGCGGTGCCACCGTCATGCGCGCGGTGCGGTCGTGGCCGACGGGCTCGACCAGCTCGAACGACGGCGCGCGAGAGATCCCGAGCTGCTGGACCAACACCTCGACCCGGCCGACGTCACCAGCGGTGAGCACCGACGGGCGGATCCAGCGGTGCACGTCGACACGCGGGCGACGCACCACCACCAGCACGACGGCAAGGACGAAGGCGGCGGCGAGCGCAGCACCCATCACGTACAGCTCGATCACCCCGAACAGCCGGCCGATGACGACGCAGATCACGGCACCGACGAGCACGGTCCAGCCGGCTCGGGTCGGCATCAGCGCCCGCCGATCAACGTGACGTCGGGACGACGACGTCGGCCAGCACCTCGCCGACCGCGTCGAGCGGATCGAGGCGGGCGCCACGATCCGTGCGCAGCAGCAGGCGGTGGGCGAGCGCCGGCACGGCCATCGCCTTCACGTCGTCGGGCGTGGTGTAGCGCCGACCGCGCGCCATGGCGTGAGCCTTTGAGGCGGCGGATAACTGGAGGGTTGCCCGAGGCGACAGGCCGAGCTCGATCGCTGGGTGGCGCCGGCTCGCCTCGGCCAGGTCGACCATGTACGCCTTCAGCGCGTCGGCCATGTACACCGAACGAACCGACTCGATCATCGACATCACGTCGGCCGCCGAGACGACGGGCGCCAGCTTGGGCAGCGTGTCGATGGCGCCGCGACCGTCGAGGATCGACATCTCGGCCGCCCGACCCGGGTAGCCGAGCGAGATGCGCAGCAGGAAGCGGTCGAGCTGGCTCTCGGGCAGGCGATACGTGCCTTCCTGGTCGACCGGGTTCTGCGTGGCGATCACCATGAACGGCGGCTCGAGCCGGCGGGTTTCGCCGTCGACGGTGATCTGACGCTCCTCCATCGACTCGAGCAGCGCCGACTGCGTCTTCGGGGACGCTCGGTTGATCTCGTCGGCCAGCACGATGTTGGCGAACAGCGGGCCCTGCTGGAAGCGGAACTGCTCGGTCGAGCGCTGGTAGATGCTGACGCCGACGAGGTCGGCCGGCAACAGGTCGGGCGTGAACTGGATCCGCTTCCACGTGCAGTCGATCGACGCCGCCAGCGCCTTGGCCAGGCTGGTCTTGCCCACGCCGGGCACGTCCTCGATGAGGAGGTGGCCCTCCGCGAGCAGACACATCACGGCCAGCTCGATCGGCTCCATCTTGCCGTGGACGACTTGCGCCATGTTCGCCGTGATGGCGTCGAACAGCGAGGCGAAGCGCGGGCTCGCTCCCTCGGAAGGTTCGGTGCCGAGGGCGCGAGGGGGCGAGACGGTCACGGGCGGCAAGGGTAGACGGGACCAGGCCCGGCGCCTCCGCGTGGCGGTTACCTTCGGGCCCGTGCCGACCTTCCTGGCGATCGATGTCGCCAACGACCGCCTGACGGCCGGCATCGTCGACGCCAAGGGCGAGGTCGCGGTCCGGGACCGGGTGGCGACACCGTTGCGTGACGTGTGGCCGGCCGTCCACCGGCTCGTCCATCGCGTCCTCGCCGCCAAACCCGACGACGTCGAGTCGCCGATCGCCTGCGGCGTCAGCTGTGAGGGGCCGATGGACCTGCAGGCCGGGACCGTCACGCCGCTGCACCTGCCGATCTGGGAGAACTTCGAGCTGCGCGAGCGAGCCCGCGACTTGAGCGGGCTGCCGACGACCCTGGCCACGTCGGGCGTGGCGCGCGTCGTCGCCGAGCGTTGGGTCGGCGCGGCCCAGCACTCCGCCAACGTGATGGCCGTGCTGGTGTCCGACGGCGTCGAGGCCGGCATCATCAGCAACGGCCGCCTGCTGCGCGGCGGGCACGGCAACCTCGGTCAGATCGGTCACGTGATCGTCGAGCCGGACGACGGCGCGCCGTGTCCGTGCGGCTCGCTCGGCTGCCTGGCCGCGTACGCCTCGTCGTCGGCCATCGAACGGGAGACGGACCGCCCGCTGCGGCGGACGCCGAACGCGTTGGTCGAGCGGACCGGGGCACTGATCGGGCGGGCCGTGGCGTCGGCGGTCGCGGTGTTCGACCTCCGCCTCGTCGTGCTGGCTGGTGCGGTGCCGCACGCCCTGGGCGCGCCGCTGGTCGACGCGGCCCGGCGCGAGCTGGAAGCGCGCAGCAAGCTGACCCACCTGCGCACCGGCTCCGACAAGCTGCGCTACAAGGTGCAGTTGGTGCAGAGCCGGCTGGGGACCGAGGCGCCGCTGGTCGGCGCGGCCGGTCTGGCCCGCTGGGAACTGGCCCGCACCGCACCAGTAGCTTGACCGGCGATGCAGCCGACGTACACCGCTGACGCCGAGGCCTATCGCGACAAGGTGCAGGCGTTTCTGGCCGAGAAGCTGCCGAGCGACTGGGGCGGAATCGGGCAGCTCGAGGGCCAGGAGCTGAGTGACTTCGTGGCCTGGTGGCGTGGGGTGCTGTACGAGGCCGGCTACCTGGCGCCCGGGTGGCCGATCGAGTACGGCGGGGGTGGGCTCTCGGCGCTCGAGCAGGTGATCATCGCCGAGGAGTTCGCCCGGGCCGGCGTGCCGACCGGTGGGCCCAACGACGTGTTCGGCATCCAGATGCTCGGCAACACGCTGCTGGTCTGGGGGACGGACGAGCAGAAGGCGCACTACCTGCCGCGCGTCCTGTCGGGTGCCGACACCTGGTGCCAGGGCTACTCCGAACCCAACGCCGGCTCGGACCTCGGCAGCCTGGCGCTGCGGGCCACGCTCGACGGCGACCAGTGGGTGCTCAACGGGCAGAAGATCTGGACGTCGGCCGGTCACCTGGCCGACCACATCTTCACGCTGGCCCGCACCGACCCCGACGCGCCGAAGCACAAGGGCATCTCGTTCCTGCTCGTCGACCTGCGCCAGCCGGGCATCGAGGTCCGCCCGATCCGGATGATCTCCGGTGAGAGCGAGTTCAACGAGGTCTTCTACACCGACGCCGTGTGCCCGAGGGACGAGGTGGTCGGCGGCGTGAACAACGGCTGGGCCGTGGCGATGAGCCTGCTCGGGTTCGAGCGCGGCGAGGCCGCGGCCACGGTGCCGATCCGCTACCAGGCCGAGCTCGATCGGCTGTTCATCCTGGCCAAGGAGCGTGGGCTCGACCAGGACCCGCTGATCCGCCAACGGCTGGCGTGGTGCTACGGCAACGTGCAGGTCATGCGCTACCTCGGGATGCGCACGCTGACCCGGTTCCTCGCCGGTCACCACCCCGGGCCCGACGGGGCGATCACCAAGCTGTACTGGAGCGAGTACCACCGAGTCGTCACCGAGCTCGCCGTCGAGATCCTCGGCGCCGAGGCGCTGGTGCCGACGGGTCGGCGGCCGTCGAGCGCGTTCCAGACCGACGACGCCGGTGCGCCCAACTCGTCGTCGTCGTGGGTGGACACGTTCCTCAACGCCCGCGCCGGCACCATCTACGCCGGGTCGTCGCAGATCCAGCGCAACATCATCGGCGAGATGGTCCTGGGGTTACCGAAAGAACCTCGACCTGCGTGATCGGGGCGATCGGTGCGGTCGCCGTCCGTCCTGGGCTGTGGCCGGTGGCGCTGCGGCAGTGGCGCCGGTTGACCCCGCCTGGGTGGTGGCGGCGCTGGCCGTTCCTGCCCGTGCCGTCGCGCCAGTACCTGCGTTTCCGGCGCCTGACCCAGTACGGCGATTCGCGCACGCCCGTGGCAGGTGCCGATGTGGTGAACTACCTGCGATGGTGCAGGGACTGGCCGTGAAGCGGAGAGCGCCGAGGTAGCGATGCGGAGCGCGCTCGTCCTCAACGCCAGCTACGAGCCGCTCAGCGTGGTCGCGGCGCGGCGGGCGGTGTGCCTGGTGCTGGCGGACAAGGCCGACGTGATCGAGGCCGACGGCACGGAGCTGCACTCGCCGTCCATCACCCTGCCTAGCCCGCTGGTGGTGCGGCTGCGCTACATGGTCAAGGTGCCGTACCAGCGGCGCACGGCGCTGTCGCGGCGGGCCGGCTTCGCCCGCGACGACTACCGCTGCCAGTACTGCGGGCACCTCGCCAACTCGATCGACCACGTCCTGCCACGGTCGCGCGGCGGGACGCACACGTGGGACAACGTGGCCGCGGCCTGCCGGCCCTGCAACCTGGCCAAGCGCGACCGCACGCCCGACGAGGCCGGGATGCGCCTGGCCCGGCCGTGCCGGGCACCGCGGTCGTCGGCCTGGGTCGTGGTCAGCGTGGCTCGCGTGCCCGAGGCCTGGAAGCCGTACCTCGCCATCGCCTCGTGACGTCGAGCGCTTCTGTCCTCCCCAACCGGCGGTTGTGAGTCGATTGGGCAGGACAGAACCGGTGACGCGGCGCGGAGGGGCGGGCGAGTTCCACGCCCTTGCCCTGCCGGAGACGGTGGCGCTGGAGGTGTGGGTGTTCGAGGTGGAGCGCCCGGCCCTGGTGGTGGGGTCGGCGCAGCGCGTCGAGGAGGTCGTCGACGTCGAGGCGTGCCGCGCTGCCGGCGTCGAGGTGGTACGGCGGCGCAGCGGGGGAGGCGCGGTGCTGCTGGAACCGGGCGGGATCGTCTGGTTTGACGTGATCGTGCCGGCCGACCGTCTGCGGCGCGAGGGGATCGGCGATGACGTGGCGGGATCGATGGTGTGGCTGGGGAAGCGGGTCGTGGCGGCGCTGACCGAGCTCGGCATCGGCGATCCAGTGGTCCACGCCGGGCCGATGGTCACGTCGCCGTCGTCGGCGCTGGTGTGCTTCGCCGGCATCGGGCCCGGTGAGGTGCTGGTCGACGGGTCCAAGCTGGTCGGGATCAGTCAGCGCCGTACCAGGGCCGGCGCCCGTTACCAGTGCGCCGTCCACACGCGGTGGTCGCCGGACCGGCTGGCCGAGCTGCTGCTCGCTCGACCCAGTGACCTTCCCGACGTTGCGACGCTGCCGCCGGCCATCGGCGTCGCCCTACCGGGCGTCGTGGCGAGATCTGTGAGCTGAACCGACTCACGTCGGTACGCCCAGCTCACAGATCGAATAGATGCCTGGTCGTGGAGAGTGGCGCGGGCGGTGTGGGGCGGAGAAAGGGGCTCTGAGGGTGACAGTGGGGGGTTGAGGGGGGCATTGTGGGGGGCCGGTGGGGAGGGTCCCGGATCCCCAGCGAGGCAGCCGGTCGGGACGCAAGCGGAAAGGGTGCGGCCGGTGGCCATGTTCGTCGGCGTCCACGAACGCCAGCTCGACGACAAGGGTCGCCTCGCCCTGCCCGCCTCGTTCCGCCAGGACCTCGCTGACTCCTGCTACCTCGTCTACGGCGACGACCGTTGCGTCGACGTGTTGTCCCGCGCCCAGTTCGAGGCCATGGCCAGCGACGTCCTGGAGCAGGTCCGCCGCGGCGAGATGACCCGGGCCCGGCAGCGGGCGGTGGCCCACTCGGCGTCCCTCGTCGCCGTCGACAAGCAGGGCCGCATCACCATCGACGACAAGCTGCGCGCCTACGCCCGCCTCGAGGCCGGTTCGCGCGTCGTCGTGTCCGGCAACCTCGACCGCGCCGAGGTGTGGTGCGAGGACCTCTACGAGCGCGTCGCCGCCGAAGGCCGCGGCGAGCTGGCCGGAGGCAAAGAGTGAGCCCGGCATACCAGCACGTCCCGGTGATGCGCGACGAGATCGTCGCCGTCTTCTCGACCGTGCCGCCGGGCGTCGTCGTCGACGCCACGGTCGGCGGGGGCGGGCACAGCGAGGCCCTGCTGGCCAGTCGGGACGACCTGTCCGTGCTCGGCATCGACCGCGACCCCGACGCCGTGGCAGCGGCGACGGCGCGCCTGGCGCCATTTGCGGACCGCTTTCACGCCGTCCAAGGCCTATTCGCCGACCTCCAACAGGACATCGAGGACCACCTGCCGAGCTTCGCGCACGTCAGCGGCGCGCTGTTCGACCTCGGGGTCTCCTCACCGCAGCTGGACCGGCCCGAGCGGGGCTTCTCCTACCGCGCCGACGGGCCGCTCGACATGCGCATGGATCCGACGGCGCCGCGATCGGCGGTCGACGTCGTCAACGGGTACGCAACCGAGGACCTGGCTCGTGTCCTGCGCCAGTACGGCGACGAGCGCTTCGCCGCCCGCATCGCCAGGGCCATCGTCGCCGACCGGCCGATCGAGTCCACCGCGCAGCTGGCCGCCATCGTCACCGAGGCCATCCCGGCGGCGACCCGCCGGCGCGGCGGGCACCCGGCCAAGCGGACCTTCCAGGCCATCCGCGTCGAGGTCAACGCCGAGCTCGACCAGCTCCCCACCGCCCTCGACGCGGCCATCGAGGCGACGGCGCCGGCCGGGCGCATCGTCGTGCTCTCGTACCACTCCGGCGAAGACCGCATCGTCAAGGCCCGGTTCCGTCGCGCCACCGGCGAGTGCCAGTGCCCGCCCGGCCTGCCGTGCGCGTGCGGGGCGGTGCGCACCGTCCGCCTCGTGCGCGCCCCCCGCCGCCCGTCCGAGGCGGAGCGGGAGGCCAACCGGCGGGCCGGCTCGGCCCGCCTGCGCGTCGCCGAGAAGATCGAGGAGGCCGCCTGATGGCCGCCACCCTGCCCGCCCGCCGGTACCAGCACGACACGCCCACCGGCTCGAGCCGGCGCGTCGTGCGGTCGACACGCCACACGCCGCCGCGCCCGGCGCCCCGCCCGCACCTCCGCCTCGTGCAACGGGCGCCCCGGCTGGCGATCAACGCCGCCCTGGTGCTCGTCGGCCTCGTCGTCTCGTTGATGCTGGCCACGGTCGTGCTCCACACCCGACTGGCCGAGCGGCAACTGGAGATCGACCGGATCGAGTCAGCGGTCGTCGAGGCCAGAGCCCGCTTCGACGTGCTGCGCCAGCAGCGCGCCGAACTGCGCTCGCCGAGCCGCCTCGCCGTCGCCGGCGCCGAGCTCGGCATGATCCCCAACAGCGCGGCCGAGTTCCTGCCCGTCGATCCGGCCACGGTGACCGACGTGCTCGTTGCCGCCGGTCCCGTCGACGACGAGTTGGGCACCATCGACGACGCGTTCGAGCCCCTCGAGCAGATCCGTCGTGTCAAGGCCGCCGCCGAGGACTGACCTGCACCATGACCGAGCGACTGCACCGGGGGACATCGCGCGCGGGCGCCCGCCGGGCCGGCGCCGCACGGCGCCAGCATCCGTCGAGTCGCCGCGCGGCCCCGGCGGCTCGGCGGGCCGCGCCGACGCGTTCGGCCCGGCGCGGTCGGACCCCGCCACGCGGGCGCTCCCGACCGCCTGCCCGTCGCCAGCCGGTCCGCACGATCAAAGCTCGCCAGCGCCTGACCAGGCGCCAGCTCGGCACCTCGCGCTCCCCGCTGTCAACGCTGTTCACCGCCACCGTGGCCGCCGGCACCGATATGGCCAGTTCGTCTCCGTTGCGGTCGAAGATGGCGCCGCGCTGGGCGGGCAGCGTGCGGTCGCGCGTCCACTGCTGCGACGCCGCGTCGCGCAGGACGTCGCCCTGGACGGTCTGCAGCAGCCCGACGCGGGCGAGGACGGCGACGAGCACGATCAGCATGGCGACGAGCGCGATCAACAGGCGTCGCCGCGGCTGCCCGGCGGTGAACAG
>JBPCJL010000358.1:0-4973 GCA_051005355.1 Ilumatobacteraceae bacterium
CTGTTCGACGGGGGGCCTCTCGGCAACAACGCAACGCCCGGCGATGCGGCCCCGCCGGCCGGCGTCGTCATCGGGGTGGACCCGGCTTGCAACTCCACCGTCGACCTCGTCAACGGGTCGATCTGCAGCTTGGGCACCTCGGCCGTGTGCCCGGCCGCCACGGAGCTGGCCGAGCCGGCGCCACCCGTGTCGGCCCCTGTCTCGGCGGTCGACATGGACGTCGTGCGCATCCCCGACCGCTACCTGCGCCCGGGCGCCACCACCGCCGTCGTCTCCGTGCTCGCCGAGCAGGGAGCCGCCGTCGGGGTGCTGGCGGTCTCGATCGACCAGCCGCCCGACCAGCCGGCGGTGACGCCGTGAGGCGGTTCGTGATCCCGGCCGCGCTGGTGCTGGCGGTCCCCGTGCTGGCCTGGACGGTGGCCGACGCCGAGCCGCCGGCCGCACCGCCGCCGTGCGATCCGGCGTCGACGACGGTCGAGTCGCCGTCGACCTCGACCACGACGACGACCACCACGATCGCACCGCCGGTGATCGAGGAGACGACCACCACCGTGGCCGAGACGACGACGACGACGACGTCGACGACCACCACGACGACGGCGGTTCCGCGTCCCGATTCGTGCGCGACGACGACCACACCTGCGCCGATGCCTCCGGAGTCGACGGCAACCGTGGCCCCGTCCTCGTCGATCGGCGAGACGACGACGACCATCACCGGCGGCGCCGCCTCGAGCGAGGTGCCGACCACCACCGCCCCTGCGCCCGCTCCTCCACCCCTCGCCGCACCGGCGCCCGGACCGGCCGAGGCGCGGGCTCCGGCGGCCGCACCCGCCTCGGGCCCGGCCGTGTCACCGGTGCCGATCCCCGAGACCGTCCCGCCGGGCGAACCGTCGCCGCCCGAGAGCACGGCGCCGGTACCGCCTCCAGCTCCGTCCCCGGTTGAGCCACCGGCGCCCGGCCCAGCTCCGGCCGAGCCGGCACCGGCCGAGCCGACGCCGGCCGAGCCGGCGCAGGAGGACACCGAGTCGGTTCCCGTGGTCGAGCAGCCACGCTCGGCGGGAGGTCGATCGGTGGCGCCAAGCGGGGTTTCCGACGTCGGGACCGTGCGTCCCGTCGTGTTCCCGGTGGCCGGGCCCGTGCGCTACGGCAACGACTTCGGCGTCTGCCGCGACGGCTGTCGTCGCCAGCACCGTGGCAACGACCTGATCGGCGATCGCCTGCAGCCGCTGGTGGCCATGCGCGATGGCGTCGTCGACCGGCTGCTCGACCACCCGACAGCCGGCTTCGGGGTGGTCATCCGGGACGCCGAGGGCTGGGAGTACCACCAGTACCACATGAACAACGACACGCCGGCGAGCGACGACGGGTTGGACGACGGCACCTGGCGGTTCGGCGCCGGCATCGCCGTCGGGGCGCGCGTCGTGGCCGGCCAGGTGATCGGGTGGATGGGCGACTCGGGGAACTCGGAGGGTTCGGTCCCGCACACCCACGTCGAGATCCACATGCCGACGGGGGAGGCGATCAACCCGTACTGGAGCCTGCGGGCGGCGCAGCGCGACGTGAACTGCGGGCTGACTGCGCTGGCGGCGCCGGTGCGCGTCTACCACCCGTCGCTGGTGCGCGTGACGGACGCCCAGTTCCTCGGCGACGGTTGGTCGTCGCCGGAGCTGCTGGCCGAGTTGCCCGGTGCGTGGACGGCCCTGCCCCTGACCGGCGGCCGGCCGACCTCCGACGACGTCAGCGCGCGGATGTGGATCGGGCCGGATGGGTTCACACCGGTCGACGTAGCTGCGGCCGGCGTCGGCGACCGGCGCTACGACGACGACGACTGCACACGGCCAGAGCCCGCATCGACTGTGGCTCCGGTGATCGCCGTCGCCACCGCGGGAACCGCGACGCCGGCCGGGCCGCCGGTGTCGCCGGTCCCGATCCCGGCCGACCTGGGGGCGATCCTGGCCACCATCCGGGCCATGGAGACCGGCGGCAACTACCGGACGCAGATCACCAGCTCGACCGCATCGGGCGCCTACGCCTTCCTCGACGGCAGCTGGGACGGGTACGGCGGCTACCGCCGAGCCCGCGACGCCCCGCCGGCCGTGCAGGACGCCAAGGCCGCGTGGCTGGCCCGCTACATCCTCGACAAGAACAACGGCGACGTCACGACGATCCCCGTTTCGTGGTACATCGGCCACGTGCCCCGCGGCGCCGAATGGGACACGGTGCCGCCGGTGGGCGCCAACGTGCTGACGCCGCGGGAGTACCAGGCCCGGTGGATGGCCATGTACGCCAAGGTGCTCGGGACGCCGGAGCTGTGGGTGACGGGGACGGGCTCGTGGGCACCAGCCGGGCCGGTGTGCCGCACCACGCTGATCGACCTGGCCGCACCGGGTCAGCTGCCGGCGTACGGGTTGACGCAGGTCGGCGCGTTCGCCGACGACGGCACCGGCCGCGCTGTGCCCGCCGCCGGCGATCCGTGCGACCCGAACCGCCCGGTGCCGGCGCCGCCACCGCCGCCTCCAGCACCGCCGCCGCCGACGCCGCCCACCACGACCACCCCCAACATCGCCCTGCGCAGCCGACCCGGCTGACCCTGCTGACTCGGCGGCCAGCGCGGGGTACGTTCCGGGCGGTGACCTCGGCGTTCGGCATCGACATCGGCGGCTCGGGCATGAAGGCGGCGCCGGTCGACCTCGAGACGGGTGAGCTGACCGCCGATCGGTTCCGAGTCGCGACGCCGCAGCCGGCCGGGCCCGAGCCGATGACCGACGTGGTCGTCGAGCTGATCCGCCACTTCGAGTGGCGCGGACCGGTCGGCATCACGTTCCCCGGCGTCGTGCGGGCGGGTGTGATCCACTCGGCGGCCAACCTCGACCCGGCGTGGCTCGGCGTCGACGGCGACGGGATGTTCACCGCAGCCAGCGGGTGCGACGTGCACATGGTCAACGACGCCGACGCTGCCGGGCTGGCCGAGGTGCGCTTCGGCGCGGCCGCCGGGCGCCAGGGTGTCGTCCTAGTGCTGACGTTCGGCACCGGGATTGGCTCCGGGCTGTTCGTCGACGGCGTGCTGGTGCCCAACACCGAGCTGGGCCACATCGAGCTCGACGGCCACGACGCCGAGCACCGCGCCGCAGCCAGCGCACGGGAGCGGGAAGGCCTGTCGTGGAAGGACTGGGCGACGCACCGGGTGCAGCCGTACCTGCGGGCGATCGTGAAGCTGTTCTCGCCCGAGCTGATCGTCGTCGGCGGTGGCGCCAGCCGCAAGGCCGACAAGTGGCTGCCGCACCTCGACATCGGCGCGACCGAGATCGTCCCCGCCGCCCTCGAAAACGAAGCCGGCATCGTCGGCGCCGCCCTGGTTACGGCGCGCGGAACCTAGGGCTCGAGGACCTCGTTCCACTGCCGCACCGTCCACGCGGTGACCAGTCCGTTGATGACGTAGGGATCAGCGCGGGCGAACGCTTCGGCGGCGTCCTTGTGCTCGCCGGCGAAGACGAGCAGCGCTCGGTCGTAGGGATCGGCGAGCGCACCGGCCAGGAGCAGCTCACCGCGTTGCTGCGCCGCTCGGGCCAGCGCGAGGTGCTCGGGTCGCAGCGCGCTACGACGTTCGACGTAGTCATCGACGAGTTCGTACATCAGGACCCACCGACTCGGCTGCGCCTCGTCGGCGACCCGTGCTCGTTCTCGTCAGCTTGCGACGTTCACCCCGATGACCTCGTCGACGTCGTCGTCGACGTCGATGGTGTCGTCGCCGGCGCCGCCGTTGACCTGCAGAAGGTCGATGGTCTCGGCGCCGCTGATGGTGGTCGTGACCTGTAGGCCCGTCACCTCGACGACCGAACCGTCGGTGGAGACGCCGATCTGGTCGCCAGCCGCCGAACCGTTGACGGTCACGACGTCGGCGAGCAGATCACCACCGCCGGCCGGCCCCGAGAGATCGACGGCCGCCCGGCGGAAGTCGGTGCCCGTCATGTCGTCGATGGTGACCCTGTCGGTCCCGCCCAGCGCGGTCAGGTCGAGCTGCTCGACGTTGTCCATGTCCATCCGGATGTTGGCCACGTCGCGCAGAAACAGCGACCGCTCGCCGTTCGGCGACAGGCTCATGATCTCGTTGGCGCCGGCGCCGTTGAAGTCGAGCGTGTCGGTTCCGCTGGCGCCTTCGACCACGTCGCTGCCGTCGCCCGGATCCCAGCGGAAGCTGTCGGAGCCTGAGCCGAGCAGGCCGGTGTCATCGCCGCGGTTGCCGTCGATGGCATCGTTGCCGCTGCCGCCGCTCAGCGTCTCGGCCGCATCGCCACCGTTGATGACATCGTCGCCGCTGCCGCCGTCGACGCTGAGTGCCTCGTCGGCGAAGGCGCCGTTGGCCTGATCGACGCGGAACTGGTCAGCGCCGCTGCCCAGGAAGACATCGATGCGGGCGAACGAGCTGCGGTCGAAGCTCTGCTCGGCTGACCCGTCGTCGCCGAAGTCGACCTGCAACGTGCCGGGTGAACCGGCCTGGAGGCGCAGCGCCAGCCGATCGGCGCCGCTGCCGGCGTTGACGGTGAGCGTGTCGCCGACGACTTCGGCCGAGCCGGCGGGTGCGGCGTTCGCCGTTCCAGCCGTCAGGGCCAGCGCCGTCAATGCGACCGTGCCGCCGGCGGCGGCCAGACGGCGCCGGACGCGGCGGGCAGAGGTGGGGGTGTTGGTCATGGTGATTCCCTCTCGTGGTTGTTGCGCCGGATGGCGCAAGGCGGCCGTCAGTACGTCGACCGAGCGCGATCGGTTCGGCATCGGTCGAGCTCCGCAGCTCCCGCCAGCCTGAAGCACTCACCCATGCAATGCATGGAGAAGATCGGGAGAACACACGGAGACCAGCGGGCAGGCGAGCGCGAGGATCAGCCACCACGGGTCACCGACGAGGCGCAGCCGAGTCGGTGGAACGATCTGGGCGCGTTCCGTCCCAGTCTTGAGACGATTCGCGCCCAGATCGGACC
>JBPCJL010000359.1:0-3907 GCA_051005355.1 Ilumatobacteraceae bacterium
ACATGGTCTGCGGTTGATGGGCTCGGGCTTCGACGAGGAGTTGGCCGAGCTGTTGCAGACCGACCCGGGATGAGGTTGAGACGGTGATGGCGGAGCAGGATGTCTGCATCACGTGCGGTGACGTCGCGGTGATCCTGGACGTCGTGTCGGTCGACGGGTTCAACGCCATCTGCAAGGCGGCCGACGGCGGCACGGAGCACGTCGCCATCGAGCTGGTCGCGCCGGTGGTGGTCGGGGACCGACTGCTGGTGCACGCCCGCGTGGCGCTGGAGAAGGTCCCGTGAAGTACGTCGACGAGTACCGCGACCCGGAGCTGGCGCGCCACCTGTCCCGGCGCATCGCCGAAAGGGTCGAGCCCGGCCGGCAGTACAAGCTGATGGAGGTGTGCGGCGGGCACACCCACGCCATCTACCGGTACGGCGTGCAGGACTACCTGCCCGAGTCGATCGAGCTGGTGCACGGGCCGGGGTGTCCGGTGTGCGTCATCCCGATGGGCCGCATCGACGACGCGACCTCGCTGGCCGAGGCCCATCCCGAGATGATCCTCACGTGCTTCGGGGACCTGATGCGCGTGCCGGGTGGTCGCGGCTCGTTCCTCGATGCCCGCGCTCGCGGCGCTGACATCCGGGTGGTGTACTCACCGCTCGACGCGCTGCGCATCGCCGTCGAGCACCCGGACCGCCACGTCATGTTCTACGCCATCGGGTTCGAGACGACTGCGCCGTCGACGGCCTTGACGCTGCAGCGCGCTCGCGCCGACGGCGTGAAGAACTTCTCGGTGTTCTGCAACCACGTGACGATCATCCCGGCGATCAAGGCGATCCTCGACTCGCCGGATCTGCGTCTCGACGCGTTCATCGGCCCGGGCCACGTGTCGACGGTGATCGGCAATCGGCCGTACGAGTGGATCGCCCACGACGAGTCGATGCCCATCGTGGTCGCCGGGTTCGAGCCGCTCGACCTTCTGGAGGCGGTGGCCATGATCATCGACCAGCTGGCCGACGGGCGGTCCGTCGTCGAGAACCAGTACGCCCGGGTCGTGCGCCACGAAGGGAACCCGGTGGCGCTGCAAGCGATCGCCGACACGATGACGCTGCGGCCGTGGTTCGAGTGGCGCGGCCTCGGGTCGATCGACCACTCCGCGCTGCAGGTCTCCGAGCGCTACGCCGAGTTCGACGCGGAGCTGCGCTTCGACGTGCCCGGCGTCCGCGTCGCCGACCCGAAGGCGTGCCAGTGCGGCGAGGTGCTGAAGGGTGTGCTGAAGCCGTGGGAGTGCAAGGTGTTCGGGACGGCCTGCACGCCGGAAACCCCGATCGGGACGTGCATGGTTTCCTCGGAGGGCGCCTGCGCCGCCTACTACAACTTCGGCAAAGCCGCTCGCCAGCGCGTCGAGCTCAAGGTCAAGGCGTGACCCGTCGCGCCCCGTCCATCTGGGCGCGAATCGTCCCGAACCGCAAACTGGGCGCGCCTGGACCCGGATCCGGGGCTGGGCGCGCCCAGATCCCTGGTTGATGAAGGATCGGGAGCTCGAGGAGCGGGTCGAGCAACGGATCGAGCAGCGTCGGCGGGCCGTTCCTCGGTTCACGGACGAGCGGGTGACGATGGCCCACGGGGCCGGCGGCAAGGCGAGTCGCAAGTTGGTCGAGGGGGTCTTCGTTCCAGCGTTCGCCAACGAGGTGCTGGCCGCGCTCGGAGACGCCGCCCGGCTCGACATCGCCGGCGCCCACCTTGCCGTGACCACCGACGGCTTCGTGGTCACGCCGATCCGGTTTCCCGGCGGGTCGATCGGCGAGGTTGCCGTGAACGGGACGGTCAACGACTTGGCCGTCTCGGGGGCCCGGCCCGTGGCCCTCACGGCGTCGTTCATCCTCGAGGAGGGGGTGTTGGCCGAAGTGGTGCGGGCGGAGGCCGAGGCGATGGCGGCGGCCGCGATGCGTGCCGGCGTGCCCGTCGTGGCCGGTGACACGAAGGTGGTCGAGCGGGGCAAGGCCGACCAGCTGTACGTCACGACGACCGGCATCGGGGTGATCGACGAGCGAGCGGAGCTGGCGGCGACGTCAGTGGTGCCTGGGGACCGGGTGATCGTGTCGGGGCCGATCGGCGACCACGGCGTGGCGATCATGCTCGCCCGCGGCGGTCTGGACCTCGAGGCCGACGTGCGCAGCGACACCGCGCCGGTGTGGCCCGCCGTCGACGCGCTGCTCGATGCGTGCGGACCGAGCGTGCGGTGGATGCGCGACGCCACGCGCGGCGGCGTGGCCACGGTGCTCAACGAGCTGGCGTTGGCGGCCGAGGTGTCGATCGTCCTCGACGAGCACGGCGTCCCGCTGCAGCCGGCCGTCGGCGCGGCGTGCGAGCTGCTCGGCATCGACCCGCTGTACGTGGCCAACGAGGGCCGGTTCGTGGCCGTGGTCGCCGCCGACGCCGTCGACGTCGCGCTGGCCGCGCTGCGGTCGGTCGAGGTCAGCGAGCACGCCGCCGTGGTCGGCGACGTCGGCGCCGACCCGCCCGGCCGGGTGCTCGGCCGCACGGCGTTCGGCGGCCATCGCATGATCGACATGCTCGTCGGCGACCCGCTGCCGCGGATCTGCTGAGGTCGGCTGTCGGGCGCCGCTACGTTCGGCGCGTGCCGTACCCGAACTTGGAGGGCAAGCACGGACAGGCGGTGATCACCGAGCCGGCGACGTTCGTTCGCTACTGGGTGGACCATGGCGTGTTGCCGGCCGATCACCGAGCACCGCACGGCGTGGTGATGCTGTACCAGCGCACGGTGCTGGACGCGGTGCTGGCGAGCCACCAGTTGTCGCCGTTCGCGCCGCGTGGCCTACGCAACACGGTCTTCCTGGATCTGCACATCTTCGACGAGACCGACGGGAGCATCGGTGTCATCGGTGGGTTCGGCATCGGTACACCGGCGGCCACCTCGACGCTCGAGTCGCTGGCCGCACTCGGCCTCCGCCGCTTCGTCGGCATCGGGACGCGGGCGCGCTGCGCCGCTTCGAGGCCGGCGATGTCGTGGTCTGCGAACGGGCGGTGCGCGACGAAGGCGTCTCCCACCACTACCTGCCGTCGACGATGTGGGCGGAGCCGTCGCCGGCCCTGACCCGCCAACTGCACGAGGAATGCGCGCGGGCGGGGCTGGAGCCGACCATGGGGGATGCGTGGACGATCGATGCGCCGTTCCGCGAGACCGTCGCCGAGGCCCGTCACGATGTCGACCGCGGGGTCGCCGTGGTCGAGATGGAAGCGGCGGCGCTGTTCACCGTGGGCGAGGTCCGCGGCGTCGACGTCGCATCGGCGTTCGCCATCAGTGACTCGCTTGCCGACGGCGAATGGGTACCGCAGTTCGGCGACCCCCGTCTGGCCGGGCGACTGGAGCGGATGGTCCCGGCGGCGATCGCCGCGCTCCTACGGTGACGGTCGTGAGTGACCTCGCCGCGAACAAGAGCGTCGTTCAGGCGTTCTACGCCGAGGTGATCAACGGGCGCGATCCGAACGCCGTCGACCGGCTGCTGACCGACGACTTCACCCACGACGACGAGCAGCGAGGCCGGGCCGGTCAGAAGGTCGCCGTGCAGGCGTTCCTCGACGGGTTCTCGGACCTTCACAACACCGTCGACCAGCTCGTCGCCGAGGCCGACCTTGTTGCGGCGCGCCAGACGTGGCGCGGCACCCACGACGGCGAGTTCGCCGGGGTAGCGGCCACTGGTCGCACGGTGGAGTTCGGGTCGACGGCGATCCTGCGGGTCAGGGACGGGATGATCGCCGCCGCCTGGGACCAGGTCGATGTCGCCGGCCTGATGAAACAGCTCACCCCGTCGACGAGGTGAGCGGTGAGGGGCCTGAGGCCCCCACCGCTCACCGCTCGGACCGCGGCGCCCGGATCGGCGGCGTGGGGACCGCGGCC
>JBPCJL010000360.1:0-3943 GCA_051005355.1 Ilumatobacteraceae bacterium
GTCGGGGACGGCCTGTCGGACCTCGTCGCCGAACAGGCATTGGCGTCCGACGTGCTCGCGGCGGCCGACGTCGAGCACATCCGTCGTGAGCTGGCCGAGGCCGAGGCCCGCCGACTCCAGCCGCACTACGTGCGGTCATGGTTCGCCGATGCCTTCGCCCGGCTGGGCGGGCGGATGGTCGAGCGCGAGTCGGGACGGTTCGAGGTGACCCGTGTTCCCGAAGCCGTCCGTCAGCGCGACCGCCAGATCGGCGTCGGCGCGCCGGTCCTGCCCGCGTATCACCGGGTGACGTTCGACAAGGAGATGCTGCGGGTCGAAGGGAAGCCGCTCGCCGAGTTGGTGGCGCCGGGCCACACACTGCTCGAAGCGACGCTCGACCTCACGGTCGAGCGCCACGGTTCGGTCCTGCGCCAGGGCACCGTGCTGATCGACGACGACGACACCGGCGATCGGCCCGGGCTCCTCGTCCTTCTGGAGCACGCCATCACCGACGGCCACGAGGTGCCCGGCGGGCGCCAGGTGGTCTCGCGACGGTTCGAGTTCGTGCGCCTCGGCTCCGATGGCGATGCCGCAGGCGCCGGCTACGCGCCGTACCTCGACCTGCGGGCACCGACCGAGGATGAGCTGCCTGCTCTGAAGCCTGTGCTCGACGACCCGTGGCTGACCGCCGACTTGGACCGGCTGGCCCTCGACCACGCCATCGAGGAGGTGGTACCGAACCATCTCGCCCAGGTCCGCCTCGGCGTCGAGACCAGGGTGGCGAAGGTCCGGGCCGCGGTACGCGATCGGCTCACGCGAGAGATCGCCTACTGGGACCACCGCGCGGCCGAGCTGCGCGAGCAGGTGGAAACGGGCAAGCAGCCGCGGATGAACCCTGACCGGGCCCAGGCTCGCGCCGATGACCTGGCCAGCCGCCTGTCGGGCCGGCTAATCGAGCTGCAGCGCGAGCAGCAGCTCGCCGCCCAGCCGCCGGTGATCGCTGGCGGCGCAGTGGTCGTGCCCGCCGGCTTGCTTGCCCGCCTCGGCGGCTCGGCTTCGGCGACGAGCCCCTTCGCCGTCGACACGACGGTGACCGAGCGCCGGGCCGTCGACGCCGTGTTCGCCGTCGAGGCCGCGCTGGGCTGGTCACCGGTCGAGCAGGCTCGCAACAACCCTGGCTTCGACATCCGTTCCGTGGGCCGTGACGGCACGGTCCGCTTCGTCGAGGTGAAAGGTCGCATCGCCGGCGCCGACACGTTCATCGTCACCCGCAACGAGATCCTCCACGCCCTTAACGTCCCCGACGCGTGGATACTCGCGCTGGTCGAGGTCAGCCCCGACGGCGCCGACCACGACCGCGTGCGTTACTTGCGCCAGCCGTTCGGCGACACCGTTCACCTGCCGTTCGCCACCACCGCTACGTTCCTCGACTGGGGCGACTACTGGGACCGCGGGGAGGCGCCGTCGTGACCAAGCTCGTCGAGGTCGCCCTGCCGCTGGAGGAGATCAGCCTCGCCTGCCGTCGTGACAAGGACCGCAAGACCGGCACGATCAAGAACGTCCACAAGTGGTTCGCCCCGATGCCGACACCCGCCTGGCGGGCGCTGCTGTTCGCCACGCTGGTCGACGACCCCGGTGACGAGGCCGGACGGGCTGACTTGCTCGACATCGTCAAAGAACTTGTCCCCGACCACGGCGGTGCGCCTTCCGAGGAGGTGCTGGCGAAAGCCAAGGCGCTGATCCACGAGGCCACCGGCGGCGACCTGCCAACCGTGTACGACCCGTTCTGCGGCGGCGGCTCCACGCTCGTCGAGGCGCAGCGCCTTGGATTGCCCGCGGCCGGCAGCGACCTCAACCCGGTCCCGGTGCTGATCACCCGCGTGCTGACCGAGTTGGTGCCGAAGATGGCCGGGCGCCCGGCCCTCGTCGGTGACCCCACAACGCTGAAGGGGATCACGGGCGGGCCACTCGACGGCTTCCTCGCCGACTGCCGGCACTACGCCGACCGCGTCCGCGACGAGGTGTGGGCAGAGATCGGCCACCTCTACCCGCCCGCCCCCGGCGGCGGCACCGTGATCGCCTGGCTGTGGGCCCGCACCGTCACCTGCCCCAACCCGGCCTGCCGAGCGGTCGCGCCATTGGTCAGCTCGTTTTGGCTGTCCAAGAAGAAGGGCGCCGAGACCTGGATCGAACCGGTGCCTCAAGGCCCCAGCGAGGCTGTCCGCTTCGACGTGCGCACCGGCGTAGGCGGGCCGCCCCCGGGCACCAAGCTCGGCCGTGGTGGTAACTTTCGGTGTACCACCTGTTCGGAGACCGTGCCCGAGGCGCACGTCAAGGCCGAGGGCATGGCCGGCCGCCTTGGCGCCCAGCTGCTCGCCGTCGCCGTCGACCATCCAGCGGGTCGGCGCTATCTCGCTCCAGCCGACGCCGGCGTCGTTACGCAGGCCACGCGGCCCGTTGACGTCCCAGCGATAGACCAGCCCGACTACGCCCGCTGGTTCTCGTCGCCGGCCTACGGCCTGCGAGAGTTCGCCGACCTGTTCACCGACCGGCAGCTGGTCGCGATGAGCGCCTTCGCGGACACCGTCGCCAGCGTCCCGGAATGGGTGCGGGCCGACGGCGGTGATGACGACCAGGCGACGGCCATTGCGTCGGTGCTCGGGCTCTGCCTCGGCAAGCTCTCGATGACAATGTCGACCCAGACTCGCTCCGAGCTATCAGTCACTGGCACTCGGCTTCATCCGGCGTTCGGACGTCACGCACTGCCCATGATGTGGGATTTCGCGGAGGTGAACCCCTTCGGTGCCAAGACTGCTAACTGGACGGGCATTCTCGACTCGATTGCCAGCGGTCTGCGAACGGTGCCAGTGGCCGCGAGGCCTACGACTGTCTTCCAGGCCGACGCCCGAGAGGGCGGTATGGCGATCGGATTTCCAGTTCTCCTCGCCACCGATCCCCCGTACTTTGCTCAGATCGGGTACGCCGACCTGTCCGACTACTTCTACGTCTGGCTGCGCCGTGCTCTCCGCGAGGTCCATCCCGAGCTGTTTGCCACCGTGACCACGCCGAAGTCGGACGAACTGATCGCCGCCTCGTATCGCCATGGCGGCAAAGACGCCGCGACGAAGTACTTCGTTGCGGGCTTCACCGAAACCTTCAACAGTCTCCGCGTCGCCGCTCGACCAGACATGCCAATGCTTGTGGTGTATGCACATCGTCAGGAGGAGTCCTCCGACGACGGCGGGCTCACGTCCACGGCGTGGGACGCAATGCTCTCGGCAATTCTGGCCGCCGGGCTCAAGATCGTGGGGACGTGGCCGATCCACGCCACCACCGCCAACCGCCAAATCGGCCAGGGGGCCAACGCACTCGCCTCGTACGTCGTCCTCGTGTGCCGGCCTCAGGAGCAGGGGGCCAAGGTCGTTGACCTGCCGACGTTCCGGGCGGCGTTGCGGGCGGAGTTGCCGCGGGCCATCCGCAAGCTGCAGGAGGGGGCGATCTCGTCGATCGACCTCGGGCAGGCGACGCTGGGGCCGGGCATGGCGATCTTCTCCCGGTACGCCCGGGTACTCGACCCGACCACCGGCCAGGGGATGACCGTGCGATCGGCGCTCGACGTGATCGCCCAAGTGCAGGGCGAGGTGCTCGACGAGTTCGTCGGCGACCTCGATCCATGGACACGTTGGGCGATGGCGTGGTACCGCGATCACGGCTTCGCCGACGGACCTTTCGACTCGGCCGAGAAGCTGTGCAAGACGACGAACACGTCCCTCGACGGCCTTGTTCGGGCCGGCATCGTCCGGACGCGCGGCGGCATCGTCACGCTCGTCGACAGGAACCGGCTCGACGCCGGTTGGACGGTCGCCGGCGACGACCGGTTCACGGTCTGGGAGCTCGTCGCCCACCTCGTCGCCCGGCTCACCGGCGGTGGCGGCGAGCAGGCGGCAGCCGATCTGCTGCGCCT
>JBPCJL010000361.1:0-5684 GCA_051005355.1 Ilumatobacteraceae bacterium
CGGCGGCGGGCAGTTCGACGCCAGGACCTACGCCGGCCAGCCGCTGGCGCTGTGGTTCTGGGCGCCGTATTGAAGCACGTGCAATGCCGAAGCTCCCTCGGTCGAGGCAGCAGCGCAGCGCTGGGCCGGCAAGGTCACGGTCGTCGGGGTTGCCTGGAGCGGCACCGAGCAGGAGTTCCAGGGCTTCATCGACAAGCACGGGTTGACGTTCCCGCAGCTCAGTGATCGCGAGGCGGCGATCTACGACCGCTTCGGCATCCCGATCCAGCCCGCCCTCGTCGTCATCGACGCCGCCGGCGAGATGCAGACGCTCAACGGCTCCGTCGACGATCAACTCCTCGACGACGTCTTCGAGGCCGCCGTCACGTAGTGCCCGTCGGAGGGTTTGCTGAGAGGCCTCCCCTCAGCAAACCCTCCGATGGGTCTGGGCTCACTGGCTGGCGCACTCGATGAGAGCGTCGTAGTAGGCGTCGTCGTCGGTGGCGGTGTACCAGTTGCGGCCGTCGAGGCACTGGGGCGCCTCCAGCTCGAGCGGGAGCTCGCCCTCCTCCATCGCGCCGGAAGCCACCTTCTCCTGGAAGCAGGGCGCGGCCTCTTCGACCAGCGCCACGAACTCGTCGTCGGGGAGGTTGTAGTAGTCGCCGGTCCAGCCGATGTCGGCCAAACCGCAGTCCGGTGCCCGCAGGTAGAAGGGGACGGTGAGCGGATCGATCTCGCCGCTGTCGACCAGCTCCTGGAAGCAGTCGCCGGCCGCCGTGGCGTCGTCCTCCAGGTAGCAGTCGGTCGACGGGACATCGGGGTCGAGCGTCTCGTCCGGCGGCGTCGAGCCCGGGACGATGGTCGGCTCGGTCGGCTCTTCGTTCGGGTTCGAGTAGTCGTCGATGAGGTCCTCGCCCGGCAGCAGTTCGTCGGTGTCGAACGTGACGTCGCTCTCCATCGCCTCCTCAATGGCCGCGATGAGATCCTCGATCTCGACCCGGTCGACGGCCCGCAGCACGGCCAGGACCTGCTCGAACCCCGTCGCCATCGGGCTGAGGAACCACTTCCCATCCACCTCCTTGACGACGAAGCCGGGGTTCTCGTAGTCGTCGAAGGCCGCCTCGAACGCCTCGATGAGGCGGCGCACTGGCGCGGCATCCTCCAACATGTCCTCCAGCTCGGGCAGGTCGTCGCCCAGCTGGCACGTGTTGACCGTCTCGTCCCGGGCCTCGATCGTCCAGCAACCGTCCTGCAGCGTGATCGTCCCCGGATCGTCCTCGACGTCGACGGTGACCCGCAGGTACTCGATGCCCACCGAACGCGTGTCGCCGCTGCCGGACACGGCGTACTCCGGATCGTCGAACGTCAACGCCGCGTCGGCGTCATCGATCGACCGCTGCGCGTCCTCGATGAACAGCGGGGCGTACCGCTGCAGCGCGGCGAACTCCTGCGGGTTCATCGATCCGATGATGCCTTCGAGATCGAGCGCCTCGAGGCCTTCGATCATGTTGTCCATCGCGTCCTCGGGCGAGTCGGCACCGACCGCGACGATGCCCTGCTCGGGAATGTCGGGGACGTCGTCGCTGTCCTGGCGGGCCAGCTCGGCCACCGTGTAGAACGCGCTCACGTACCACCGGCCGTCCTGGCGCACCGCGGTCAGGGGGAGCTCGAACTCGTCCGGCTCTCCGGCCTCGGTGTCCAGCTCGGCCGGATCGGCGTCGTTGTCGAGGAGCAGGTCACCGACGGGCAGCGCCTCGCCGTCGACCGAGGCCGTGGCCCGGCCGCTGATGCGCAGGTTGGCGATGTCATCGACGTTCGTCTCGTCGACCCGGATCGACTCGTCGTCGAGCTGGATGTCGATGCCACCGATCGAAGCGAGGTCGGCGTCCTCGCTGAGCACCTCGATGCGGCGCAGCTCGGCGACGAGGTCGGTCAGCGGGCCGCGCAGCGTCTCTCGCTCACCGGGCAGCAAGACGTCGACGACGCCGAGCGCGTCCTCGTCCTCGACCGCCGCCAGCAGCGCCCGACCTGCCGCTTCAGGAGATTCGGCGCCGCCGTCGTCCTCACTGCCGGTCACTCGACTGACGGCGAAGACACCCGCACCGACGAGCGCCACGACGCCGACGATGACGGCCGCCACGGCGGTGCCGGACCGGCGACCGGGCCGACCGTTCCCGCCGGACACGGTCGCGGTGGCGGTCGGGTAGGTGGCCGTCGGGTCGACGGGCGGCCCGAACCCGCTGGCTGCGCCGGGACCCGGAGGTGGAGGTGGAGGGCCAGAGCCTGTGCGCGGCGGTTCCCAGTTCCCGTCTTGGTTCACCACTCCTCCTTCCGCAGCCCGCGGCCGCAGCCTACTGAGGGCTCCTGTCGCGGACCCTCGATGGTCTTGGGCTCCTCACCCGTACCGTGTCCGACGTGCGCATCGCCATCACCGGTTCCCACGGACTCATCGGGACGGCTCTGATCGATCGCCTCGCCGCGGTGGGCCACGACGTCGCGCGCGTGGTGCGGTCCTCCCCCGGTGCCGACGACATCGAGTGGGACCCGGCCGCCGGGCGTCTCGAGGCGTCCGACCTGATCGGTGTCGACGCCGTGGTCAACCTGGCCGGCGCCGGCATCGGCGACCACCGCTGGACCGACGAGTACCGGCGGGAGATCAGGGAGAGCCGTACCAAGGCGACGGCGCTGATCGCCCGAGCCATCGCCGAGGTTGACGGCGGCCCAAAGATCCTGCTGTCCGGCTCGGCCATCGGCTTCTACGGCGACCGCGGTGAGGAGGAATTGGACGAGTCCTCGACGCCGGGCGAGGACTTCCTCGCCGGCGTCGTTCGGGACTGGGAGGCGAGCGCGGCCGCGGCCGAGCCCGTGGCCCGGGTCGTTCACCTGCGCTCAGGGATCGTGCTCGCCGGCCACGGCGGCGCGCTGGCCAAGATGCTGCCGCTGTTCAAGTTCGGTGCAGGCGGGAAGTTCGGGTCGGGGCGGCAGTGGATGAGCTGGGTCTCGCTCACCGACGAGGTCGGTGCGATCGTGCACCTGCTGGACAGCGAGGTGTCGGGACCGGTCAACCTCACCGCGCCCGAACCGGTCACGAACAAGCGGTTCGCCGACACCGTTGGCGAGGTGCTGCGCCGGCCGACGTTCCTGCCGGTGCCGGAGTTCGGCCCGAAGCTGCTGCTCGGGTCGGAGCGAGCCGAGTCACTGCTCTTCGTGAGCCAACGCGTCGCGCCCAAGGTGCTGCTGGACGACGGCTACGCCTTCGCCCACCTCGATCTGGCCAGCGCGCTGCACGCCGAGCTCGGGCGGTAGCGACTCACTTCGACAGCGTGGCCTCGATGTCGAGGTCGAGGGTGACCTTGTCGCCGATCACCACGCCACCGGTCTCCAGCGCGGCGTTCCACTCGAGGCCGAACTCGGAGCGGTTGAGGGTGCCAGAGGCGGTGAACCCGGCCCTGGTGAGGCCCCACGGGTCCTGCAGCACGCCGCCGACCTCGACGGCGAGCGTGATCGGCCGCGTGACGCCCTTGATCGTGAGGTCACCGTTCAGCTTCACGTCATCACCGTCGGTCTCGAGACCGGTCGAGCGGAACGTGATCTGCGGGTAGTTCTCGGCGTCGAAGAAGTCGGGGCTGCGCAGGTGGGCGTCTCGCTTCGGGTCGCGGGTGTCGATCGACTCGACCTCGATCGTCGCCTCCACCGTCGAGGCCAGTGGATCGTCGGCCACCACGATGGCGCCGTCGAAGGCGGAGAACTGTCCGCGCACCTTGGACACCATCATGTGGCGCACCGAGAAGCCAGCACTGCTGTGAGCGAGATCGATGTTCCAGGTCCCGGCTGCGAGTTCGGTCTGCTGCTGTGTTGGCATGGGAGGGCTCCTTGTTGGTTGCGCGCACAACCATACCTGCAATGCTGACCATCGCAAACATTGCGCGGGCACCGAGTATCGTGATCGGCATGGCGCGGGTGGAGTGGTTGGACGATGACGAGCAAGCGGCGTGGCGGGCGTTCGTTGGGTCGGTCGTCGACCTGATGGCGGCGCTCGAAGCGGACGTCCTTCCGCACGAGCTGACGATGGGCGACTACCAGGTGCTGGTGTACCTCTCGGAGGCCGAGGGCCGGGCGATGCGCATGTGCGATCTCGCTACCCACCTGCAGCTTTCGCCGAGCGGCCTCACTCGACGACTGGACGGCCTCGTGCGGGGTGGGCTGGTCGAACGGCGAGCGTCGTCGGCCGACCGCAGGGTCATGCTGGCCGTGCTGACGCGCACCGGTCTGCGGGCGCTGGAACGCGCCGCACCGACCCACGTGCGCAGCGTCCGCCGACACCTCATCGATCGCTTGGAGCGGCGCGACCTGTCCGCGATGACCCGCATCTTCCAGGCCGTGCGCGCCGGGCTCGACGACGACGGAGCTGCGGCCGTACCAGCGGCGTCGTGACGGAGCTGCCGGCCGGCTTCATCGCCCACATCGCCAATGTCGGGGTCAAGGACGAGACCGATGACCTGGTGGTGATCACCGCCGCCGCCCCCGTCCCGGCCGCAGGGGTGTTCACCCGCAGTCGGTTCGTCGGCCCGAGCGTCACGATCAGCCGAGACCACCTGGTCGACGGCATGGCGCAGGCCATCGTCATTGTGTCGAAGAACGCGAACGTGGCCAACGGGCCGGCCGGCCGAGCGGATGCCGAGGCCGTGGTCGGCGCCGTCGCCGACCGGCTCGGTTGCCGACCCGACGAGGTCCTGATCGCATCGACCGGCGTGATCGGCCGGCGGTACCCGCTGGCGCGCATCCTGGCCGGCGTCGGCGCCATGCCGGCCCACTTGACCGGCACGTCGGCCGAGGCGGCGGCGCGCGGGATCATGACCACCGACACCGTGGCCAAGGTGGCCTCGGAGACAGTCGGCGACGGGCCGGCGAGGGTCGTCGGCGTGGCCAAGGGCGTGGGGATGCTGGAGCCGGACATGGCGACGCTGATCGTCGTCGTGCTGACGGACGCCGCCGTCGAGTCGGCGGAGCTCGATCGACGGTTCCGCGGAGTCATCGACCGGACGTTGAACTGCGTGAGCATCGACACCGACACGTCGACCAGCGACACGGCCGTCGTGCTGGCCAGCGGTGCCGCCGGGCCAGTCGATGGCGATGACCTGGAGCGGGCGATCGGGGCCGTCGCCGAGTCGCTGACCAAGCAGATCGCCAGGGACGGAGAAGGCGCCGAGAAACTGATCGAGGTCGTGGTCGACGGCGCCCGGGACAGCGGCCAGGCCAAGCGGGTGGCCAAGGCGATCGTCAACTCGCCGTTGGTCAAGACGGCCGTGCACGGCGCCGATCCCAATTGGGGGCGCGTGGCCATGGCCATCGGGAAGTGCCAGGACGATGTCGACATCGACCAGGAGCGCGTGGTGATCCGCTTCGGCCACCGTGAGCTGTACCCGACCCCGATCGGGGAGGCGGAGCTTGCCGAGCTGTCCGCCTACCTGACCGGCGACGAGGTGCGCATCCACGTCACGCTGGGCACCGGCGACGCCGCCTGCACCGTCTGGGGCTGCGACCTCACCGCCGGCTACGTCCGCCTCAACGCCGACTACACCACCTGACCGCCGCGCCCCCTCCCATCTGGGCGCGGACGTTCTCAAAGCGGTTTCCGGGCGCGGGGGGGGTTGGTTTTTTGGGGCCCCCCTCCCCCCCCCTCCCTCTTTCCCCCCCCCCCCCCC
>JBPCJL010000362.1:0-4939 GCA_051005355.1 Ilumatobacteraceae bacterium
CAGGCCGGCCTGCAGGGCCCCCTTGCGGCCGAAGCGATCGCCGAGGGCGGCCGCGGTGAACAGGAGTCCGGCGAACGCGAGGGCGTAGGAGTCGACCAGCCACTGCAGCTCGGTGTTGCTGGCGCCGAGCTGCGCCGGGTCGGCGAGGGTCGGCAGCGCCACGTTGAGGACCGTGTTGCCGACGATGACGATGATGAGGCAGGAACAGAGGACAGCGAGGATCTTCCACCGCCGGTCGTAGATGTCTGGCTCGATGCCGTCGAGATCGACGGCATCGGTGCGGTCGATGGGAGGCAGGCCCGGCGTCGTCGTCGTCATTCGTTCGTGACCGTCGTTTCGTTGCGTGCTGGGTCGGCGTGCGCCGCCGTTACGCTACGGTACCGTAGTGGATGCGGTTCGCCACTCGGCGAGGCGGGCGGGAGGTGATCGATGGCACGGCCAAGGAGCGAGGAGGCGAGGCGCAAGGCGCTCGATGCCGCCGCCGAGCTGATGATCGAGGGCGGCGTGGCACGCGTGACGATCGAAGAGGTGGCGACCCGGTCGGGCGTGGCCAAGACGACGATCTACCGGCACTGGCCGGAGCGCTCGGGACTGATCCTGGACACCGTGCGCGCGGCGTTCCGTCACGTCGACACCCCGGACACGGGCTCGCTGCGCGACGACCTGGTGGCCTTCTTCGGCGGGATGGTGCGTGCGGACCTCAGCGGCAAGGTCGGCCGTATGGTGCCGTGCCTGATCGACGCCGCCTCGCGCGACCCGGAGATGCAGCGGCTGCTGATGCGCCTCGGCATCGAACGTGAGGAGCCCGTCATGGCCATCGTCGAGCGCGCCCAGGAGCGCGGCGAGCTGCCGGCCGATCTCGACCGGCGGGTGGTGGTCGGGACCATCGTCGGTCCGATCGTGTTCCGCAAGGTGGTGCAACGCCAGCCCGTTGACGCCGCCTACATCACCGGCTGCATCGACGTCGCCATCACCGGCCTGGGCGCCGCCGCCCGTCACGCCGTGGCGACGGCCTGACGCCTCGGGTCAGCCGACCGAGCCTTCCATCTGCAGCTCGATGAGGCGGCTCCACTCGACGGCGTACTCCATCGGCAGCGTGCGCGTGATCGGCTCGATGAAGCCGTTCACGACCATGCCCATCGCCTGCTCCTCGGACAGCCCGCGGCTCATCAGGTAGAAGAGCTGCTCGTCGGCCACCTTCGACACCGTGGCCTCGTGCCCGATCTGAGCGTCGCGCTGGCCGACCTCCATGTAGGGCAGCGTGCGGCTCTCGGAGTCCTCGTCCAGGATCAGGGCATCGCACTGCACGTGCGACTTGCAGCCGGTGGCACCCTCGTCGACCCGCACCAGCCCGCGATAGGTGGTGATCCCACCGTCCTTGGAGATCGACTTGGAGACGATCTTGGACGTCGTGTCCGGCGCGGCGTGGACCATCTTCGCCCCGGCGTCCTGGTGCTGACCCTCGCCCGCGTACGCCACTGAGAGCACCTCGCCCGTGGCCCCGCGCCCGACCAGGTAGACGCTCGGGTACTTCATCGTGAGCTTCGAACCTATGTTGCCGTCGATCCACTCCATGTGGCCCTCTTCCTCGACCCGGGCCCGCTTGGTCACGAGGTTGTAGACGTTCGGGCTCCAGTTCTGGATCGTCGTGTAGGTGACCCGCGCCCGGGGCTTGACCACGATCTCGACGACGGCTGAGTGCAGCGAATCGCTGGTGTACACGGGCGCCGAGCAGCCCTCGATGTAGTGCACCTGCGAACCCTCGTCGGCGATGATCAGCGTGCGCTCGAACTGGCCGGCGTTCTCGGCGTTGATCCGGAAGTAGGCCTGCAGCGGCATCTCGCAGTTCACGCCAGGCGGGACATAGATGAAGCTGCCGCCGCTCCACACCGCAGTGTTCAGCGAAGCGAACTTGTTGTCACCGGGCGGGATGATCGAGCCGAAGTACTGCTTGACCAGGTGCGGGTACTCCCGCAGCGCCGTGTCCATGTCGCAGAACAAGATCCCTTGCTGTGCGAGCTCCTCACGGTTGCGGTGGTACACGACTTCGCTCTCGAACTGTGCAGTGACCCCGGCGAGGTACTTGCGCTCGGCCTCGGGGATGCCGAGCTTCTCGTACGTCGCCTTCATCTGCTCAGGGAGATCGTCCCACTCGTCGACCTGCTCGCCGCTCGGGCGCAGGTAGTAGTAGATGTCCTGGAAGTCGATGTCCGGCATGTTCACGGCGAACCACTCGGCCATCGGCTTGCGGTTGAACAGCTTGAGGCTGCGCAGGCGCAGCTGCGTCATCCAGCGCGGCTCACCCTTCCACCACGAGATCTGCTCGACGACGCCCTCGTTGATGCCCTTCTCGGGCGTGAACGCGTACTCGACCTCGTCGCTCCAGCCCAGCTGGTACTTGGTCAGGTCCAGGTCGAACGTCGTCATGCGGGCCTCACGCTTCAGGGGGACGAATTAGCACTACGCCCATAGTAACAATCCCGAGCGGGCATGCCCCTGGGGTTGCCCACGTTCCGGCGCGGCGGGGCTACGCCGCTTCGGTGCGGATGTCGACGCGAGCGGCGATCCGGCCGTCGACCTCCACGTCGAGATGGGCGTCGGCCGGCGGGTCGATCTCGATGAAGATGCACTCGCCCGGGCACGCCTCGGCGGCATCGATCGCCGCCTGTATGCGCCGTATCGGTACCACGGCCAGCGAGCCCGAGCCGCCCGGGTCGTTGAGCGGCGCCCCCGCCTCGCGCACGTAGGCGATGCCGTCTTCCAGCTGCATGAAGACGTCCGGGCAGTGGTCGACGCACAGCCCGTCGCCGGTGCAGAGGTCTTGGTCGATCCACACGCGCATGGCTGCTGCGCACGGTAGCGGGCACCTTGGCGACCTGGTCGGGTGCAGCCGTACGCTCGCCCCGATGGCGCTCCCCACCACGACGCAGCAACCCGTTGCACCGGTCGCTCCGACCAAGCCCCACGTGTGGGATCGCCCGACCGGACCGGCCGAAGACCCGTGGGCCTGGCTGCGCCAACGGGACGACCCGGACACGTTGACCTACCTCGAGGCCGAGAACCGGTACTCCGACACCTTCTTCGCCGAGCACGCCGACCTCGTCGAGGCGATCTTCCAAGAGATCAAGTCACGCGTCCAGGAAACCGACGAGTCGGTACCGGTCCGCAACGGGCCGTGGTGGTACGTGACCAGAACCATCGAGGGCGAGTCGTACCCGGTGTTCTGCCGCGGCCCGTCGATCGACGACGCCAACGCCACCGTCATGCTCGACTGCAACGCGGAGGCCGCTGGCCACGACTTCTTCGACGTGCAGGCCGTGGAACCGTCGCCGGACCACGCTCTCCTGGCCTGGTCGTGCGACCTCGACGGCGGCGAGCGGTACACGCTGCGGGTGCGCGACCTCGCCTCCGGCGCCGATCGCGACGACGTCCTCACCGACACCTCATCGTGGGGCGGGCTGGCGTGGGCGGCCGATGGCCAGCACCTCTTCTACGCCCGCCCCGACGACCAGATGCGGCCGTTCCAGATCTGGCGCCATCGTCTCGGCACGCCGCCGGAGGCCGACGAGCTGGTGTGCGAGGAGCTCGACGAGCGCTTCTACCTCGGCGTCGGCGCCACGCGCAGCGAGCAGTGGATCGTCGTGTCGATGTTCAGCAAGACCAGCTCCGAGGCGTGGCTGCTCCCAGCCGACGACCCGAACGGCCCGCTGCGACCGGTGCGGGCCCGGATGCCGGACGTGGAGTACTCGATCGACCACTGGGGCGATCGGTTCGTCGTGCTGACCAACCTCGATGCCCCCGACTTCCGGGTCATGACGGCGCCGCTCGACGATCCCGGCACGTGGGACGAGCTGTTGCCCCACGTCCCCGGGAGGCGCTTCACCGCCGCCGAGCCGTTCGACGGCCACCTCGTGTTGCACGAGTGGAGCGACGCCCAGCCGAAGGTGCGGGTGCGGTTCCGCGACGGCGGCGAGCAGGTCCTCGACTTCGGGGCCGAGCCGCACGACCTGGAGCTCGGCGCCAACCCGGAGTGGGCGTCGGACGTGCTGCGCCTGACGTACCAGTCGCTGACCACGCCGGCCAGCGTCTACGACCACGTCCTCGGCACCGGGGAGCGGATCCTGCGCAAGCGCACCCCGACGCCGGGTGTCGACCTCCACGCGTACACGTCCGAACGCACGTGGGCGACGGCCGTCGACGGGACGTCGGTGCCGGTGGACGTCGTGCGCCACGTCGACACACCGGTCGACGCGACGGCTCCGGCCGTCGTCTACGGGTACGGCTCGTACGAGCTCTCGATGCCGCCGTGGTTCTCCGTCGCGCGCCTCTCGCTGCTCGATCGAGGGGTGGTGTGGGCGCTGGTGCACCCGCGCGGTGGCGGTGAGCTCGGCCGCTCGTGGTACCTCGACGGCAAGTTGCTGAACAAGCGCAACACGTTCACGGACGTGTTGAGCGCGGTCGAGCACCTGATGGCCGGCCGGTTCACCGATCCGGACCGAATGGCCATCCGGGGCGGCAGCGCCGGCGGGTTGCTCGTCGGCGCCTGCATCGTCGAGCGGCCGGACCTCTTCGCCAGTGCTGTCGCCGAGGTGCCGTTCGTGGACGTCGTGTCGACGATGAGCGACCCGTCGCTCCCGCTGACCGTGACCGAGTGGGAGGAGTGGGGTGACCCGCGCCAGGAGCCATATGCGTCGTACATGCTGGCCTACAGCCCGTACGACAACACGGTGCTGCCGCCGGCTCCGGTCGAGTTCCCGGCGCTGTACATCACCGCCGGGCTCAACGACCCGCGAGTGAGCTACCACGAGCCGGCCAAGTGGGTGGCCAAGCTGCGCGCCATCGGCGCCGGTCGCCACCGCCCGCTGCTCCTGCGCACCGAGCTCGGCGCCGGCCACGCCGGCCCCAGCGGCCGCTACGCCGCCTGGCGCGACGAAGCTCG
>JBPCJL010000363.1:0-10895 GCA_051005355.1 Ilumatobacteraceae bacterium
GCGGCGCCTCCTGGGACGTCGCCAGCGTCGGGTTGACGATCTCCAGGCCGGCGGGCAACGGGTCGACGAGCGCGACGTGGGTGCGCGGGCTCTCGGCGACGAGCGTCAGACGCACCCGGACACGGGCCCCGGCGCGGACGCGCCATGTGCCGTCAGCGTCACGGCTGACGTCCGCCGGGTCGTCGACGGCCTCGTACCTGCGATCCACCACGAACCCGCGGTCCAGCGCCCCGACGTCGAGCGACGCCGGAGCCGTGCGCAGCCCGATGCGGTAGTAGAGCCGACCGGCGCCTTCGTGGCCGATCGTGATGGCCGGGACGGCGGCGGCGATGACGTCGGCGGTCGGGACCGAGATCACGTTCGTCGCCGTCGAGCGGCCCGCGAACTCCTGCGCTCCGGCGAACCGCTCGCCGATCCAGACCCGGGCCACGAAGTCCGGGTCGGTCCCCTCGAAGGCGTCGAAGTAGTGGCGGAGCGCCAGGAGGATGAACGCGTTCTCCTGCACGTTGTCCCACCGGCCGTCGGCGCCCTGGCCGGCCTGCAACCCGCGAACCACCTTGGCGACCAGGTCGCTGTCCGGCCGCTCGGCGAGCAGCGCGCCGAGGATCACCCCGTCGGTGCGCCGGTCCGAGGCCAGCGTCACTGCGGCACCGTCGTCGGTGATCCCGGTGGTGAACGTCACCGCCCCGGCGGTGTCGACGGCGACGCCGTTGAGGCGTTGCTCGATCGCTGCGTCGGCCTCGGCGTCCTCGATCACCGGCCACAACCAGGCGAGCGCGTCGAGCGGCAGCCCGTCGCCGGCGTCGGTGTACAGCGCTTGCGCCGCGGCTGGGTCGGCTTGCCCGGCCAGCGCCCGCACGTGGAGGGCGTACGCGCGCAGCGTCCACCTCGCCTGCTCGTCGAGCTGAGGATCGAAGAACTGCTCGATCACACCCAGGACGCCGACGGCGCGGTCGATGGCGTCGGCCGGCACGGCGTAACCGGCGTCGTGCGCAACGAGCAACGCGTGCGCGGCCTGGATCGTGTTGAACGGCTCGCTCCGGCGGCCGCGCAGCCAGTACGGGAAGCCACCGTCGTCGTTCTGCATCGCCGTGAGCTCCCCGATGTAGCCGTCCATCGCGGCGTCGATCTCGTCGCCGCTCGGCAGCTTGGGCGAGTCGAAGGCGTCGAGCACGTCGCGCAGCGACGAGATCGCCAGCAGCTGCGAGGCGAGACCGTCGGACGACGCGTACCGATACTCGGTGAGGTAGAGCACGGCGTCCGTGAGCGCCTGCAGCGTGGTCGACGACGTCGACACCTCCAGCCCCCCGAACTGCGGGATGACGTCCGTCGGCGCGAGCACCGGTTGCAGGGTCGCCCCGCCGTCCAGCTCGCCGTAGGTGGCGACCGCCTCGGATGTCGATGGCGTGTACACGGGCAGCGACACCGTCGCCGAGTCGGCCAGATCGCCGCCCACCGCGGAGACCCGCAGCACGCCGCGGCCGACTTCCTCGGCGGCGAGCGGGAAGCGGACCTCGACCCGGTCGTTCGCCGGGACGGTGACGCGCACCCCGACCGGCACGTCGGCGCCGAGGTTGGCCGACTCCACGACGACATCGGCGTCGAGCGGTGCATCGCCGTCGTTCTGCACGACGACCGGCAGCTCGACGCGGTCGCCGAAGTTGAGGAAGCGCGGCGCGGTCGGGCGGACCATCAGCGGCAGCGCCGCGGTCGCGTTGGCCTCGCCGGTCCCGAACTGCCGGCTCCCTGCGGCGGCGACGACCATCACGCGGTAGCGGGTGAGGTTGTCGGGGAGCTGCAGGTCGACGGTGGCGCGACCGGCGGCGTCGGTCGTGACGTCCGGCGCGAAGAGGGCGACCGCCTCGAAGTTGCTGCGCACCGCCACCACCTGCTCTGCCCCGCCGGACGACCGTTCCCCCTGGGCCGGAGCCGCCGCGTCCATGTCGGAAGTCATCTCGTCCGCCGAGTCCCCTCCGGCCTCAATCGTGGTGTCCGCGCCGCCCTCGGTCGTCTCGTCGCCCGCGCCGGCGTCGCCGGCCAGCAGCGCCAGCGGGTCGAGGAGCACGATGCCGTCGCGGCCGTACGTCGCCGCGACGTCGCTCGGCAGGGCGGCGTAGAACGACGCCGCCGGATCGTCGAGCTCGTACCCGCTGAGCGCGAGGACCGCTTCGTCCACGACCAGGACCAGCAGGTCGGCGCCGGCGACCGGTGCGCCGTCGGGAGCGGCGACCTCGACGTCGAGCGTCGTCGCCTCGCCCGGCGCCAGTTGCTCGTCGGCCGGGGCGACGGTGACGTCGAGCGTCCGGCTGGCCGTCGACACGGGCAACGTCACCGCACCGGTGGCGAACGCCGGGCGCTCCGGCGCGCCGTCGACGACGCTGCCGTCGGCGGCGGTGCGCGGGGTCGAGCCGGCGACCTCGATCGACACGTTGACGTTCGGGATGTCGTCCTCGCCGATCTCGACGGGGACGATCGCCGACCCGTCGACGACGTCGAACGTCGCCGTCGACGTGACGGGTCCGCGGTCCGTCACGATCAGGCCGGTGCCAGAGGCGAACGGCGCCTGCACGAAGAGTTCTGCGGTCTGGCCGGGCCGGTACTCCTCGGCGTCCGGGACGACGGTGAGCGCCTCGGGGCGGACGGTGCGGCTCGGGAGCGCTTCGGCGCCGCTGACCCAACGGGTCGTCTCGCTGCGGCTGACCCGTCCTGTGCCGTCGGTGACGGTGGCGGTGATCCGGTAGGTCCCTCCGGAAGGCGGCGTCAGGGTGCACGGCGCCGGCTCGGTCGCCGACGTGACCGTGCACGTCGTCGTGTCGAGCACCTCGTCGGTCCACTCGCCGTCGACGAAGCGCTCGGTCGTCCGACCGGCGACGACCTCGACCTGGCGTCCGGCGACCGCCGCACCGTCGATGTTGCTGACGATCACCTCGATCGTCAGGTCCTCGCCCTGGCGGACGAAGGTGTCCGTCCCGCCGAGGCCGACGTAGAGGTCGGCCGGGTGGACGAGCAGGTCGGTCGTTCCCGCGATCACCTGCCGGTTGACGTCCTGCACGGCGGCGTTGGCGCGCACGGTGACGGGCAGCCCGTCGAGATCGGCGTCGAGGTTGCCGACGCGCAGGTCGAGGTAGTGCGCGCCGGCGGTGTCCGTGCGACCCGTGAACGTCTCCACCTTCGCCGCCTCGTCCGGGCCGCAGCACGGCTCCGACTCGAACGACTCGAACGCCTCGCCCTCGAAGGACACATTTGAGGACCACCACGGCATCCAGCGGCCGAAGTCGAAGCGCTCCCAGCCGGGTGGGTCGTAGGTCGCCTCGCTCGTCGTCACCTGCCAGGTGACGGCCGCGTCGCCGAGCGGACTGCCGGTGTAGTAGTCGGCCTGTGCCGTCGCCGTGATCGACTCGCCCCGCCGGTAAGGACCGGTGCCGGCCGACGTCGTGACCTCGAAGTCCGGACGGCGGTACTCGGCGATGGTCAGCTCGTGCATCGTCATCCACGCCTCACCCTCGTCGAGGGCGATCCAGCCGATGCCGGTGCTCGCCCCAGCTGGAAGGTCGAGCGCCAACGTGAAGCTGCCTGCCGGGCCGATCTCGGCCGTGCCCCTCGCCACCTCCACGCCGAAGCCGTCGTAGGCGACGTAGTCGACATCGGACTGATCCCACGCCTGCAGCTGGCCGGCCGCCGACAGCCCGCGCACCCAACCCTTGAGGCGGACCGTCTCGCCGGGCCAGTACGTGCCGCGGTCGTCGACGACGTGCCACAGCGCGCGCGGGCCGCCGGGTTCGGTGACGCGGTAGCTCGGCAGCACGGCGAGGTCGCCCTCGCTCCTCGCCGTCACTGCGTACCCGAACCCGTTCAGGCCACCGGGCAGGTCGATCACGGCCAGGCCATCGGCGTCGGTCGTGACCGTGGCGCCAGTCGTGGTGTCGCCGACGGTGACGCCTTCGATCGGCGTGCCGGTCGAGAGGTCGGTGACCCACACGTGCTGGCTCGTGGAGTCGGTGACGACGTCGACCCCGAGGTCGGTCCCCTGGACCCAGGCGACGGCCGGCCGGTTGTTCCAGTAGTCCTCGTCGTTCTCACCGAACTCACGAACCGACTCGACGCGCACGATCACCTGGCCGTGGCCGTCGATCATGAGGTCGGCGAGGTCGATCGACGTCTCGACGGGCGCATCGGGGCCGCCGCCAAGCCGCACCGTCTCCTCCCGCAGGACCGGCCAGTCCGGCTCGACGGATCCGTCGTCCTCAAGCAGCCGATTGAGCGTCGTCAAGCTGTCGAACCAGGTGGCCGGATCGGCCGCCCAGACGGTGACCCGCAGCTCCTCGTGGCCGACGGTGACGACGGGGAGCGCCGGCTCGCCGGACGGGTCGATGGTGACGACGAGGTCCTCGAACTGCCGGATCAGCGGCCGGGCGGGGCCGATCTCGATGTCGCGGATCTCCGGACCGCCGAGCGTCTGGCCGTACACGTCGGTGACGCCGGCCGGGATCGTCAGTTGGTACGTGGTGTTGGGCAGCCATGCGCCCTGGACGGACACAACGTTCTCGTACTGGCCGACCGTCCGGGCGCCGACGGCCGGCTCGATGCCGATCGCCGCCGGGTCGAACGCCCCGGCGTCCAGCGCGTTGTTGAACGTGATCTCCACGCCCTCGCCCGGCCGACATGGCGACTGCCAGCACCGCACGCCGGTGACGCGCAGCGGGGCGTACGTCCGCATCGAGAAGCGATGCTCCTGCGCCGACAGGGCCGGCCCCTCGGCTGACCGGATGCCGGTCGGGAACGTCACCTGAATCACCTGGTCGGGGGTGAACGGCTCGACCGGGGTGAACGCCACGAAACGCCCCTCGACGGCCGCGGCGACGGTGGCCTGGGCCGCCTCGTCGTCGGCGATCTCGTCGGCCGTGGCCACGCGAACGTCGCGCTCCTCGCCGTCCGCCGCCACGGTGACCGCCGCGAGCACGGCCTCGGCGTCGATGTCCTGATCGAAGGTGGCCACGAGCACCGGCTGCAACGACAGGTCTTGGCGGCGGTCGCCGGTCAGTCCTTGCACCTCGGCCGGCGGCGTGGAGAAGGCGACGTCGACGGCGGCGGCGAGCTCGGCGCCGCCGGCCGATGGGGTGCCTGCGGGGACGGTGATCGTGTAGTCCGTGGCCATCGGCAGACGGTCCCGGTCGGTGGCGTCGAAGCGCAGGGTCGAGGTGCCGATCCACTGCCAGCGTCCCTCGACGGCCGGCGTGATGCTCGCCGGCACTTCGCTCGCCGCCAGTTGGTCGACCGTGCCGACGGGGACCATCGGCTGGTTGAACGTGATCGACAGGAACGGCGCCAGCCCGACGTCGCCGGTCGGCTGGACGCGCAGGACCTCGAGCGTCTCGGGCGTCGCCGGCGGCACGTCCACCGCCTCGCCGGCTGGGAACGGGATGGCGGTGTGTTCGCCCTGCGGCCGGGTGATCGTCTCCGCCGGCCAGCTGAAGGCGGTGGTCTCGGCGGCCGCAATGTCGAGCGGTGGGAGGCGATCGACGACGCCGGCGATGGCGGCATCGTCGAGCGGCGTGCCGTCGAGCAGTTCGACGGCGGCGGCGGAGGCGATCGACGCCGCGTCGCCCTGGCGCAAGCGGATCCCGTCGAAGTCGAGGGCGGGTTCGCTTGGCTCGGACGGCTCGCCGCCCGGTGCGGTCGTGTCGGCCGTCGGGGTCGGGCCGGGCGCAGCAGCGGTGGTCGTGGTCGGGTCGGGCGCAGTCGTGGTCGTCGCGGTCGGCGCGGCGTCGTCACCGCCTGCGGTGCATCCGGCGAGCAGCCCGAGCGCCACCGCCAGCCGCGCCGCCGTCCCGCCCGTCGTGCGTGCACACGATCCGCGCATCGATCCCGTCTCCCCTGTTGTCACCGGACACTAAGGCCGCGGTTCTGACGTCGGCACCGGTCCGGTTGGTTCCCACCAAGCGCCTCGCTCTTGGTCCGAGTATTGGTCGGACGTCCCACCAGAAGGCGGACGAGGAAGCGTCGCGCTGAGCTCCTCCGCCCGATCGCGGGCGGCGACGATGGGCGGTGCCGTCGCCTCCTCAGGTGTGCGAAAGAGGCCGAGGCGTCGCCCGGCCGGCCGGGCCGTCAGTGCCGAGATCGGGATGGCCAGCACGAGCCCGGCCACGATCGGGATCATCCAGACGAACAGCCACGGGGACACGAGCCACGCCGTCACCCCCAGCACGACGCCGACGCCGGTGTGCCACAGATGGCGGCGGACGATCTCGCTCGGCGGGATCACGCCATCGCGTCGCTGGGCCTTCCACCCGGCATCGCGTCCGCTGAGCACCGAGACGACCGCCTGCGTTTGCACCAGCATCATGATCGGGGCGATCAGTGCGGAAACGATCGTGTCCACGCCGACAGTGACGCACACGGCCGCCGTTCCCCCGCAGCCCCGGCGAGATTCCCGCTGCGCCAGGAGCACGAACAGAGCGATCAGCTTCGGCGCAACGAGCAGCGCCATGGTGACGATGAACAGCAGGCGCGCCCGCCCTGCATCCTGCGCCGGGAGGGCGAGCAGCTCGAAGCCGGCGCTCCCCTGGCGCATCGGCAGGTAGCGCGCTTGGAGCGAGGCGAGCACGCCGACGACGAGGAAGGCCAGCCAAACCGGCGACGCCACGTAGGCGAAGATCCCGGTGAGGAAGTGCAGCCGGCTGATCGGGCGGAAGCCGCGGGCGCGCAGGAGCGCGAGGTGCTGCAGGTTCCCCTGACACCATCGTCGATCGCGGGTCGCCAGGTCGACCAGCGAGGGCGGGCTTTCCTCGTAGCTGCCGGGCAGTTCCGGGGCCAGTCGGACCGCCCAACCGGCCCGCCGTACCAGTGCCCCTTCGACGAAGTCGTGGCTCATGACCTGTCCGCCGAACGGCCGGCGGCCGCGCAGGTGTGGAAGGCCGGCGGCGGCGGCGAACGCCGAGGTGCGGATCATCGCGTTGTGACCCCAGTAGTTGCCGTCCTCGCCGTTCCACCAGGCCAACCCGCGCGTGATCAGCGGCCCGCAGGCGCCGGCGCCGAACTGCTGCAGCCGCGCGAACAGCGTCTCCCCGCCGATCACGGTCGGCGCCGTCTGCAGAACGCCAAGATCGGGATCGCGCTCCATCGTCGCGGCCAGTCGGACCAGCGTCGCTCCGTCCATCAAGCTGTCGGCGTCGAGGATCACGAAGTGGTCGTACGGCGCACCGTGAGTGCGGATCCAGTCGCCGATGTTGCCGGCCTTCAGATCGACGTTGTCGTCTCGGTGTCGGTAGTACGCCTGCGTGACCGGATCCAGCCGGTCGCGAAGACCCTGCACCATCGCCGCCTCGGCGATCACGATGTCTGGCTGGTTCGAGTCGCTGAGCACGACGACGTGGAACCGGCCGAGCTGAGCGGTCTCGGCCAGGGAGTCCGTGATGGCGATGAGGTTGGCTCGGATGCGCGCCGCCGACTCGTTGTGCGTCGGCACCAAACAGCGCAGTGAGCGTGCGGAGAGTTGTCGACGCGTCGGCATCGAACGTCGGCGTCGTGCGGCGCGCGGTGATCGACACCCACAGACCGGCCAGCGCGTTGGTGAAGGCCAGCGCGATCCACGGGACGAGCAGCACGTAGATGGCGAGGACCACGAGCTCGAGGGCGGTCAGCCCGCGAAAGCTCAGCACCTCGTACATCTGGAAGCCCGCAACGCCGGAAATGAGGGCGGCCCCGCCGAGGACGACGAAGCGCCGAACGAGCAGGCGTCGCCGTGGTCTCAGATGACGGGCCGGGCCGCTCCACTCGGCGAACGACTGCACGGGCATCGCCAGCGGCGCCCTCGGCGGCAACAGGTCCGGCGAGCGAGCGCTCGGCCGTGTCCACCCGTGCACCCGACCACGGCACTGTCACCGGCGCGTCATCGACCGTCCTGCGCCGGCGACCGCAGCCTCTGGTCAGGGTGTCGGCCCGCCGTGGGGCCTGTCAGCGATGTCCTGCAACAAGACAGGCCCGCCGTGGGGCCAGAAACCTGACCGAGAGGCGCCGCTCGGCCGTATCTTCCTGCCGAGGTTCGACGCCACGCAGCACTTGATCGGCAACATCTCGGTCGACTTCACGGGTCCTGACGACGCGACGGCGGTCAGCTACCTGCGGGCATTCCACCGCTACACGACCGATCGGCCCGACCTCGTGCTGTGGGGTGAGTACCACGACCGATGGGTGCGGGCCGCTGACGGCTGGCGGATCGCCGAACGGCGGGTGCTGACGGCCGGCATCGACGGCACGCCCGATCCGGGGCGGCGCAACCCCCGTCATCGACCGCACGCCGACGAATCGTCGGCCCGTTGAGCACCGAACGACGGGGCCGGTCGGCGGTGGCGGTCAGACGGCGGTGAAGCCGCCGTCGAGCACCCAGCGTGGTGCCAGTGAGGAACCGGGCGTCGTCCGACGCCAGGTAGCGCACGGCCGCGCACAGTTCGGCCGACTTCAGGAGCCGGCCGATCGGCAACGCGTCCAGGATCTTCTCCTCCGCCAGCCCCGTGGCGGCGAGGAACCGCTGGAACATGCCGTCGGGACGTCGGCGCCGATGAACGCCGGGGCGTTCACGCTGATGCCGTCCTTGGCAACCTCCACGGCGGTGATCTTGGTCAGGGCATCGATACCACCCTTGGTGGCGCCGTACAGCCCATTGTTCGGAGCGGCCGTGAGGTCGCTGGTGACCGACGACATGTTGACGATGGCACCGCCACCGGTGGACCGCATCGCCCTGACCTCGTGGTTGAGGTAGGCCCGCACCCCCTCCAAGTTGACGGCGATCACCGACGCGAACCCGGCCGCGTCGCTGTCGGCGATGGGGACGGGCAGCTCGGTGCCGGCGTTGTCGACCGCCACGTCGAGCGGGCCGTAGGTGGACACGGCGGCATCGACGAGCGTTGCGACCTCGGTCTCCACCGAGACATCGGCGTGGACGAGCCGTCGCGGCCCGACGCGGAGCGAACCTGGGCGCCATCGCCGCCGACAGTCGGCAAAGATGGGCGCCCAGATCGATCGAACAACCTGGAGGCGCCATGGCCGACAAGTCACCACGTCAACACCAGTCCAAGAAGTCTGGCAAGACGCTGAAGGAGAAGCGGACGGAGAAGAAGGCGAAGAGCAGCTCCAAGCGCCCCTGACGCACACGGTCCGGCGGCAGGGCCGGACCGTCCCATCTCCTCCTCGCTGGCGCATCTGGGCCAGAAGGCGCCCAGACCCTTCGAAGCAGTTCCGCGCCCGTTCGCCTGATCATCGCGGTCGTCCGGAGAACGCCCGGGTCTGCGACAATGCCGCGTGCCGATCGCACTGCATCTGCGCCGAGCGCTGCTCGGCGGCGTGCACCGCAGCCGGCCGAGCGAGGCCGAGGCGGCGCAACTGACCGCGGTGGGGATCGCCGACCCGCTGATGCAGGGCTACGCGGTGTGGCGGCGCAGCCTGCTGTTCGTCGCCATGCCGTTCACGGTCCTTTCGGCCGTCCTGGCGGTGCGCGACCTGACCGTGCGGGACCTGGACGGCTACTCGACGTTCGGTGTCGGCGCCGCCGCCGTCGTCGCACTTGCCGTCCCCGTCCTCACCGTCACGGTGGTGCTGGCCGCACTGACCTGGCGCCAGCCACGCCTGTCCGGTCGCCTGCTCCTCATCGGGTGGGCGATCTCGATGTTCGCGCCCCTGGTGGTCGCCATGCTGCCTCTCGATTGGCTCGTCACCAGCTCGCTCGGAGAGGTCACCGGGGTGGACGTCGCCGACGATCAAGGCGACCTCATCACCCGCGTCGCCATCAGCATCCAATACGCCATCGTCCTCCTGCCCTCGCTGCTCAGCTTCCCCAGTGGGCTGGTGCGCGGCGCCGCCCGCGTGAAGCGGATGCTGCCGGCGGGCACGATCGCCGGCTGGGTGCTGGTCATCATGACGCCCGTCTACGCCGTGTTCTTCGTCCTGGCGCTGATCCTCATCCAGCACCTGGCCGGCAACGGCGTGCTGCTGCTCGGTGCCCTGTTCCTGGCGGCCAGCCCGTTCGTCCACCTCGCCGCCGCCAAGCTGTACATCTTCCCGCTCACCACCGACGACGAGGTGCGGCGCCTCGACCGCGTGCAGCGGCTGGCCGGGGTCGTCGGCTCGGTCGGCATGGTCATGATCATGATCTGGGCGTTCACCGCGACGATCGGCGACACGCGGATCGTCGGCTGGAGCGACGCCCTGCTCGACCCGCTGGGGGCGGTGCTCGCGGCGCTGGAGCTGATCGCCCGGGTGCTCGTCACCAGCGCCGTCTTCAGCTACCTGCTGCTGCAGGTGACCGAGTCGGCCTGGCGTCATGATCGCGACCGCACGGATCCGGTCGCCTACGAGCGCCACGTGGAGCAGATGGCCGAGGTCGGCCGCACGCTCGGCGCCACCGGCGACCGCCTCGGTTGACGGCCCTTCTGTCCGCATGAAGCCGTAGCGTCGGGCGCAGGACCTACTCGGAGAGGGTGAGACATGGCCACGGCACTGATGGTCTGGATCGATCAGGACTTGTGTACCGGCGACGGGATCTGTGAGGAGATCTGCGGTGACGTCTTCACGGCTCGCGATGACGGCCTGTGGGTGGTCAAGGAGGAGGCCAAGCACTTCGGGTCGACCGTCCTGTTCGACGGCGGGGAAGGCGGCGGGCACGGACCCGACGGCGGTCGAGGAGTGGCCCGCATCCCCGATTCGCTGGTGGACTCCGCGGTCGAGGCGGCCGAGGAGTGCCCGGGCGAGTGCATCATGATCGAGCCCTACGACCAAGGTGCCATCGACTCGCGCGGTGTCTGACGCGTCGACGCAGGTGGCCTCCCGGTCAGAGACGTGGGTGGGAGCGCGGCCCCACTCTCCGGGACCAACACCCCCCCCACCAAAAAGACACCACAAAC
>JBPCJL010000364.1:0-4821 GCA_051005355.1 Ilumatobacteraceae bacterium
GCCTCACTCCGTTCTCAATCAGCGGGCGAGACGGGCACCGCGCCCTGCAACCGAGCCGCCGCCAGCGTGTTCTGCAGCAGGCAGGCGATGGTCATCGGGCCGGTGCCGCCGGGCATCGGCGTGAGCCATCCCGCCACCGCAGCCACCGACTCCTGGTCGACGTCGCCGACGATGCCGGACTCGGTTCGCGATACCCCGACGTCGACGACGGCGGCGCCCGGCTGCACGTGGTCGGCGGTGAGCATGCGAGCTTGGCCGGCGGCACCCACGAGGATGTCGGCACGGCGGCACAGCTCGGCCAGGTCGGGCGTGCGGGAATGGGCGATGGTGACCGTTGCGTCGACGCCCTTGCGGGCGAGCAGCAACGCCAGCGGGAGGCCCACCAGCGTCGACCGGCCGACGATGACGGCGCGGCGGCCGCGCGTCTCGACGCCGTAGCGCTCGAGGAGCCGCATCACCCCGAGCGGCGTGCACGGGACCAGACCGGGTAGGCCGCGCACGAGCCGGCCCATCGACAGCTCGGTCAACCCGTCGACGTCCTTGTCCGCCGGGACGACGGCCAGGACGGCGTCGGCATCGAGTCCGTCGGGCAGCGGCAGCTGCACGAGGATCCCGTTGACGGCCGGATCGGCCCCGAGCTCGACCACGGCCGCCTCGACCTGGCCCTGGCTCGTGCCGGCCGGCAGCTGCACGTGCTTGGACGACATCCCCGCCTGCTCGGCGGCCTTCTGCTTCATGCGGACGTAGACCTCGCTCGGCCTGTCGTCGCCGACGAGCATCGTGGCCAAACAGACCGGCGGCGAGCCGAGCGCGTCCAGTTCCGTGCCCAGCGCGGCGACGATCTCGTCGCGCAGGACCTTGCCGTCCATCAGCTGAGCGGTCATGTAGACGCCTCACCATGGTCGATCACGCCAACCAAGAACGCAACAAGAGCTCCGCCATGACCGTGAAGACCGTGCTGATTGTTCGCTCGCTCGAAGACTCGCTCGCTCACCGACCGGGATCGTACGGGCGTGTCCCGCCCTAACCTGCCCGACCGTGACCGCACCTCCCGCACCGATCGTCCGACCCGCGGACGGGCCCCTCGGCGTGCTCACCGTCGGGCTGGGCGCCGTCGCTTCGACGCTCATCGCCGGGGTCGAACTGGTCAAGCGTGGCCTGGCCGAGCCGATCGGTTCACTGGCGCAGCTGGGCACGATCCGGCTGGGCAAGCGCACCGACGACCGCATGCCGCGGATCCGCGACTTCGTCCCGCTCGCCACCCTCGACGACCTCGTGTTCGGAGCCTGGGATCCGTTTCCCGACGATGCGTACGTGGCTGCGCAGCGCGCCGGCGTCCTGGAGGCCGGCCGCCACGTCGAGGCGATCTCCGACGCCCTGCGCGACGTCCGGCCGATGGCTGCCGCGTTCGACCGCCGCTACGTGAAGAACATCGACGCCGACAACACGCTCGGCGCGGTCAGCAAGCGCACGATGCTCGAGTCGATCCGCGAGGACATCAACCGGTTTCGCGAAGAGCACCGGCTCGAGCGGGTCGTGATGATCTGGTGCGCGTCGACGGAGGTGTACATCGCGCCGGGACCGGCCCACGCCGATCTCGAGGCGTTCGAGGCGGCCATCGATGCCGACGACCCGACGATCGCGCCGTCCATGCTCTACGCCTACGCCGCCCTGCTCGAAGGCGTGCCGTTCTGCAACGGCGCGCCGAACCTGACGGTGGACACGCCGGCGCTGCGCGACTACGCCACGGCCGAGGGGTTGGCGATCTCGGGGAAGGACTTCAAGACCGGCCAGACGCTGATCAAGACGGTCCTGGCTCCGATGCTCAAGGCCCGGATGCTCGGGCTGGCGGGCTGGTACTCGACGAACATCCTCGGCAACCGCGACGGCGAGGTGCTCGACGACCCTGAAAGCTTCAAGACCAAGGAAGAGTCGAAGCTCGGCGTGCTCGAGCACATCCTGCAGCCCGAGCGCTACCCCGAGCTGTACGGGAACATCTTCCACAAGGTGCGCATCAACTACTACCCGCCGCGCGGCGACAACAAGGAGGGGTGGGACAACATCGACATCTTCGGGTGGCTCGGTTACCCGATGCAGATCAAGGTCGACTTCCTGTGCCGTGACTCGATCCTCGCCGCGCCGCTCGCCCTGGACCTCGTGCTGTTCACCGATCTCGCTCAACGGGCCGGGCTCGGCGGGATCCAGGAGTGGCTGAGCTTCTACTACAAGAGCCCGATGGCGGCGCCCGGTCTGCTGGCCGAAGACGACCTGTTCATCCAGCTGATCAAGCTGAAGAACACGCTGCGCTGGATCATGGGCGAGAACCAGATCACCCACCTCGGCCGGGAGTACTACGCAGACAACGAGGGCTGACCCGCCGATCTGGGCGGCATCTTCGCCATCGACCCTTCCGGGCGGGATCCTCGCCACCTGCTGGCGGGGAACCCGCCCAGATCGGGCATCACGCGTCCGTGGCGACGCGCATCACGCAGGCGTCATGCGGTTCCGTCGGCAGGTCGGTGACGAGCTGCTCGACGAAGCAGGCGCCGATCGTCAGGCAGTCGGGACGAAGGCGGGGCAGGAACCGGTCGTAGTGGCCGCCGCCCTGGCCGAGCCGGCGCCCGTCGGCGGTGAACGCCAGTCCGGGTACGACAACGACGTCGAGCTCGGCAGGGTCGAGGTCGCCTGGCACGACCCGCAGATCCGGGCCGTCGACCTCAGGAGCGAAGGCTGCGACCCCCTGCGCCCGGCACCATGCGAACCAATCCTCGGTCGCCGGCTCGGTGGCCAGTCCCTCGAACAGCAGCAGCCGAGGACCGGGCGCCGAAAGGTCCGCCAGTGAGACGATGCGCGCCCAGATGCGGGCAGATCGGGCGAGGCGGTCGTCCGGGTCGGCGGTGATCTGGCGCCGGATGCGACGCAGGTCGGCGCGCCGCGCCCGCTTGCGGACGTCGATGGCGTCGGCGCCGGCCGCGGTCGCGTCGGCGTCGTGCATGGGCGGGGAGTGTCGCACGGCTCGTACCATCGGCATCGATGAGACCCGCCGCCCGGCCGTTCGATGGCGCGCAGTTCCGCAAGGTGCTCGGCCACTTCCCGACCGGCGTCACGGTCGTCACGGGCGTAGCGGGAGACGAACCGGCCGGGTTCACGATCGGGTCCTTCACGTCCGTGTCGCTCGATCCGCCGCTGGTCGGCTTCCTGCCGCAGACCAGCAGCGACACGTGGCAGGCCATGGCGCCCGCCGGCCGGTTCTGCGTCAACGTGCTGCGTGACGATCAGGCCGCGCTGTGCTGGCGGTTCGCCAAGAGCGGCGTGGGCGACGACCGGTTCGACGACGTCGTGTGGACCCACTCGCCCACCGGGTGCCCGATCATCGAGGGCGTCGGGGCATGGATCGATTGCACGGTCGAGCACAGCCTCGAGCTGGGCGACCACTACTTCGTCGTCGGCAGGGTCGTCGACCTCGCCCACCACGAGGACCCGCACGTACCCCTCGTGTTCTACAAGGGCGCGCTCGGCGGGTTCCTCTCGGCCGAGTGACCTCCCGCAGGGCCGACGTCGAACTGACGAGCGGCGGCGGCCAGTCGATCGTGGTGGGCCGACCAGAAGGCCTGACCCCCGGGCGGCAGGTTGTCGTTGTCGGCGCGCAGTCCGGCGGCGCCGTCGACGAGCTCGCGCACGATGTCGGCGTGGCCGGCGTGGCGGTTCGTCTCGGCGATCACGTGCACGAGGATGGTCATCAAGGTGACCTCGCGGCGCTCCTCTGGCCACCAGGGCACGCGCCCGATCGTGTCAAGGCCGAGGGTCTCGATCGTGACGTCGGAGTGCGCCCACACCCGGTGGTACAACCCGATCACGTCGGCGCGCGACTCCTCCGGCGTCGCCCACATGTCGGCGTTCGGTTCTGCGTCCTCCTCGAACCACGGCAGCGGCTCGGGGAACGGCCGGCCGAACGTCTCGCCCAGGTAGCCGGCCTCGACGCTGGCCACGTGCTTGATCAACCCGAGGAGGTTCGTGCCGGTCGGCACGAGCGGGCGCCGCACGTCGTACTCCGATAGCCCGTCGAGCTTCCACACCAGCGCCCCCCGAGCGATCTGGAGGTACCGGTGCAGGCTCTCCGTTGCATCGGCGGTTGGCACGGCGTCGTTGCTACCACCGACGCACGTTCCGCGGCGCGATCGGTACCCGTGCGGGTATCGATCTGTCGTCAGAACGGGTTGGCGCGGGCGTGGCCGGCTGCGGCGCATGCACCGAGTGGACGGCATCGGCGGGTTGTTCTTCAAGGCGGAGGATGCGGGGGCGCTGAGCCGGTGGTACGCCGAGCACCTCGGGATCGGCGCCCCGCCCGAGAGCTACGACGAGGAGGTCTGGCGGCAGGCCAGCGGTCCCACGGTGTTCGCGCCGTTCGGCTCGGAGCACTGGGACAGCCCGCACCTCGGGCCGTCCGGCTGGGGCGTGAACTTCCGGGTCGCCGACCTCGACGGCATGGTCGAGCAGCTGCGGGCCGCCGGCATCGAGGTCGAGGTCGACCCCGAGATCTACCCGAACGGCCGGTTCGCCCAGCTCCACGATCCCGAGGGCAACGCGATCCAGCTCTGGCAGGAGTAGGCCAGTCGCTTTGGTCAGCGTGGTGGCGGAAGGTGTCGCCGGAACGCTGACCAAGCCGCATCCGGCTGCTGCTACTGCGGGCGGTCCTGGACGTGCTGGAAGCCGAAGCGGCCCTTGATGCAGAGGTTGCCGTGGGTCACCTCGTTGCCGGGAGGTGAGCTGACCTTGACGATCTCGTTGTCCTGCACGTGCAGCGTCAACGTGCACCCGACG
>JBPCJL010000365.1:0-4719 GCA_051005355.1 Ilumatobacteraceae bacterium
ACGTGGCACTCGGCCGGCGGGATGCACACCCTCAACGGCGACCCCAACGTGGCCAAGCTGCAGCAGTACACCATCGAGCTGTACCGCACGATCGAGGCCCGCTCCGGCCAGGACTGCTCCATCCACCTGCCCGGCGGGTTGATGCTGGCCGACGACCGTGAGCGCCTCGACTGGCTGCGCATGGCCCAGGCCAGGGGCCGCTACCTCGGCATGGAGCTGGACATCATCTCGGCCGCCGAGGCCAAGGCCCTCTTCCCGCTGCTCGAGGACCAGTACTTCGTGGGCGCGCTGTACGACCCCGTCGAGGGCCACCTCGACCCGTCCGCCGTGACGACGGCGTACGCCACCTGCGCCCGCCAGGCCGGCGCCGAGGTCTATCGGCACACGTGGGTCCACGATCTGCGCCAGCGGCCCGACGGAACGTGGGACGTGATCACCGACAAGGGCGAGATCCACGCCGAGCACATCGTCAACGCCGGCGGTCTGTGGGCGCGCGAGGTCGGGCGGATGATCGGCCTCGAGCTGCCCGTGCTCGGCATGGAGCACATGTACCTGCTGACCGAGGAGCTGCCCGAGCTCGTCGAGGTCAACGCCGCCGCCGGCGGAGAGATGCCGATGGCGCTCGACTTCGCCGGCGAGATCTACATCCGCCAGGAGGGTGGCGGGATGTTGCTCGGCACCTACGAGCAGGCGTGCGTGCCGTGGCAGCCGCAGCAGGCGCCGTGGTCGTTCGACCAGGAGCTGCTGCCGCCCGACCTCGACCGCATCGCCCCTTCGTTGGAGATCGCCTTCAAGCACTACCCGGTGATGGCGACGGCGGGCATCAAGCGGATCATCAACGGGCCGTTCACGTTCGCCCCGGACGGCAACCCGCTGGTCGGGCCGATCCGTGGCATCCGCAACTGTTGGGTCGCCTGCGCCGTGATGGCCGGGCTGTCGCAGGGGGGCGGCGTCGGGCTGGCGCTGGCCAACTGGATGACGACGGGCGACCCGCAGCTCGACATCTGGGGCATGGACGTCGCCCGCTTCGGCGACTGGGCGAACCTCGCCTACACCAACGCCAAGGTGCGCGAGAACTACAGCCGGCGGTTCCGCATCACGTTCCCCAACGAGGAGCTGCCGGCGGCTCGCCCGCTGCACACGACGCCGATCTACGACCGGCTCAGCGAGCACAACGCGGTGTGGGGCGCCGGGTTCGGCCTTGAGCACCCGCTGTGGTTCCAGCGCCCCGGCCTCGAGCCGACCGAAGAGGTGACGTTCCGCCGGTCGAACGCCTTCCCGGTCGTCGCCGAGGAGTGCCGGGCCGTGCGCGAGCGGGTTGGCCTGACGGAGTGCTCGAACTTCGCCAAGTACCGCGTCACCAGCGCCGGCGCGGCGGACTGGCTGCAGGGGCTGTTGACGAACCGGCTGTCCAAGGTCGGGCGCATCGCGCTGACGGCGATGCTCAACCGGGAGGGCCGCATCGTCGGCGAGTTCTCCGTGGCTCGCGTCGGCGATGACGACTTCTTCCTGTTCGGATCACAGGCGGCCGAGGTCCACCACTCCCGCTGGTTCCTCTCCCATCTGCCGCCCGGCTCGCCGATCCGATTCGACGTGCTGGCGCTGTCGCTGGTCGGGCTGTCCGTCGCCGGTCCGCGCGCCCGTGACGTGCTGCAGTCGGTGACTGCGACGTCGCTGGCCACCGACGACTTTCCCTTCATGACGTTCCGCCGCATCGACCTCGGCATGGTCCCGGCGTGGGTCGGCCGGATGACGTACACGGGCGATCTGGGCTACGAGCTGTGGGTCGCACCGGAGCACCAGCGGTCGCTGTTCGACCGGCTATGGGACGCCGGCCAGCCGCACGGCATCGGCCTGTTCGGGTTCCGGGCGCTGATGTCGATGCGGATGGAGAAGATGTTCGGCACGTGGTTTCGCGAGTACCGGCCGATCTACACGCCGCTCGAGGCTCGGATGGACCGGTCGCTCAAGTTCGATCACGACTTCGTCGGCCGCGCCGCGGTCGAGGCCGAGCGTGACGGCGACGGGCCAGAGCGATCGCTCGTGTACCTCGACGTCGATCCTGATCCCGACGAGCCGGCTGACGTCATCGGTGACGAACCGATCTGGCACGGCGACGACGTCGTGGGCTGGGTCACGTCGGGTGCCTACGCCCACTACAGCCAGCGGTCGCTGGCGCTGGGCTACGTCCCGGCTGCGCTGGCCGTGCCGGGAGCCGAGTTCGAGATCGAGATCATCGGCCACCGCCGCCCGGCGCGCCTGCTCACCGAGCCGGTGCTCGACCCCGCGGGGACGCGCATGCGGGCTTGACCCGTCGGTGACGGCAACGTCCGCCGAGCGTGCGAAGCTGCTCGGAGCTGCGAGAGATGGAGGCTGCAACGTCATGAGTGTCGTGAAGATCATCGAGGTGGTCGGCCGGTCGAGCACCAGCTCGGACGACGCCGTCAAGAGCGCGCTGTCCGAGGCGCAGCGCAGCCTGCGCAACGTCAAGGCCGTCGACGTCGTGTCCGTCGGCCTGCGCGGCGACAACCTCGACGAGTGGGGCGCGCTCTGTCGCATCTCCTTCCTCGTCGACAACGTCGGCGAGTGACCTGAGCGCTGGCGCGCCCGGGCAGGTGCCTGGCGCTCAGCGCAGGACCAGCGTCACCGCCAGCAGCTGCAGCACGACCGCCGCGACGGCGAACACCGCCACTGATCGGCGGCTCGCCGAGACCGGCCGCCGTTCGGCGCGCCGCAGCGTGGCGACCCTGACCGCACCGACGCCGAGCAGGACCGTGATCGCGACCGCCGTCAGCACGACTCGCACCTGATCGCCCTCCGGCTGCAGCGCCTCGCGCACGACCAGCAACCCGGCCACTGCGGCGGAGAGCGCAGTGCGCCACCACGCCAGGATCGAGCGTTCGGCCTGCAAGCCGCGATCGGCAACGGTTGGTGACTCGGCCACAGGGAGCTCAGTCCGTGGCGACGAGGACGAAGGCGGCGACGGCGATTCCCATCAGCATGATGGCGACGATGGGGACCAGCTTCGCCGGCGGCAGTGGTTCGCCGCGCCGCATGGCTCGTTGCACGGTCACCCACCGCGCGTAACCACCGACGGCGAGGACGGCGCTCATGGCGATGGCGCCCAGCGCCAGACCGGTTCGCGCCCCACGGACGCCGAACGACTCGCCGAGTTGGTGCACGGCGACCCCACCGGCGAGCAGGCCGAGCGAGGTGCGGATCCACGCCAGGAACGTGCGCTCGTTGGCCAGCGTGAACCGGTAGTCGGGCTCCTCACCCTCCTCGATCGCTCGATCGCGCCACCAGGCCCTCGCCACCATCGTCCCTCCTTCCCTCCGGCGGCTCGACAGTACGCTCGGCGGCGATGCCCTCGACGCCTGCGTCGTCGGGTTCGACCCGCCCCCGAGGTGGACTCAGGGGCCGATCACAACGGTCGATCCTCAGCGTCCCGGCCGTGCGCAGGTTGTTCCTGGCGCAGGTGTTCTCGCTCATGGGCACGGCCGGTGCGTTGCTCGCCACGGCCTACCTCGCCTACCAGCACTCGAACTCCGTCGTCCACACGGCGATCGTGGCCACGGCGTTCGGCGTGCCCGCCACCTTCCTCGGACCGGCCGCAGGTCGACTCGCCGCAGCCGGGACCATCGCCGCGTGGTCGTCACGACGTTCGCCGCGCAGATGGCGGTGTGGGCCGGGCTCACGGTGCTCGACATCGCTGGTGTGGTCAACCCGTGGTGGCTGACGTTGTCGAGCGTGCTCTCCGGCGCCGCAGGCGCGCTGCAGTTCCCGTCGTTGCAGGAGCTCGAGCGTCAGCTGGTCCCCGACGACCGGCTGCACGAGGTCAACGGCGCCTTCGCCAGCGCCGGAGCGATCGCCAGCGTCACCGGGGCGCTCGGCGGCGGCGTCCTGCTCACGCTCACGAGCCCTGCCGTCGCGTTCGCCTTCAACGCCGTGAGCTATGTGCCGCTGATGGTGATCATCTCGCGCCTCCCGATGCGCGCGCCCGCCGTCTCCACCGATCACGGACGGCCAGGGCTGCGCGACGCGCTGTCCTACGTGTGGTCGCAACACCGCCTGCGGGTAGCCATCCGACTCGGCGTCGTGCTCACGTTGATCGCTGCCCCGATCGCCACGCTGCTGCCGGCGATCGCCGAGGAGTTGGGCAGCGAGGCCCACGTGCTCGGGCTGCTGACCGCGTTCTACAGCCTCGGCGGCAGCCTCGTCGCCGTCGTGCTGACGATCCTGAGCAGGCGCGTGGACCGATCTCGCCTGGTCCGACCGGCGGTGCTCAGCTGCGCGACCTCCCTCCTCCTGATCGGGCTGCTCGGCGCGGCGCTCGGTTCGCCCGGACGGCAGATCGCCATCGTCGCCATGCTCGTGCCCATCGGTCTCGGCCTGGCGATGGCGCAGGCCGTCATCTCTGCGCTCGTCCAGCTCGCCGCCACCGCGCAGTTGCAGAGCCAAGTGCTCGCCCTGTACGCCGCCGCGTCGAGCATCCTCGCCCCAGTCGGAGCCATCACGCTGGCGGTGATCTCCGAAGCTCGTTCGGTCTGGCTCGCGGTGGCGCTGGCCGGCGGGCTGCTCGACGCCATCGCCATCATCAGCCGAATCCTGATCGGGTCGATCTCGCAGGAGCTGCAGGGTGCTGACCACCGAACCACGCTGGCCCATGCCGCCCATCACGGGCGCTTCGCCAGAGGTTCCTTCGATCCGCGCCGGTTC
>JBPCJL010000366.1:0-7054 GCA_051005355.1 Ilumatobacteraceae bacterium
GCTGTTGGTGGTGTTTCCCCCCGGAGTTTGGCCCGGGAGGCGGCCGGCCGAATCTCAGTCTGCGTGGTCCGAGGGGCGCACGACGCGCCATCGGTGCTGCCCATCGGTCGACACGACGTGCTCGACGATGCCACGGCGCGGATCGAAGCCCGGCCCGGCGCCCTCGCCGATCAGCGTGAGCGACGGCGCCCACACCGCCCGGCCCAGCTGGCCGCCGCAATGGCGGTGGCCGGAGGCGACGACGCGCACGTCGGCACCGGCGAGCGCGGCCGAGAACGCGTGCCGAGCCGCCGCCGGCATCTCCCAGCCGTCGGGCTCGTCGCCCTCCACCGGCTGGTGGACGAACACCAGCACCGGTGCCACCACACTCGTCACCGCGCGCAGCCAATCGTCGTGGTCGGCTTGTCCAAGCAGGTAGGCGTCGCAGCCGACGATGCGCCACCCGGCCAGGTCGCAGGTGAACCGGTCGTCACCGAGGCGCCGCCGGAACGCATCCAGCCGACGACCACGGTCGTGCTCCTCGCCGTAGAAGCCGATGTCGTGGTTCCCCGGAATGCTGCGCCGCGGCTCGGGGACGTCGGCCAGCAACTGGACGGCGAGCTCCCAGTCGGCATCGTCGTCTGGGTCCTCGAGCACGACATCGCCCGTGTGCACCACGAGGTCCGGCGGATCGACACGCAGCCACGCCACCGTCGCCGGCCACTGCGGCGGCACGCCGGCGGCGGCGGAGAAGTGGGTGTCGGTGATCTGCACGATCCGCGCCGTCGCCGCCACCGGTCCATCGTGGCGCACAGCCGACGGTCGTGCCATGCGAGGGACGTCGCTACCCTCCCGCCGCGTGCTGCAGCGCGGGCCGATCGGGCCCCCGACGATCGGCCGGAGCCTGGCCGAGGCGGCGCGGCGAGCGGCCAACGAGCTGGTCCAGCGGACGTGGGAGGGCGCGGTCGAGCTCGGGGCCATCGGACCCGACACCCGGCGGGGCCGGCGCTTCGGGGCCTTCGGTTCGCGCAGCGTGATCTGCTTCCCGCCGACGGCGATCGTCAACGAGCGCTACATCCACATCGGGACGGGCACCGTGTTCGGCCCGCACGTGACGCTGTCGGCGGGCATGGTGCCCGGCCAGCAGTGCGTCACCGACCCGGTCGTGCGGATCGGCGACCGCTGCCTGTTCGGCCGGGGCAGCGGCATCGTCGGCCACCTGTCGATCGAGATCGGCGACGACGTCTGGACCGGCCACCACGTCTACCTGACCGACCAGAACCACGCCTACGAGGACCTCCAACGGCCGATCTCGCAGCAGGTGATGCCCGAGCGGCCCGTGCGCGTCGGGGACGGCTCGTGGCTCGGCCACGGCACCGTGGTGCTGCCCGGCGCCACGATCGGGCGGCACGTGGTGATCGGAGCCAACAGCGTCGTGCGCGGCGACATCCCGGACTTCGTCGTCGCCGCCGGCAACCCGGCCGTCGTCGTCAAGCATCTGCGCTGACGTCGGGCGCGGGCGCCGGCGACCGTCAATGTGAGCGAGCGTCCGGGCCAGCGGACGGCGGTAGCGGTGGTGCCAAGCGAGCGAACAGTCGTCAGAGGTCGATGGGCGGCGAGCAGGACGGCATGTCGTTGTCGCCGGCGAAGGTGGCCACCTTGTCGCTGATCGGGATGCGGTCAGCCGCCGTCTCGGTGAACGCGGCGTTGCGGCCGGAGCGCAGCACGTCGGCGTAGCGCCGCCGATCCTCGAGGTAGGTCCGGTAGTCCTGCTCCCACTGCGGCACGAGCGCCTGCCCCTTGGCGTCGGCCGGGGCCACCTCGACCACCCGGTCCAACATGCGCACGACGACGTCGGTCGCCGCGTCGACCAGGTCACCGCGCTCGGCCACCATCGCTGGATCGTCGTTGTCGACGCGGCGGAAGTCGGCCAGCGCCTCGCGCTCGAACTCGGCCTCGGCGCAGATCGTCTCGGCGCGCGCCGCCCACGCCCGATCGCCGATCTTGTTGATCGCCTCCTTGGAGGCGAAGAAGAGCGCCCACACCCAGAACGCGGCGAAGGCCAGAACCACGGCGCCGAGCACGATGCGCCACGGGCTGCCTCGTCGCCCTGGCGGCACCGGTGTCGGCGCGACGGCGCCGGACGTCATCATTCGGCCGGCCGGTAGCAGATGGCCAGCTGGGCGACCCCGCCCCCGAGACCGAGCACGCCGGCCACGACGGCGCCGAGCCACCCGCCCCAGGCGTCCCACTCGAGACCAAGCGCGTGGTCGAGCGAGGCGTCGCCGGGACCGATCGCCGCTACGGCGAAAGCGACGACGGCGATCGACGCGACGTACTCCCAGCCCTCGCCCTTGTGGAAGATGAAGAAGCCGTTCTTGCGGTGGGCCGCCCACGCCGCCACGACCATCACCCCGATCATCCCGGCGGCGGCGAGCGGGGTCAGCAGGCCGGCGCCGAAGAGCAGTCCCGAGCCGATCTCGGTGCCGGCCGCCAGCCGGGCCTGCACCCCCGGCCAGCGCATGCCGAGCGAGCCGAACCAGCGGCCGGTACCTTCGAGGCCGCCGCCGCCGAAGACCTTGTTGTAGCCGTGGTAGGCGAGCCCGACCCCGAACGTCAGGCGCACGACGAGCAGCGCCAGATCGGTCGGATCCATACGCCGCTGGAGGGTAGTTGCGCGGGTCGAGATCGAGGCTCGAACCGGCATGGCTCGGCACCGTCGCGACCGGTAGAACGTCTCGATGGCCGGTGACCGACGACTGGCACGCGCCCGCGAGAGCCTGGCGATGCTGTCCGCGCAGCTCCGGCTGCATCCGCGGCCCTTCGTCGTCGCCGTGCTCGGAGCGTCGATCTTCGCCCTCGGCACGATCGGGTCGAGCATCGCCGTCGAGTGGGTCAGCGACAACGTCATCCTCCCTCGGTTCGAGCAGGGCGCGGTGGCCACCGGGACCCTCCTGACCGGCGTGGCCTTCGTCGTCGGCATCGGTCTGGTGCGCGCCAGCGGGGTGGTCCTGCGCCGGACGTTCGCCGGCATGACGCAGTGGCGCATCGCCGGCTCGCTGAGCCGAGGCGTCGTCGACCGACTCGTCCGCCAGCCACTGTCATGGCACCAGCGCCGACCGGACGGTGACCTCGTAGCCCGCGCCGGCGTCGACACCGATGCCGCGGTGTCGGTACTCGCCCCCATCCCGTTCGCCTGCGGCACGGTCCTTCTCATCGTGGTGTCGGCGATCTGGCTGCTGATCAACGACCTGGTGCTGGGCGGCGTCGCCGTGGTCGTCTTCCCCTTGCTCATCGGGATGAACATCCACTACCAGCACCGCGTCGAGCAGTACTACGACGCCGCCCAGAACCACCTGGGCGACCTTTCGGCCGGCGTGCACGAGAGCTTCGACGGGGTGCAGCTGATCAAGGCCTACGGCGCCGAGCAGCGCGAGACCGAACGGCTGGCCACGCTGGCCGGCTACCTGCGGGCGGCCCGCGTCAAGGCCGTACGGCTGCGCGGCACGTTCGATGCGCTGCTCGACGCCGTCCCGTCGCTGTCCAACGTGGGCCTGATCGTGATCGGCGCGATGCGCGTCGAGGCCGGTGCGGTGACCATTGGACAGCTGGCCAGCTTCATCTACCTGTTCACCCTGCTCGTGTTCCCGCTGCGATTGATCGGCTACGCGCTGTCCGAGCTGCCCCATTCGCTGGCCGGGTGGCGGCGGGTGCGGGCCGTGCTGGACGAACCGATCGAGGCCGACCCGCGCGCGACCATCGGACGGGCGCCCGACGGCGTCGCCGTCCGCCTCGACCATGTCCGGTTCGTCTTCCCGGGTGAGCGGCTGCCGGCGATCGACGACGTCTCGTTGTCGATCGCCGCCGGGCGCATCGTCGCCGTCGTCGGCCCCACCGGCGCAGGCAAGAGCACGCTTGTCGAGCTCGTCGCCGGGCTGGTGGCCCCGACGGCCGGCGTAGTCGAGCTGGTCGCGGGGCGGCCGGCGATCGTGTTCCAGGAAGCGTTCCTGTTCTCCGGCACGATCCGCCACAACCTCGAGCTCGGCAGCCCGGTGGCCGACGCCGAGCTGTGGGACGCGCTGCGCCTCGCTCGGGCCGACCGGTTCGTGGCCGAGACGGCCGACGGCCTCGGCACGGTGGTCGGGGAGCGCGGTGTGACCCTGAGCGGGGGTCAACGCCAACGGGTCGCCCTGGCCCGGGCGCTGCTGCGCCGGCCATCGCTGCTGCTGCTCGACGACACGACCTCGGCCCTCGACCCGGCCACCGAGGCTGCCGTCCTCATCAACTTGCGCGAGGGGCTGGCCCGATCGACGACCGTCGTGATGGTCGCCTCGAGGCCATCGACCATCCGCCTGGCCGACGAGGTCGTCTATCTGGCCGGCGGTCGGGTGGTCGACCACGGCCCGCACGACGAGCTGATGGCGCGACGCACCGGCTACCGGGCGCTGGTCGAGGCGTTCGAGACCGATCGCGCCGAGCACCCGACGATGGTCGCCGGTGGCGGCGCAGGCGGTGCGATGTGAGCGAGCGAGTCTTCGAGCGAGCGAACGATCAGCACGGCGAACGCAGTTCATTGGAGGCACCATCCCGTCAGCCAAGGTCGAGTGTTCACCGACGAATGGTGCCCCAATGAACGAGCCGGTCGGGCGCTTCGCCGCCGTCCACACGATCAACCGCGGCCTGCGCGAGGTGCCCGTGCTGCGCCAGGGATTGGCGCTGACCTGGGTGCTGGCGGCCGTCGGCGCCATGGGTCGCATCGTCGTGCCGATCCTGCTGCAGCAGGCCATCGACCGCGGGATCACCACCGACAGCGTGCAGGTCGGACTGGTGGCGACGCTGGCGGTGTTCGCCGCCGGTGCCATCGTCATCGCCGCCGTCGCGCAGCGCCAGGCCATCGTGCGGCTGGGGCAGCGATCCGAGCAGGCGCTGTACGACCTGCGCACCCGCCTGATCTCGCACATCCATCGAATCAGCCTGGCCGACCACAACGAGGAACGCCGCGGCGCGCTGGTGGCGCGGGTCACGAGCGACATCGAGACCCTTGGCCAGTTCTTCCAGTGGGGCGGCCTGGCCTGGCTGCTCGACGGCCCGCTGATCCTGATGGTCTCGGCGGTGATGCTGGCCTACGACTGGATCCTCGCCGTCGTTGCCTTCGCCGTCGCCGCTCCGCTGGCGCTGGTGCTGCGGGTCGTGCAGCGCCACCTCGTCGCCGCCTACGAACGGGCGCGCGAGCGCAACGGTGAGATGCTGGCCACGGTGACCGAGATCGTGACCGGCGCCGAGACGATGCGCGCCTACGACGCCGGCGGGCCGCTCGAGGCCGAGGCCAACGACTCGGTCGACGGCCGGGTGCGGGCCCAGGTGCGGGCCAACGTGATCGGCGCGTTCCTGTTCCCGTCGGGCGAGGTGTTCTCCGTGCTCACGGTGGCCGCCGTCGTGGTGGTCGGGGTGCTCAGGGGGCCGGATAGCGGGCTCACGGCAGGGGCCCTGATCGGATTCATCTTCCTCACCTACCGATTCCTCGAGCCCATCGCCGAGTTCACGGAGGTGCTCGACCAGACGCAGACCGCGGTCGCCGGCCTGCGTCGCGTGATCGGCGTGCTCGACCTCCCTGTCGGCCCGCCGCCGCCGGACGATCCGCTGCCGCTGCCCCCGGGGAGCCTCGACGTCGAGGTGCGTGACGTCACGTTCTCCTATCCCACCCGAGGTGACGGAGCCTCGTTCTCCGCGCAGCTCGGTGGACCGACGACGACCGACGACGCCGTGCTGCGACGCGTCTCGCTGCACATCCCGGCCGGCCAGCAAGTGGCGGTGGTCGGCGAGACGGGTTCTGGCAAGACGACGCTTGGTCGCCTGGTGGCCCGGTTCGCCGACCCGACCGTCGGCGAGATCCGCGTCGGCGGCATCCCGCTGCGGCGGGTGTCGAACGAGGAGCTGCGCACCCGGTTGGTGGTCGTGTCCCAGGAGCCGTTCCTGTTCAACGGGACCATCGCCGCCAACGTCGGCTTCGCCCGCCCCGGCACGTCGGTCCCCGATGCCGCCGCCGTCGTCGGGCGACTCGACCTCGACGACTGGGTGGAGAGCCTGCCCGAGGGCCTCCTCACGGAGGTCGGGGAGCGCGGGGAGCACCTGTCGGCGGGCGAGCGCCAGCTGGTGGCGCTGCTGCGCGCCGGTGTCGCCGACCCGGACGTGCTGGTGCTCGACGAGGCCACGTCGTCGGTCGACGCCTTGACGGAGGTCCGCATCTCGCGCGCCCTCACGAGGCTGGCCGCCGACCGCACGACCATCGCCATCGCCCACCGCATGTCGACTGCGGCGCGCGCCGACCGCGTCCTCGTGCTGCGCGACGGTGAGCTGGTCGAGGACGGCCACCATGACGACCTCGTGCGCGCCGGCGGCACCTATGCCGCTCTCTACACAGCCTGGATGGCCGCCACCGCGGCCGAGTGAGCGAGCGAGTCTTCGAGCGAGCGAACCATCAGGACGGTGCTCTTCTTGTCGCCGGCTTTGTGGCGACAGGCTCATTGGTGCCCGGCTGGTGGGCAAGCTTCGAACTCGTCGCACCTGTCGATGGTGCGCCAATGAGGACGCTGCCGACCGGCGGCTCAGCCGGCGGACTCCCGACGCAGGCACTCGTCGATCAGCACCTCGAGCGCCGCCCGCAGCTCACCCTCCGGCGGGACCACGAGGTGCTGGGTCTCCCGGGACCCGACGGCGACCCACACCGCCAGCTGGAACGTCTTCTTGCTCTCGATCACGGCGTGGGGATCGCAGCGGATGACGCGGAGTTCGACCGGCACCGACAGCGCATCCTCACCGGGCGCCAACGTGCCGAGCGGGGCGCCGTCGGCTGCCGGACGCAGCTCCAGCAGCACGCTGCCGCGCACGTTGCTGACCTCGATCGGCTCGTCGCCGGCGACCCGGTCGACCACCAGCTGCGTCGCCAGAACCTCGTCCTGCACCGTGAAGACCGGCGAATAGCCGACGTCGACCTGCTCGTAGACGAACACGCGACCGCACTCGGTCGCGCTGATCTGCTCCAGCGGCGCGGCGGGCACGTCGACCAGCCCGTGCT
>JBPCJL010000367.1:0-5750 GCA_051005355.1 Ilumatobacteraceae bacterium
CCGCGAGCTGTTGTCACCCCTGCAGGCTGGCCCGTTGGAGCGCGAGTCACACGCCAATCGTTCGCTCGCTTGACACAACCGCCAGCTCGCTCCGGACGCTCGCTCACAGAGGTGGGCCTGCCACCAACGCGCGAAGGCCGGCCTCCACCCTGGTCCGTCGCGCTGAACGCGACGATCCTCGACCCATGTACACAACCATGCCCAGGCGGATGGCATTGGCCCTCACCGCCCTCACGTTCACGCTTGCCGCCGCGGCCTGCGGCAGCGACGACGATGGAGACAGCGCCGCCACGACGGCCGGCGGCGCACCGGCCACCACGGCCAGCGGCGCCCCCGAGACGACGGCGGCACCCGAGACCACCGAAGCCGCTGGCGGCGAGACGACCGAGGGGGGCGCCGAGACCACGAGCGGCGGGTCCGGCGGAGCGACGGACGTCGACGCGTTCTGCGCCGCCGAGTTGGACGTGGAGGCGGCGATCCTCGCCGAGGACCCGGAGGCGATCGGGCCGGCCTTCGAGGCGCTCTCCGCAGCGGCTCCGGAGGACGTCAAGGGGTCGGTCGACACGGCCATCGCCGAGGCCGAGGTTTTCGTCGCCGAGGGTTCAGAACCGACCGAGGAGTTCTTCACCGCGTACGGCGAGGTCATCTCGTACATGAAGGACAACTGCGGGTTCAACGAGCTCGAGGTCGAGGGTGGCGACTACGTGTTCACCGGGATCCCCGCCGACGTCCCTGCCGGCCCGGCGATCATCACGTTCACCAACGTCGGTGAGGAGCTCCACGAGCTGTCCTTCGCCCGGATCAACGACGACGTGACCGAGACGGTGCAGGAGCTGATCGAGCTTCCCGAGGAGGAGGCGTTCAGCAAGATCGTTCCCGCCGGTGGGACGTTCGCCGTGCCGGGCGAGACCGGGTACACCGTCGTCGACTTCGCCGAGCCCGGCCGGTACGCCGCCACCTGCTTCATCCCCGAGGGCTTGACGCCCGAGGTCGCCGAGGAGATGGAGGCGATGGAGTCGGAGGGCACCATGCCGGAAGGTTCGATGCCGGAAGGTTCGATGCCCGAGGGAACCATGGGTTCGATGCCGGGCGGTCCGGAGCTCGGACCACCGCACGCCATCTTGGGCATGGTCCAGGAGTTCACCGTCACGTGACCTGACGGAGCACGGAGCACGGGCGGCAGCGGGCCCGCCATCGCTGGGGACACGAGACCTCCCCGGTGATGGCGGGCCCCTGTCGCACCCGGGCGTGGTTAGTTAGTGTGCCGCGCGTGGCGGTGCGGGTCGTGGTGGCGGACGACAACTACCTGGTCAGACAGGGGGTGACCCGGCTCATCGACGCGGAGCCCGAGCTGTCCGTGGCCGGCGTGGCCGGGACGTTCGACGAGCTGCTCGAGATGGTCGACGCACAGGCGCCCGACGTGGTGATCACCGACATCCGCATGCCCCCAACCGGCACCGACGAGGGCGTGCGGGCGGCGGCCCTGATCCGTCAGCGCAGCCCGTCGATCGGCGTGGTGGTGCTCAGCCAGTACGCCTCGCCGGCGTACGCGCTGGCTCTGTTGGAGCACGGCTCGGACGGCCGGGCCTACCTCCTCAAGGACCGGGTGGCCGATGCCGACGACCTGGTCGACGCGGTGCGCACGGTCGCCCGTGGCGGCTCGGTGATCGACCCGAAGGTGGTCGAGGAACTCGTCAACGCACGGGCCCGCATGGCGTCGTCGCCAATCGAGCGGCTGACGCCACGCGAGCGGGAGATCCTCGGTGAGATGGCCCAGGGCAAGAGCAACGCGGCGATCGCGGCGACGCTGATCCTCAGCGAGCGGGCCGTCGAGAAGCACATCAACTCGATCTTCTCCAAGCTCCACCTCACCGAGGAGCCCGACGTCAACCGCCGGGTCAAGGCGGTCCTCGTCTACCTCTCCGCCGCCGAGGGAGGCTGACCGCACCCCGGGCTCGGGTGGTGGCACGCTCGTCGGGACGGCGGTCGGATGCCAGGATGGGATCCGTGGCCGAGCGCGTCAGCGTGATGATCGTCGACGACCAGCCGCCGTTCCGGGACGCGGCGCGCGCGGTGCTGAGCCGCATCAAGGAGTTCGAGCTCGTGGCCGAGGTCGAGTCGGGGGAGGACGCCGTCGCCACCAGCGCGGAGCTGCACCCCGACCTGGTGCTGATGGACATCAACATGGGGGCGCTCAACGGCATCGACGCAACGCGCCTGATCACCGGCGCCCATCCGGAGACGAGGGTGATCCTCGTGTCGACGTACGCGCTCGACGACCTCCCACCGGGCGCCCGCCAGAGCGGCGCCATGGCCTACGTCAACAAGGACGAGCTCTCGCCACGCGTCGTCCGCCGCCTCTGGGAAGCTGGCGGCGACCCCGCCTGGGTCGGCCCCGACGGCGCCGCTCCAGATTGAGCACCGAATCCGCAGAGTGCTGCGCACGTTGCAGTTTTCTGGCCCGTCAGCCGCAGAGTGCAGGTGGCGTGCGCACAATCGCGTCTGAGCCGCACTCTGCGGCTGCGGCGCGGTCGCGGGCGCCTCACACGAGCAGTCGCCGGCGGAGCAGATCGAGGACCTGATCCAGTGCGGCGCGCGTCGGCTGACCCGGTTCGTCGACGAGGTGCTCTGTGAGGACCGAGTGCGGCTTCATCGTCGCGTCAGGGTTGGCGGACTCGTCGGGCAGCTCGACGGCGACGAAGGCGTCGCCCAGCCGCTGCCGGAGGAACTCGAACCGCTCGGCCGGCACCAGTCGATCGCCGCAGAACCGCAGGCCCAGCACCTGCAGCCCTTCGACCGCGCACCGCTCGGCCACGACATCGAGCTCGCTCGGCGCGCAGTCGATCGACCGGCGCTGCGCACGGGTCACGGCGAACGGCAGGGAGGGCTGCGACAGCACCGGCGCCAGCAGGCTCGGGTGGGTCGCCATGGCCAGCGCGAAGCCGCCCGTGAAGCACATGCCGATGGCGCCGACGCCAGGACCACCGCAGCGCTCGTGCTCCTGACCGGCGAGCGCCCGCAGCCACGTGACGACCGGCGACGTCCGGTTCGTCGCCCAGGTCGTGAACTCCCGGCTGATGCAGGCCGGCACGATGGACGACAGGCCGTAGGCCAGCGAGCCCAGGCGGCCGCCACCGGTCGGGTCCTTGCCCGGCACGCCGAACAGGTGGGGCAGCACCGCCGTGCAGCCGATGCCGGCGACGCGCCGTCCGAGGTCGGCCACCTTCGGCGTGATCCCCGGCAGCTCGGCGATGACGATCACGGCCGGCCCGGTGCCGGTGCGGAATGTGGCGCGCTGCTTGCCGCCGTGCGTGAACGTCGTCCGTTCGAAGTCGGTCAGGTTGTCGTCGGCCATCGGCCCTCCCGGGAGGTGGCGAGTCAGGCCGTCGGCGAGCCGACGGCCAGCGGCAGGGTGCCACTGATCGTCGTCCCCTGGCCGGGCGCCGAGCGTACGCGCACCGTGCCACCGAAGGCGCCCAGCCGGTCGCCCATGTTGACGAAGCCGTGCCCGGCGACGGCGGCACCGTCGGCGACGAACCCGGCCCCGTCGTCGGCCACCTCGAACGTCAACGCGCCGTCGTCCTCGGTCACGCGCACCTTGGCGACGGCATCAGTCCCGGCGTGCTTGCCGGCGTTCTGCAGCGCCTCGAGCACGCAGAAGTAGACAGCCGCTTCCATGTCCGGCGAGTAGCGACCGATGCCAGTCAGTTCGACCGTCGTCGGCAGGGCCGCCCTCGTGGCGGCGGCCGGGAGCGCCTCGGCCAGCCCGCCCGACATGAGCAACGGCGGGAAGATGCCGTGGGCCAGCGCCCGCAGCTCCTGGATGGCGTCCTGCACGTTGCCCTTGATCTCGTCGAGGATGGCGATGGCGTCCTCGGGGTCGTCCTCGACCGCGTCACGTGTCAGGCGCACCTTGACGGCCAGCGCCACCAGGTGCTGCTGCGCGCCGTCGTGGAGGTTGCGTTCGAGCTTGCGCCGCTCGGCGTCGCCGGCGGCGACGATGCGGGCCCGCGACTGCTGCAGCTCCTGGTTGCGCACCTGCAGCTCGTCCATGCTTGCCTGCAGCGCGTTGTCGAGCTGCACGTTGTGCAGCGCCAGCGCCACCTGGCGGGCCAGGTCGGTGAGCACCCGATCCTCCGACTCGGTGAAGGCCTCGCCATCGCGCCGACGGGTGACGGCGATGAACCCGAGCAGCTCACCGGCGTGAGCGACCGGCGCCAGGCGCATGGCGCCGGAGCCCTGGGCACCGACGATGGCCGGCATCCAGACGTCGAGCCAGGTGCCCCCGCTGACCCCGGCCCGCGCCACGACCGCCGACTCCTTGGCACCGAGGTTGAGGGCCGGCGGCTCGCGGTGCGGGACGCCGGCGGCGAGCTCGAACCGGCCGTCCTGGCCCGTCCAGACCTCGGCCGACACGAGCACCATCGCCTTGCGCAGACTTTCGGTCAGCTGCAGGAGCAGCTCTTCCATCGGGATCGATCTGGTCAGCCGTTGACCGAACGTGCGCAGCAGTTCGTCCGGGGAGAAGCGCTCGCCGTAGACGAGCCGGTTGGCCCGCTCGGTCAACCGGCGGCGGGCCGGGAGGTAGAGCAGCGCGCAGACCCCTGCGGCCAGCATCGAGAGCAGCAGCAGGGCCCGCTCGCCATCGGATGGGGTGCGACCCAACCCGATCACGACGACGACGTAAACGGCCACGACGAGGGCGGTGAGGCCGGCGATCTCGACGGTGTGCGTGAGCAGGCGATCGACGCGCGCCACCATCCCCGGCAAGGCGCCGAGCGCCAAGGCGAGGGGGATCAGCGCGGTCAGGCCCAGCGCCACCGCGCCGGGTTGGTTCGGCCAGTCCGTCAGCAGGCGGAGGGCGATCACGACGATCGCCGCCTCGGTCGCCACGGCCATGCCCCAGCCGACCCACTGCATTCGGCGGCGGTCGACGGCGCCGGCCTTCATGTAGCGGACATGGCTGGCGTAGAGCCCGAAGCCGATCGCGGCGGCCCACAGCACCACGAGCGGCCACCCGGTGACGCGGTCGCGATCGGCCATCGAGGCGACGGCCACGACGGTGGCGGCGATGTAGCCGGTGGCAACGGCCCGGCGCCGCACGGCTGTGGCCAGACGGCCGTCGGCGAGGCCGAAGAGCAAGTGCATCGCGATGGCCGGCAGGAGGGCCGCGCACAGCCGCAGTGCGAAGTCCCACAGCCAGGAGGTCGAACCCGACAGCGACCGGTGCTCGACCATGGCTGCGGCGAGGGTGCCGGCCCCGCCGACGATGGCGCCGCCGAGGACGATCGGCGCCAGGCGGTCGTGGCGGCGGCGCAACCCGAGCATCAGTCCGGCCAGCGCCCAGGCGGCGACGACGCCGGGGCGGACCAGCTCGATCGGCATCGGGTCGTCGGCCGCCGCCACGAACAGGCCGGTCAGCGCCAACCCGATGGCCACGGGGACCGTGAGCAAGCACCACGCCGGCCGCAGCGGCGGGAAGGTCGGCGTGACGCTCGGCGGCGCCGGCGCGTACGCGGGAGGCTCGACGACGGTCGTCATGTGACCACCAGTCGACACCCGAACCCCCTGCTCAAGCAAGGGCGCCACCACCGGCGCCCAAGTGGTGCTGGCACGTACCGGGCGAGCTGGCGAGCGCAGCGAGCCAGCGAAGCCCGGGTAGTGCATCTGGGCGCGGTCCGCCCCCGTCCTGCGACAAGCGGTGAGAAGAAACACGCCCAAAGTTCCTTCCCTCCCTCCCTGCGCCCGTT
>JBPCJL010000368.1:0-4721 GCA_051005355.1 Ilumatobacteraceae bacterium
GGCCAAGGACCTGCCGTGCGACGCCATCATCTTCGACCTCGAGGACGCCGTGGCGCCGGACGCCAAGGCACTGGCTCGTGACCAGGCGGTCGCCGCGGTGACGTCCGGTGACTACGGCGGGCGCGAGCTGACGATCCGCTGCAACGGGCTGGACACGGAGTGGGGCGGCGACGACCTGGCCGCCGCCGCCGGCGCAGGTCCGTCGGGGGTCGTCATCCCCAAGGTCGGCTCGAACGGTCAGCTCGACGACGTGGCGGCGCGCCTCGACGGCGCCGGTGGCGAGGGCGTGGCGATCTGGGCGATGGTCGAGACGCCGACGGCGATCTTCGACGTCCGCCGGCTGGCCGCGCACGAGCGGGTCCCTGTGCTGGTGCTGGGTACCAACGACCTGGCCCGCGAACTGCGGGCGCCGCTCGTGGCCGGCCGGGCCAACCTCCTGCCCCACCTGATGACGGCTGTGCTGGGGGCGCGCGAGGCGGGCAAGGTCGTGCTCGACGGCGTCTACAACGATGTGCGCGACGCCGCTGGCTTCGCCGCCGAGTGCCGCCAGGGCGTCGAGCTCGGCTTCGACGGCAAGACGCTCGTCCACCCGAGCCAGGTCGAGCCGGCCAACGAGGCCTGGTCACCGACGCAGGAGGAGATCGAGCTGGCCCAGCGCGTCATCGACGCCTACACCGAGGCCGAGGCCGCCGGGCGGGGCGTCGTCACCGTCGACGGCCGCATGGTCGAGCACCTCCACGTGGCCATGGCTCGCCGCACCCTCGCCCTCGCTGGCCGCTAAACCCGCTTCTTTATCGATTTTGTGGTCACTACCGACCCTCTAAATCGATTGAGAAACGTTCAGGACCCGGTCGTGATGGCGGCGACGATCTCGTCGTAGGCCTTTTCGGCGTAGTCCCGCATCTCGTCGTCGGTGCGGTCCTGGATGGGGTGCGGCGTGAAGACACGGGCCATCGTGGCGAAGCCGAGCGATGTCGACTGCGCCTCGGCGGCCTGGACGAACTCGGCCGACGCCACGAACACGCTGGGGACGCCCCGCAGCTCCAGATCGCTGATGTCGTGCACACTGCACGACGTGCAGCTCCCTCAATCGGCGAGGGCCTCGATCACCAGGTCGCACTGGGTGGAGATCTCGTGGCGCAGGTCGACGGGCGCCGGCTTCGTGAACGTCGGCTTCTTGTAACGCGCCACCTTGGCCCCCGCCTCCGTGAGCAGCTCCTGCAGCCGGTCGAGGAAGACGTCGCCGCGCGGCTTGGAGATGTCGAGCAGCCCGACGCGCAGCCCGCTGATCGCCGCCGGCCGGTCGAGCTGCTGACGTTCGGCGACGGTCCGCTCGCCAGTTGGATCGAGCACGTATCGGGTCGCCTTCACGGCTTCACCTCTCTCGTCACGGGCTGGGAGCCGACGTCACCGTTGGCCCAGCCCCCGATCATGGCCGAGAACAGCCCGGCCCCTCCACCCGCACAGGCCAGCAGCACGCCGCCGGGGCGGAACTTCGGCAGCGTGGCGTCGGCGAACCGCTCCGGCAGGCCCTCGTCGATGCCGCCGGCGCCGCGCACGAGCTCGGACCCGGGGATCTGCAGGTCCGCGTTCAGCTCCGCCAGCACACGCTGACGATCCCACCCCGCGTCGGTGAAGACCCTGGCGTGCTCGGGCCCGACGACGAGGATGGCGTCGAACCCCAGCACCAGCTTCGGGTGGTGCAGCGTGCGCAGGCACGACGCCAGCGACCTGGCCAAGCTCTCGGGCGTGCGCGACAGCTGGTCAACGATGCAGCGCGGCCCCTCGCCGGAGAACACGGTGATGGCGTCGGCACCGGCCGGCGCGCCGCGACTCTCGGCCAGCGTGCCGAACGGCGAGTCCGGCCGCTCGGCGAAGCAGAACCCGATCTTGCCCGGGTTGCCGTGCGTGGCTCGGTCGACGCCGCCGGGTCGGCCGCCGCCCACGTTGCGCACCACGAGTTGCACGGCCCGCCCGATCGTGGCGTTGGCCCTGTTGCCCTGACCGAGCACGTTGACGCCGCTGTTCATCCCGATGGCGACCGTGCCGGGTCCGCTGCAGACGATCACCGGTCCGACCGGCATCGTCGTGGCCAGCACGCCGTGGATGTTGAACTCGTCCGTGCAGATCGCCTCGACGACGGTCAACACCCACGGCAGGTACTCGGGCCGGCACCCGGCCATCACGGCGGCGATGGCGACCTTCTCGACGCTGACGTCGACGAGGTCGGGCGGCACCGTGGCCACGACGTCGTCGGCGGGGCGGGTCGTGCCCTCGAGCATCGCCATCACCCGCGCTTCGGTCGGTGGCACGACGGGCAGGCCGTCGGTCCACCCGCGGGTGAACATCGCCTCGATGTCGTCCTCCAGCTCCGCCAGCTCGACCCGCCGCGAGCGCAGGCGGCCGCCCTCGAAGCGCACCCGCAGCGCGTCGACGCGGTCGGGATCGACGCTCAGCGACCCGCACCCGGGCCGCATCACCGGCAGGTCGGCGCCGAGGTCGTCGATGCCCGTGATGCGCTGCCAGTCCGCCTGCGACCACCCGACGGTGCGCTCCACCTCCGCGCCGTCGACGACGCGGATCAGCGTCGGGACCGTCTCGATGTCGTGGTTCCAGCTGACGCTCAGTTCCTCGTCGACGACGTGATCGATGCCGGCCGGGAACGCCGGGTCGTCCTGGGTGTAGACGGTCAGGTCGGCCAGCCTGGGCAGCAGCGGCGCGACGAGGCGGCAGGTGGCGCACTCCTCCTTGACGATGACGACCAGGCCGTCGGGAAGGGGTGGCGCAGATACTGCGGTGGTCATGCGAGGAACTCCAGGATGCGGTCGTTGACGTCGTCGGGGCGTTCGAGGTGGAGGAAGTGGCCGCAGTGGTCGAGCACCTCGACCGTCAGCTGGTCAGCGTCGGTGGTCATCGACGCGGCGAGTTCGGCGACCCCGGCGCCGACACATCCGTCGTCGCGCCCGTGCAGGTACAGCGTCGGCTGCGATGGCACCGCGCCCGTCGCCACCTGGATCTCGGCCAGCGCCGGATCGACGAGCCCGTTGCCCAACGCAGCGCGGTAGTACGCCAGGGCGGCGTGGAGGTTGGCCGGGTCGCCGAGCGACTCGCGCACCCGAACCGCGTCCTCGGCGGCGTCGTAGCCGGGCGACCAGTGCGCCCACAGGCGATCGACAAGGGCGAACTCGTTGGCCCCCAGCAACAGCTCGGCCAGCGGGTGCTGGAAGAGGAACATGTACCAGCTGCGCTGCACCTGGTCGAGATCGGTGACGAAGGCGGTGGCCAGCGCGCCGCCTGGCGGGACGGCCATCCCGACGACCTTCGACCAGCGGTCGGGCTCGTGGCCGGCCGCGCCGTACGCGCTCGGTGCCCCCCAGTCGTGGCCGATGATCACGGCGTCGCCATCGCCGTCGAACGCCTCGTGCAGCGCGTTGGCATCGGCGGCCAGCGCACCGGTCTGGTACCGCCCGTCGGCCGGCACCGCCGTCGGGGCGTAGCCGCGCGTGAACGGAGCGACGGCGCGGTAGCCGGCGTCGGCCAACTGCGGCAGGAGGTGGCGCCAGGTGTGGGCCGTGTCGGGAAAGCCGTGTAGGCACAACGCCAGCGGTCCCGCGCCTGCCGTCAGGTAGGCGACGTCGAGCTCGCCGACGCGGACGGTCTCCACTGCCGGCCGACCGTAGCTCTTGTGCGACGGACGTCACCATGCCCCGTCTTTCCGGCGGCCGGTCGCGGGTCTAGCGTGTCTCGATCATTGCTGGGGGGCTGGCACACGGGCTGAGGGTCACGTTCCACGGCGTGCGCGGGTCGACACCGTGCAACGGCGACGACGTGGCGCGCTACGGCGGCAACACGTCGTGTGTGTCCGTCGATGCGCCCGGTGAACGCCCGCTGCTCTTCGACATGGGCACGGGTCTGCGCTACTACGGGCTCAACTGGCCCAAGGACGAGCCGTTCAAGGGCACCTGCCTCGTCAGCCACCTCCACTGGGACCACGTGCAGGGCCTTCCGTTCTTCGGGCCGTTGCTGCACGAGGAAGCCGTGCTGGTGGTGTACGCGCCGGCGCAGCACGACGGGTGCGGACCGGCCGAGGTGCTCAAGTCCTGCATCTGTCCTCCGTTGTTCCCGATCGGCCTCGACGGGTTCCCGGGGCACGTCGACGTGCGCTGCCCGCCGTCGCGCTTCTCGATCGGCGGCTATCGCGTCGAGTCGGCGCCGGTGCCGCACGTCGGCGACACCGTCGGGTACCGAGTGACCCACGGCGACGTGAGCGTGGCGTACATCAGCGACCACCAGCAGCCGAGCGGCGGGCTGCTCATCGCCGACCGGGTGCGCGGCCTGTGCACCGACGTCGACCTGCTGATCCACGATGCCCAGTACACGCCGGCCGAGTTCAAGCAGAAGCGGGACTGGGGGCACTGCACGATCGAGTACGCGGTGTGGCTGGCCGGCGAGGTGGGGGCGCGTCGGCTGGCGCTCTACCACCACGACCCGAGCCACGACGACGACACCATCGACTGCCTCACCGCCGCCGCCGCCATGTGCGGCCGCCAAGCCGGCGTCGAAGTCTTCGCCGCCCGCGAGGGTCTCACCGTCACGCTCTAGCGGGCACGGGTCCAGCCGAGCGAAGCGAAGGCTGGGTGATTTCTGGGCGCGTTCCGTCTCACCAATTGCGACGATTCGCGCCCAGATCAAGCGTCGCGCGGGCGATCGCTGCTGAGGTC
>JBPCJL010000369.1:0-15936 GCA_051005355.1 Ilumatobacteraceae bacterium
AGCGGGCTCGCCGAGGCGCTCGACGACGTCTTTCCCTGGGCATCGCTCCTCCCAGCGCGCGATCAATCTGCGTTCGTCGACGAGCTGGCCCGCACCCTCGTCGCAGCCTCGGCGATCGACAACTTCGCTCCCGTCGCACAACTCCTGCAGGAATGGCGAGCAACGGCGGAGATTCACGCCGACCCGCGACTCGCCCGGCGCCTCAGGACGGCGATCACCGCCACCGGTGACCGCGTCACAGCGCCGTCCGCCTAGCGGCTCGTGGCCAAGCGCCGAGAACGTGTGGCGCCACCGCCGGCCCCCGGTGGCTGGGACCTCCGCTTCGCAACCAACGATGCCGCGAAGGGGTGGGAGCAACTGTGCTCGGCGGCCTCGGCCAACGTCAGGATGGCTTGGGAGCGGATCACTACGGATCCACGTCAGCGCGACGGCCGCCAGCATCCGCTGAAGGGGCCGCTGGGCCGCCGGGTGGTGAACGGCGAGCAGCTCGAGCAGTGGCAGTTCGAGGTCACCGCCGGTGGCCGCGTCTGGTACTGCATCGACGACGACCGCCGGACCGTGTGGATGACTGAAGCGAGCGTCGGGCACCCGAAGGCGACGGAGTGAGGCCGTCGGTCGAAGTGAGCTCGACGAGCTGTCGCTTGTCCGCGATTTGTCAGCACTTGGTCCGTGAACGGGCCGAAATCAGGCGACACGAGGCAACGCCAGGCAACACGCGGTGCGGCCAAAGACACCTACTGAGCTGGGCTGACGCGCATCCGACGCGCGCAGGCGATCGCCCTCGACCCGGAGTTGGTGTCCCCTCTGACGATAGAGATTGGTGCGAAAGCGCAGCTCAGCGGCGGTGGCGCCATTTCCCCGTCGTTACCGCAGGTGGTAGCGGACGTAGACGACGCCACTGCCGAACCGGTGCTCGTCGATGAGCTCGAGATCGGCGCGCCAGTCGGTGCGCAGCGCCGGGTTGCGCCCACTGAGGACGACTGGCCAGACGAACAGGGCCAGCTCGTCGACCAGCCCGGCGACGAGAGCCTGTTCCGCGAGGTTCGGACCACCCACCAAGAGATCTCTGCTGGCGGCGGCCTTCAGATCGTGCACCGCGCCGGGCTCGAAGCGGCGTTCGAGCCGGGTGTTTGCGGTGAGCGGGGCGGCCAGGGTCGAGGAGTAGACGACCTTGTCCGCTGCCTGCCATGCGCTTGCGTAGTCGGCCATGCGGTCCGACTGCGCAGCCAGGGTGGAGTCGGTCTCCCACACGGCCAGCGTCTCGTACATGCGCCGCCCATAGAGGTAAGTGCCTGCGGACCCCATGAGCTCGGTGATGAACACGAAGACCTCGTCGTCCGGAGGAGCCCAGTCAAACGCGCCGCGTTCGTCCTCGGTGCAGCCGTCGAGGGACATGTTCGACGCGTAGATCAACTTCGCCATGACCGCTCCTGCATCACCCGTTGCAGGGAGCGCTCGGCACTCGGGTCGGCAACGGCGGGCAACTCAAGCGCTCCTGTCGGCTGATCACCGCAAGCGACGCCGCGATGGACCCGTCAGGCGGTGATCACGAAGCCCGCGGCCACGGCGGCCCCGTGCGCGTCTTCGGCCATCAACGCTACCGGATCGCCGTCCGCTCCGGGCACGCCCCACGGCGTGACGACGAGTCGGGACGGCTCGGCTTCGATGAGCAGGCAGTGGGCTTCGGCCGCCCAGGCCTGCGTCTCGGCCGTGGCCCACTGCGTCGGGCGGCGTTCGTCGAGCTTGGCGCCGGCGCCCGAGACGATGTGGTGCAGTGCGCCGTGGACGCTGTGCTGGAAGTTGTGCTCGTGACCAGACAGCACCAGGCGGACGCCTGAACGCTCGTACCGCGGGACGAGCGCCGGGAGCTGTTCCACCTGGCCGTCGTGGTGCGGGCCGGCGCACCACGGCGGGTGGTGGCAGAACGGGATCCGCCAGCGTGGGAGTGAGGTGCCATCGCCGAGCGGGGGGAAGGTGGCGTCGAGCCACTCCCGGTGCTGCTCATCGTCGAAGAAGTGGTGCCCGAGGTCATCGCCCCACGTCGTGTCGACGCACACCAGCTCCAGCAGGCCGCCGATCGGGACGCGATAGAAGAGTCCCGGATCGCAGGACGCCAGCCCTTCCGCCCCCGCCGTCATGAAGCGCCCGGCGAGGTGGAAGTTGTCCTTCAGCTGCGCTCGATCGTCGTTGTCCTCCTCGTCGACGCCGTCGTGGTTGCCCGCCGTCGGGTACATCGGCAGGTGGTCGATGAGGTACCGGTACGGCGCGTAGAACGTGAAGTACCAGTCGTCGTCCTCGTCGCCGGTCTGCGCCAGCTGGTCCTCCGGGCCGTGGTAGATGTTGTCGCCCAAGCTGACGAGGGCGCGCACCGCATGGCGGTCGGCAAGGTGTTCGAGCGATCGGGCGACGGCCAGCTGGCGGCGACCGTCGTCACCGTTGACGATCCCGACGCCGTAGTCCCCGATCGCCAGGACGGCGACCGGCGCCGGGTCGTCGGACCGGGGGTGGGTACGCAGCCGCAAGTCGTAGCGGCGGCCAGACCGCACGAGGCCGCCGCCGTCGCCGTCGCCGTCGCCGTCGAGCTGCCAGTCGCAGCGCTCGCCATCGGCCCAGGGACGACCATCCACCGAGATGCGATATTGATACGTCCGATCGGGTTGCAGGCCTTCGACCCAGACGTGGTTGTGGTCCGCGGTGGTCGCCGAGCTGATGACCGCTCCGTCCTCGTCGAAGACTTCCACGAGCGCCTCGCCGTACGGCGCGGACTCGACGCCGATCGTTCCACCGCTCGTCCGGCCGTCGGGCAGGTCGTCGTCATCGACGACGAACCAGCCCTTGTCGTCGCGGCGGCAGAGGAAGAACCCGCCCCACGCCACCAGTGCGGACTGGTCGGTCACGTCGACCAGGTGCACGAACGGCTCGAAGTGCAGCTCGCCCGGTCCGTCTCGGCCCATTGGCAACGGTCTACGCGTTGTCGTGCGCGTGCTCGTGCTGCGCGTCGAGCCCGGCCTCGTGCTCGTGCTCATGGGCGTGGACGACGGCGCCGTGGTCGTGCTCGTGCTGGTGCACCACGTGTTCGTGGTCGTGGGCGTCATGGACGTGGGTGTGCGTCTGGCCGTCGTGCTCGTGCTCGTGGGCGTGCACGACGCCGTCGTGCGGGTGCTCTTGATCGTCGCTCACCTCGACCTCCGTTCCGTTCGATGAGGGGGATGAGGGTACTGGTCCTCATCGCCGGCGAAGTTGGGCGAACCGCGTGGCGTTCGGGAACGAACAGGGGGACATGACCAACACGTCCGACAGCATCGTGTCTGCCACCCGATCCGGATCCGGCCCCGGGACGGTGGCCCGGCTCGGCGCCGCGGTGGCTGTGTTCGTCAGCGGGTTGATCCACCTCCAGCTCTACTTCGACGGCTATCGGGACTTCCCGGACGCCAACCTCGGCCGATCATTCGTCCTCAACGCCGTGGCCTCGGTGGTCCTGGCGATCGCCCTGGCCTTCAGGCGCGAGCTGATCGTCCGCGTCGCCGCCGCCGCCTTGCTGGTCGGCACACTTGTCGCCTTCGTGGTCAGCCGCACCGACAACGGCATCTTCGGGTTCTCCGAGCGCGGCCTCGACCCATCTCCGCAAGCGGTGCTGGCGTTGGTCCTGGAGATCGGTGGGCTCGTCCTGCTGATTGCCACCTTGGTCCCGGCCATCGGGCCCGGTGCACAGGTGGCCGTGGCGCCAGCGGTCGTGGCGGGCGGCCTGGCGCTGGTCGTGGCGGTCGGCGGCGCCGTGCTCTGGGCCCGGGAGGAGGACCCGACGGCGACCGGCGGCGCGTCGACGTCGACGACGACGATGGCGGCGGCGTCGACGACGGCTGCGACGACAACGACCACCACCACCATTGCCGCAACGTCGACGACCGCAGAGGCGACCACGACCTCCGATGGCGCGACCTCGACGTCAGCGGGCGGGTCGACCACCACGGCGGCGCCGGCGACCACCGCGGCGCCGACCACGACGGCGGCACCGACCACCACGGCGGCACCGGTCACCACCGCTGCTCCGAGCACGGCGGCGACCGTCACGGTCGTCGACTTCGCGTTCGGCCCAGGGACGCTCGAAGTTCCCGTGGGCACGACCGTGGTGTGGGTCAACGACGACTCCTTCGCCCACTCGGTCGTCGCCGACGACGACAGCTTCGTCAGCGAGGATCTCGCGCCGGGCGAGCGCTTCGAGTTCACGTTCTCGACCGCCGGCACCTTCGGCTACATCTGCGGCATCCACCCATCGATGCTGGGGACGATCGTGGTCACGGCCTGAACAGCCGCCGCTGCGACGAGCGTCACCGCGAATCCAATCCGCTGGTCGCACCGTCACGAACACACGAGGAGCGGGACAACCAGATGAAAGGCGTGAACCATGAACTTGGACGACAGAGCGATGCGTTCGCTCGTCGAGGAGTCGCAAGACCTACAGGTCGAAGCGATGCGAGCCTCGAAGGAGTGCACCGCGCAGATGCGCGAGATCGGTGCACAACGGGCGGGCCAGCCCGTCGATCAGGACGAGGTCCGGGCCTACGAGCTCGGGCGTCGCAAACTGCTCAAGGCCGGCGGTTTCGGTCTCGGCGTGTTGGCGTCGAGCGGCCTCCTCGCCACGGCGTGGGGCCAGAAGGCGGCGGCCATCGTCAGCGCACCGGCCCGGCAGGGCACACCCGTCGACATCCAGATCTTCCAGACGGCCTCGTCGCTGGAGAACCTGGCCGTGGCGACGTACGGCGCCGCCTTGCAGCTGCCGTTCATCCAAGAGCAGGCCGTCGTCCGCACCTTCGCAGAGACGACGCAGATGCAGCACGCTGAGCACAGCGCAGCGTTCAACGCCCAGACCCAGGCGCTGGGTGGTCAGCGCCAGGACGGCACGAACCCGAAGTACACCCCGATCGTCGAAGAGGCCAAGCCGACGCTGACCGATGCACTCGCCGTCGCCAAGCTGGCCGCCACGGTCGAGGAGGTGGCCGGTGACACGTACCTGTCCAACCTGAAGCTGCTGAGCGACGGCAACAAGCGCCTGCTCATGGCCAGCGTTCAAGGCGTCGAGGTCCAGCACATGGCGACGCTGCGGGCCGTGATCGCCCTCATCGAGGGCGGGGCACCGCAGCTCATCGCCATCCCGACCGACCTCGCCGCGCTGCCTGCCGCTGCTGGCAGCGTCGCCTTCCCTGAACCGTTCGAAACAGCCAACCTGGCGAGCCCGCCCGAGGAGGGAGCGCTGCAATGAGCGCCGACATCGAAACCACCGACCCGATCGAAGACAACGACACCACCGGCAGCAACGGGAAGGTCGCCCGCCGGAGCGCCATCGCCGTCGCCGCCGGGGGCCTGGCCGCCGCTGCGGCCGCCACGATGGCCCGTGGAGGGGGACCTTCGGCCAGTGGGGCCGCTCCCGCTCCCGCACCCGCTCCCGCCGGCCGTCCGGTGCCTCGACAGACTGCACCGAGCGAAGCCGATCTCGGGATCGCGGCGCTCGCCGCAGGGCTCGAGGTGCTGGCCGTCAACACCTACGGCGCTGCGCTCGATGCCGCTGGCACGGGGGCCCTCGGCGCCGTGCCGCCGGCCGTCGGCGAGTACGTCACCACGGCCCGGGCTCAGCACCAGGCGCATCTCGATGCGTGGAACGGCGTGCTGGCGGCGGCTGGCAAGCCGACCGTCTCCAGGCCGCCGGCCGACCTGGAGGCCACGGTGAACGCCCAGTTCGGGATGGTCACCGACATCGCCGGCGCCGCGCAGCTGGCGCTGTGGCTCGAGCAGGTCGCCGCATCCACGTACCTGTTCGCAATCAGCGCACTGGAGTCACCGGATGCGATCACGCTGGCGGGAGTGATCTACCCGATCGATCGCCAGCACATCTCGATCCTGCTGTTCGCCCTTGGCATGTACCCCGTGCCCGAGGTGTTCGCCAACACGGAGATGGCCTACACCGGCAACGGCGTACCGGCCGCCGGCACCACCCCCGAGACCAAGTAGCGCACTCGCCGCCGCCCGCTCACCTCGAGCGGACGCTGGCGACATCGCGCCCGAGATACCGACGGATACATCGTGAAGTGGACCTCCCCAAAGCGGCGCCGGACGCTCGCCGGGTTCTTGCTGTCGGCAAGCGCTGCGTTCGTGGTGTCGTGCGGCGGCGCATCCGACGCCGACGTCGAAGTCGGGACGGTCGAACCGGCCACACCCTCGGTCCGCGCGTCGGTGGCGGCGCAGACGAGCGAAACGAGCGCAACAACCGACGCGCCGAATGCGGCCGGCGAGTCGGCGGCCTCAGCCGCCGCAGTGTCGACGCCATCCACGACCACCACCACGGCCACGCCACCGACCACGCCGTTCACGGTGCAGTCGACGGTTCCCTTGCCGATGCCGGTACCGCTGCCGTTTGAGGAGGACGAGCCCGAACCTGTGGTACCGCTCGGGCGGATCGCCATCCCGGCGATCGGGATCGACGCCCCGATGTTCGAGGGCATTCGCCTGCCGACGTTCGACATGGGACCCGGGCATTGGCCGGGCTCGGCGATGCCCGGTCAGCTCGGCAACGTGGTCGTCGGCGGTCACCGGACCGAGAGCAACGCCGACTTCGGCGACCTCGACCTGTTGCAGCCCGGTAACGAGGTCATCATGACCGACGACTCGGGCGCCAGCTTTACCTACGTGGTCCAATCGACCGAGATCATCGACCCCTTCGCAGCCACGATCATCTACCAGACCCGTGAGATGACGGCGACCTTGTTCGCCTGCCATCCCAAGGGATCGACGGACCAGCGCATCGTGGTCCGCCTCTCGCTCTCCGCCTGACCTGAGGGCGCTGCTCGAGCGGCCTCAGATCGCCGCCGCCGAAGCTCGGGCGAACGTCTCGACGAGCTGGGCGCAGAAAGCAGGCAGGTCGTCCGGCTTGCGGCTCGTGATCAGTTCGTTGGGCCCCTCCGTGCAGACGACCACTTCGTCGTCCACCCAGTCGGCACCGGCGTTGCGCAGGTCCGTTCGCACGCTCGGCCAGCTCGTCATCCGCCGGCCGCGGACCACATCGGCCTCCACGAGCGTCCACGGTGCGTGGCAGATGGCCGCCACCGGCTTGCCGGTGTCGAAGAACGAACGGGCGAAGGTAACGGCATCGTCGTCCATCCGCAGCGCGTCCGGGTTGGCCACGCCACCCGACAGGACCAGCGCGTCGAACTGGCCGGGATCGGCATCGGCGGCGGTGGCATCGACCTCGAACTCGTCGGCCGGGTCGAGGTGGTTGCGACCGAGGATCGTGCCGGCCTCCAGCGAGACGAGCTTGGGCGTGCCGCCGGCGTCCTCGATCGCCTGCCACGGCTTGGTCAACTCGATCTGCTCGACGCCTTCGTTGGCGACCAGGAAGGCGATCGTGCGACCGCGCAGCTCAGCGGACATGTTCGGGCCCCTTTCGTCCGGCCTCGAACTACCCGCCGCCTGTCACGGGCAAGCTGATCGCCGGCACCTGCTGGGTGATGCAGTGAATGCCGCCGCCGCCGTAGGCGAGGGTGGCGCCGACGTCGAGGGGGATGGCGTCGCGGCCGGGGTACTGCTCGGCGATGACCGCCACCATGTCCGCATCGGCGTCGTGTCCGCACACGGGCACGACCACGAACCCGTTGCCGACGGAGTAGTTGAGGTAGGGCACTGCCACCCGCCGACCGGCGGCGTCGGCGAACGGCAGCACCGGCACCTCGACCACCTCGATGGCGCGACCGGCGGCGTCGGCAGCGCCCGAGGCACACCGGCGGTCGACCGACAGGCGCAGGTGATCCGACTCGACCTCGTCGGCGCACCCCTGCATCACCAGCACGCCGGGCCGGGCGAACGCGGCGACGTTGTCGACGTGGCCGTCCGTGTCGTCGTCGAGAGCCAGCCCGTACGGCAACCACAGGATCACGTCGACGCCGAGCTCGACCCGCAGGCACTCCTCGATCTGCGATTGCGTCAGCGAAGGGTTGCGGTTCGGGTGCATCAGGCACTGCGTGGTCGTGACGAGCGTGCCGTCGCCGTCGACGGCGATCGAGCCGCCCTCGAGCACCCTCGGCACCGCCCGCAGCTCGTCGCCGGCTTGTGTGGCCCAGGCCGCGGCCAGGGCGGCGTCGCGCTCCCACGGCGCGTACTTCTCGCCCCACGAGTTGAAGATCCAGTCGAGCGCCACGCGCCGGGACCCGTCCGCCGACAGGACGTAGATCGGCCCGGTGTCGCGGAACCAGGAGTCGTCGGTGGGTAGCTCGACGACCTTCACGGCCGGCCCGCAGCGCGTCGCCGCCCGCTCGGCCACCGGTGCCGAGGCGATCATCGTGACCGGCTCGAAGCGGGCGATCGTCGAGGCAACCTCGGCGTGGGCCCGCTCGGCGTCCGGGAGCAAGTCGCCGTAGAGGCCGGCGCGCATCGGCCAGCACATCACCGTGCGCTCGTGCGGCGCCGTCTCGGCCGGCATGCGCATTGGCGCAATCAGCAACTGTGCGACGGGTTCGGGATGCTGGCGACAGCTGGGGACCAATGCGCGTGTCGCCGCAAAGCCGGCGACGAAGAAGCACGATGACGATGGTTCGCTCGCTCGAAAACTCGCTCGCTCACGGGTCAGCCGGGCCGGGTGGTGCCGTCGAGCGTGAGCAGCGGACCGTAGAGATCGGGCCGTCGATCGCGGAACAGGCCCCACGAGTGGCGGTCGCGCCGGTCGGCTGCGAGGTCGAACCGGGCGGTGAGGACGGCCTCGTCGTCGCGTCCCGCCTCGGCCACCTTGGCGCCGGTGCGGTCGGCGATGAACGACGACCCGTAGAACGTGATCTCCGTTGACGCTCCCTGCTCGTGGCCGATCCGGTTGGACGCCACGAGCGGCGTCAGGTTGGCGCCGGCGTGGCCCTGCATCACCCGCTGCCAGTGACCACTCGAGTCCCAGTCCGGGTCCGGCGGCTCGCTGCCGATGGCGGTGGGGTAGCACAGGACGTCGGCGCCGAGCAGCGCCATGCACCGGGCCGACTCCGGGAACCACTGGTCCCAGCAGATGCCGACGCCGACCGTGCCGTAGCGCGTCTCCCACACCCGGAACCCGGTGTCGCCGGGGTTGAAGTAGTACTTCTCCGTGTAGCCGGGACCGTCGGGGATGTGACTCTTGCGGTAGGTGCCGAGCACGCGGCCGTCGGCGTCGACCACGGCGACGGAGTTGTACGTGGCCCGGTTGGCCCGCTCGTACACGCTGAGCGGCAGCACTACGGCCAACTCGGCCGCGACGGCGGCCAGCCGGGCGATGGTCGGATGGCCCTCGATCGGACGAGCCCGCGCGAAGTGCTCCGGCGCCATGTCCTTGCAGAAGTACGGGCCCTCGAACAGCTCGGGCAGGAGGATGAGCTGGGCGCCCTCGGCGGCGGCCGCCCGCACGAGGCGCTCGGCAGCGTCGACGTTGGCGTCGAGGTCATCGACCATCGCCATCTGCACCGCCGCCACCGTCAGCTCCACGTGGGGCACTCTACGGGGGTGGTGCGGCGGCCGATCCTGCTCGTCGTGGTCGCGCTCGTGGCGTCGTGCGGCGGCTCGTCGTCCTCCGAGACGGCGGTCGAGGACGCCGTCGTTCCCGACGGCTTCACGGTGACCGAGGTGCGCAGCGGGCTGCGCGGCCCGACGCAGATCGGTCCCGGTCCGGATGGTCGGCTGCTCGTCGCCCAGCTCAACGGTGGTGAAGGCGACGGGACCGGTCAGGTCCTGCTCGTCGACCTGGGTTCGGACGAAGAGCCCACGGTGCTGTTCGACGGGCTGCAGAAGCCGACGGGCGTGGCCCTGCTCGGCGACGAGATCTGGGTGATGGAGGAGCGGACGCTGTCAAGCGGTCCGGTGGGCGGCGGGGATCTGGAGGTGGTGCTCGACGACCTGCCGTACAACGGACGGTCGGAGGGGACGCTGACCGCGACGCCGGACGGACGGCTGCTGTACAACACGTCCGGGACGATCGACGGCACGGCGGCGGCCGACCGGTCGGGCGTCCTGTGGGCGCTCACGCCAGGTGGCGAGCCGGAGGTGCTCGCCAGCGACTTCAAGCACGCCTACGCCAGGACCTACGACGATGCCGGCACGCTGTGGCAGACCGAGATGTCCGACGGCACGTACGACGGCGAGCCGGCGCCGGACGAGCTGGTCGCGGTGACGGCGGGCGACGACTTCGGCTGGCCGCGCTGCATCGGCGACCGGCAGCCGGTCACGTTCTACGAAGGGACCGCCGACGCATGCGCATCGACGCCCCCCTCGCAGGCGCTGTTCGACCCGGGCGCCACACCGACGTCGGTAGCCGTCGCGCCGTGGGACCCGGAGACCTTGCTCGTGGCGCTGTGGAACCAAGGCCGTGTGGTGGCGGTGCCCCGCGCGCCAGGCAACGGTCCGGCCGAGGTGACGGACTTCCTGACCGGCATCGCCCATCCGCAGCACCTGCTGGCCGACGGCGACCGCCTCCTCGTGACCGACTTCGACGCCGGTCGGATCGTCGCCGTCACGCAGACCGACTGACCCGAGCCAGCCCATCAAGTTCTCAAGCGTTTTCAGTAGTCACCGGTGAACGAAATCCACGCGGAGAACATCCGCGCCCGTCGCGCTTGCAGCTCTTCGCGTCGAAATCGGTCATCCCTGACTACTGAAAACGCTTGAGAACCGCACGGCTAGCGGATCTCGGCCGCCTCGTGCTGCAGGTCCTCGTACTCCGCGCGCAGCTCGCGCTTGAGGACCTTGCCGCTCATGTTGCGCGGCAGGGGCGCGTCGCGAGTGACGACGAAGCGGGGCAGCTTGTAGTCACCGAGCACGCCCCGGCAGGCGCCGAGCACCTCCTGCGGGTCGAGCGGTGCACCCGTCGTGCAGGCGATGACGGCCGGCGTCTCGCCCCATCGCTCGTGCGGCACACCGATCACGGCCAGCTCCGTCACCCCGGGCAGCCCGGCGAGCAGGCGCTCGATCTCGGCCGGGTACACGTTCAACCCGCCGGTGATCAGCATGTCCTTGGCCCGATCCACGACGAAGAGGTAGCCCTCGTCGTCGAGGTAGCCCAGGTCGCCGGTGTGCAGCCCGCCGCGCCGCAGGGCACTCGCCGTGGCCTCGGCGTTGTTCCAGTACCCCTGCATGATCTGCGGGCCGAAGATCACGATCTCACCGACCTCGCCCTGGGCCACCGGCCGGTCGTCCCCGTCGACGATCTCGACTCGCGTGTGCGGCACCGGCAGCCCCGCCGAGCCGAGCTTGCGCGCCGCGTCGTGGCCGGGCAGCAGCGTCGCCATCCCCGAGGACTCCGTCAGCCCGAACATCTGCAGCATCGGAACGCCGCGCGCCTGCACGTCGGCCAGCAGGCTCGGGGGCACCGGCGCACCTCCGGAGCAGGCCATCCGCCACGCCGAGAGGTCGGCGTCGGCGGCGCTCGGGTGATCGATGACCTGGCGGATGATCAGCGGCACGGCCATCAACGCCGTGACGCGATGGCGCTCCATCATCTCGACCGTGCGCGCCGGATCGAACGCCCGGTCCAGCACCAGTGCGCTGCCGCCGACGAGCGACCACACCAACACGCACAGCCCGCCGGTGAACGCCAGCGGGAACGGCAGGTAGAAGACATCGTCGAACGAGATGGGCAGCGACTGCGCCCAGGCCCGGGAGATGGCGTCGAACGCGCCGTGCGTGAGCAGCGCCCCCTTGGGGTCACCCGTCGTGCCGGAGGTGTAGCAGAGGTACGCCGGATCGTCGGGGTAGGTGGTGACGGCGGGCGGATCGTCGGGCGACCGCAGCTGGTCGAGACGTTCGGCGGTGCAGATCTCGAGCCCGTCCACCTCGTCCGCGGCGACGGACATCCCGGCGGCCAGTGCGTCCTCGGTGACGGCGAGCCGCGCGCCCGCGTCACGCACGACGTAGGCCACCTCCGGCGCGCTGTAGCGCGTGTTCAGCGGGACGGTCAGCGCGCCCAGCTTGAGCAGGGCCACGGTCAGCTCGACCCACTCCGATCGGTTGCCCATCAGCACGGCGAGACGGTCGCCCTTGCCGACACCGCGGGCGGCGAGGCCAGCGGCGAGCAGGTCGGTGCGTTCGTCGAGCTCCCGCCACGTGAACGTCCGCTCGTCGAACCACAGCGCCGTGCCGTCCGGCTGCCAGCGCGCCCAGTGGCGGCCGTAGTCGGCCAGGTTCAGCGGCCGTGTCATTGGTGCACCATCGAAATGCGCGACGGGTTCGAAGCTTGACCATGAACGGAGCACCAATGACCCTGTCGCCGCAAAGCCGGCGACGAAGAAGCACCGTGCTGATGGTTCGCTCGCTCGAAGACTCGCTCCCTCACTGGAGCTCCGCCTTGAGCTCCCGCTTCATGATCTTGCCGTTCGGGTTGCGGGGGAGCGGGTCGTCCTTGAACCAGATCCGCACCGGCACCTTGAACGCGGCGATGCGCGCGGCGGCGAAGGCCCGCAGCTCCTCCTGCGTCGCCGTCGTGCCCGGGGCCAGGTGGACGACGGCGCCGACCTCCTCGCCGAGCACGTGGTCAGGGATGCCGATGGCCGCCGCGTCGGTGACCGCCGGATGCTCGAACAGCGCCGCCTCGACCTCCACGCAGTACACGTTCTCGCCACCGCGGATGATCATGTCCTTGGCCCGGTCGACGATGAACACGAAGCCCTCGTCGTCGATGCGGGCGATGTCGCCTGAGTGCAGCCAGCCGTCGGTGATCGCCGCCGCCGTGGCCTCGGGCTTGTTCCAGTAGCCCTTCACGACGTTCGGACCCCTGATCCACAGCTCGCCGACCTCGCCGTTGGGTCGCGGCTGGCCGTCGCCGTCGACGACCTGGAGGTCGCACACCGGGACCGGCACGCCGACGCTGTCCGGCTTGGCCTGGTAGTCGACGCCGCTGTTCATGGTCGTGACGGAGGATGTTTCGGTCAGCCCGTAGCCGTTCGACGGGGTGCGCCCCGGGAACATGGCGTCCAGCCGCCGGACCAGCTCCGGCGCGGCTGGCGCCCCGCCGTAGCCGATGGCGCGCACCGAGGACAGGTCGTAGCGGTCGAAGTCGGGGTGCTCCAGCACCTGCCACGCCATCGCCGGGACGCCGCCGAAGATCGTCACCCGCTCCTGCTCGATGAGCTGCAAGGCTCGCTCTGCATCCCAGCGGTGCATGATCACGATCTCCCCGCCAGCGGCGAGGTTGGCGACGAGCACCGAGTGGCACCCGGTGGCGTGGAAGAACGGGACCGACAGCAGGTAGACGTTGCGTGTCGGAGGAGCGGGCTGGTCGGCCGGAGTGGGCGTGGCGCCCATGGCTCGGGCGGCGCCGCGGGCCGCGCTGTAGCCGAGGCTGACGAGGTTGGTGCAGATGTTGCGGTGGGTCCCGAGCGCACCCTTCGGCTGGCCCGTCGTCCCCGACGTGTAGAAGATCGTGGCATCGTTCTCGGGGCCGATCTCGACCGCCGGCAAGGATGCGCCGGGGTCGACAGGACCGACGGCCTCGTCGAAGCTCACCGATCCGGCGGGCAAGGGCGCTTCGCCGGCCCGGACGATCAGCACCTGCTCGAGCGCCGACAGCTCGGCGCGGTGGTCGGCGATGCGCTCCGCCCGCTGGAGGTCGGCGACGAGGACCCGGCTCCCGGAGTTCGACAAGCCGTAGGCCAGCTCCGGCCCGGTCCACCATGCGTTGAGCGGGACGACGACGGCGCCTGCGACGGCGGCGCCCCAGAAGGCGATGCTCCACTCAGGGAAGTTGCGCATGGCGATGCACACCCGATCGCCGACGGCGATGCCGACCTCGTCGATGAGGTACCGGGCGAAGGTCGCCGCCGCGGCGAGGTGGTCGGCGAACGTCAGCCGGTCGAATGGCCCGGCGACGGCGCCGGGCGCTTCACCGTCGTAGACGAGGAACTCGGCGTCGCCGTGGGCCCGGCTCGCCTCCAGCACCTCGCGCAGCGTCGGCGGCGCGTTCTTCCACGTGCGCAGGACGATGCCGCGCACGTCCCGCTCTTCCATCTCGAACGGGGCGCCGGGTGCCGTCAGGGCTGCGGTCACGTCGGCGAGGGTCAGGCTCGTCGTCACCGGCACAGCTTGGCGAGCTGCACCCAGGTGGTCCGAACCGGGCTCGTGCTGCAGCGGGCGACCGGCCGCCAACAGGCGACAGCGAGCAATAAACACAACAGAAACACGGGTGAAACACCGGGTTCCTACTGTCCCGCCGGGCCGTCCACCCCTGGGGGCCCGGAGAGGAAGACTGCGTTGGACACCGGCAATGCCGCGTGGGTGCTCGGCTCGGCCGCACTCGTGCTGTTCATGACCCCGGGACTGGCCCTGTTCTACGGCGGCATGGACCGCAGCAGGAACGTCCTGAACATGCTGATGATGAACTTCTGGTGCCTGCTGATCGTGCCGATCGTGTGGGTGGCCATCGGGTTCACGCTCTCGTACTCCGGCGACGGGACGGTGATCGGCAACCTGGACTGGGCCTTCCTCAGGGACCTGGACATCACCGGCGACACCTCGACGACATCCGGCTCGACCCTGCTCGCCGTGGCCTACCTCGGGATGTTCGCCGTCATCACGCCGGCGCTCATCTCCGGTGCGGTGGCCGACCGCATGAAGTTCTCGGCTTGGGCGATCTTCGTGCCGCTCTGGGTCATCCTGGTGTATTGCCCGATCGGCTTCTGGGTCTACGGCGGCATCTGGGGCGACGAGGTGAACCTCACCGGCTGGTTGGGTGCGCGCGGCTCGCTCGACTTCGCCGGCGGGACAGTCATCCACGTCAACGCCGGCATCGCCGCCCTGGCCGCCGTGCTCGTGCTCGGCAAACGCCGCGGCTGGCCCGGCGAGGGCCACCCGCCGCACTCGATGCCCCTCGTCATGCTCGGCACCGGGATCCTGTGGTTCGGTTGGTTCGGGTTCAACGCCGGCTCGGCCTTCGCCGCCAACGGCGTCGCCATCCAGGCGTTCATGAACACGTTCCTGGCCGCAGCTGCCGCCGGGCTCACCTGGGGGGTGGTCGAGAAGCTGCGCGACGGTCACTTCACCAACCTCGGGGCGGCGTCGGGCATCGTTGCTGGTCTCGTCGCCATCACCCCGGCCGCCGGCTTCGTGTCCGGCGGAGCACCGCTGGCCATCGGTGCCGTCGCCGGCCTGATCTGCTGCTTCGCCGTCCGCCTGAAGTTCAGGGCCGGCTACGACGACGCCCTCGACGTGGTCGGCGTGCACTTCGTCGGCGGGCTCGTCGGCTCGCTGCTGATCGGCCTGTTCGCCAACCCCGAGTTTTTCGGCGGGACCTTCGACGAAGGCTTGTTCCACGGCGGCGGGCTCGGCCTGCTCGGCGAGCAGCTGCTGGCCAACGTCTCGGCGATCGTGTGGTCCTTCGTGGTCACCTTCGCCATCCTCAAGGTCCTCGATGTCATCATGGGGATCCGGGTCGATCAGGAGACCGAGTTCACTGGACTCGACCTCGAGGAGCACGCCGAAACCGCCTACCACGGTGGCAACGCCACGATGGAACGGGCCTGAGGGAGTCGCCATGCAACTGATCACCGCCACCATCAAGCCGTTCAAGCTCGACGACGTGAAGGATGCCCTCAAGGGCATTGGCGTCGTCGGCCTCACCGTGACCGAGGTGCGCGGCTTCGGCCGCCAGGGCGGCCACACCGAGACCTACCGCGGCACCGAGTACCAGATCGACTTCGTCCCCAAGGTGAAGCTGGAGATCATCGTCGACGACGAGATCGCCGACGCCGTGGTCGATGCCGTGCTGGCGGCGGCGCGCACGGACAAGATCGGCGACGGCAAGATCTGGGTCGTCCCCCTGACCGACCTCGTGCGCATCCGCACCGGCGAGCGCGGCACCGACGCCGTGTGAGCTCGTGAGGTGGGGGGTGAGGGGGCACCGCCCCCTCACCTCTCAACTCACGACTGTTTCAGGGGCGACAATGTCTCGGC
>JBPCJL010000370.1:0-3339 GCA_051005355.1 Ilumatobacteraceae bacterium
GGTTTGGTTGATTGGGGGTTCCGTTGCTCCACCTGGCTGTCTTCCGGTTTGTGTGTCCTCGTCTTGGCCGACCACGCCGTCGTGCTCGGACCAGAGGACCTGCGGGCCGAGATCGTCGACTGGCTCCGGGCGATGACCCGGGTCCGGAGCAGGGCTCGATCGTGAGGCGCTCGGCGGAAGAGCGCCTGCAGCGACTGCTCGTCATGCTCCCGTGGCTGATGGAGCGGGGCGAGGTCCCCGTCGCCGAGGTCGCCCGGCGGTTCCGGCTGACCCCGAAGGAGGTGGCCGCCGAGCTGGAGCTGGCGGCGATGTGCGGCCTGCCGCCGTTCGTCGACGAGATGATCGACGTGTTCATCGACGACGACGTCGTGGTGGTGGGCGTGCCGCGCCTGTTCACCCGGCCGCTCAACCTGACCGCCCCCGAGGGGTTCGCCCTCGTCGCCGCCGGCCGGGCGGCGATGCAGCTGCCGGGGGCGGATGCGACCGGACCGCTCGGGCGAGGGCTCGACAAGCTGGCAACTGCGCTGGGCGACGACGCGGTGGTCGTCGACCTCTCCCGCCAGCACGAGGTGGAGGAACGCATCGAGGTGCTGCGGGCCGCCGCCGAGCGTGCCGAGCGGTTGGCCGTGCGCTACTGGACGGCCTCGCGCGACGAGGCCACCGAACGCACGATCACGCCGCGCCGCATCGTGTCGGACCGGGGCGAGTGGTACGTCGAGGCGGACGACGAGCGCTCCGGCGAGCGGCGAACGTTCCGCGTCGACCGGTTCGAGTCGATCGAACCGACGGGTGAGCACGACGAGGTGATCCGGACGGATCCCGCGGCCGGTGCGATCGAGTGGTTCGTCGACGGCAGCCTGCCGCAGGTCACGCTGCGGCTGCGGCCGGCGGGGCGCTGGGTGATCGAGCGGTACCCCGTCGATCGCGTCGTCGAGCTCGGCGGCGGCGACGTGGAGGCGACGTTCCCCGTGGCGAGTGATCGGTGGCTCGAGCGCCTGCTGCTGCGCCTGGGCGACGACGGGCGCGTGCTGGCGCCGGCCTCGTGGCGCCGCCGCGGCGCCGAGGTCGCCCAGCGCGTGCTGGCCCGCTACGAGACCTGACGTGCTTGATGGCTCGCTTCGCTCGCTCGTCGGCCTGTCGGCCTCCCTGTGGTCAGTCCCGCATTGCACCACGCACACTCGGGGACTCAGCTGCGTTCGCCTCGCGTGGCGCTCCCCACTGGGCCCGCAGGACGGCCTCGAGGTCGTCGGCGGCCGTGATGCCGTGGGCAGCCAGAAGTTGCGGCAGCACGGCGGCCGTGGCCCTGGCATCCTCGAGGGCGTCGTGACGTCGAGCGATCGAGACGCCGTGGCGGGCCGACACCTCGGACAGCCCATGGGTGAGCAGACGGTCGGGATCCAGCATGCGCGACAGCCAAAGGGTGTCGACGCGTGGGCGGAGGTTGAGCACCACACCGCAACGCCGCGCCGTGCGCTCCAGGAACTCGGCGTCGAACTTGGCGTTGTGGGCGGCGAACACGGCACCGTCGATGCGCTGCGCCAGCTCTCGCATCGCCTCGGCGCAGCGGGGCGCACCGCGCAGTGAGCGGCGGGTGATCCCATGCACACGGCGTGGACCGACGCGGTTCCACGGGCGGCGGAGGCGGATCAGCGTCGACCACTCGGCGCCGGTCGACCCGTCCGGCTCGACCATGACCAGGCCCACCTGCAACACCTGGTGGCGCCGACTGGACAGCCCCGACGTCTCCACGTCGACGACGGCGAAGCGGGGCAGGGACACGGCAGCGACGCTACGCGCGAGGTGTCACAGCTTCTGCGGCCGACGTCGCGCCGCCCGGAGATCGTCGTCAGCCGCTGCCGTACGGGCGGGTGATGACCTCCAGCCAGTGGCCGTCGGGGTCCGAGAAGTACATGCCCCGGCCGCCGTCGTTGTGGTTGATCTCACCGCAGCGTTGGCCGCCGGGGTCGGCGTAGTGCTCGACGCCCCGTTCGGCCAAGCGGCTGAACACGGCGTCGAACTCTCCCTCGGAGATCAGGAACGCGTAGTGCTGTGGGTGGATCGCAGAATCCGACCGGTCGAAGTCCAAGCTGACGTCGTTGCCCGTCCGCACCTCCCAGAACGGTCCCCACTGGTTCGGCCGATCGAGCCCGAGGACCTCGGCCAGCCAGGCGGCGGAGGCCTGGGGGTCGGTCGAGGCGATGATCGTATGGTTCAGCGCGATGGCCATGGTGTGCCTCCTTGTCGAACTACGCGGGCCAGTGTGCCGGGTCGGCCTGACGAGCGCGTCGGTCCGATGATCACTTACGAGTGGCGCGGGCCGTTCACGAACGCCGAGGTCAATGCGCTGCATGCCGAGGCCTTCGAGACCCGGATCTACGACGAGTCCGAGTGGGACTGGGAGCAGCTGCTCGAGGCGCACAGCCTCGGATGGGTCGTCGCTCGGGCCGGCGGCCAACTTGTCGGGTTCGTCAACGTGGTGTGGGACGGATTGGTGCACGCCTGGCTGCAGGACACGATGGTGGCGGCGACGCACGGCCGGCAGGGAATCGGGATTCGGCTCGTGGCCGAGGCGGCGGCCGGCGCGAGGGCGGCGGGATGCGAGACCCTGCACGTGGACTTCGACGACCACCTCAGATCGTTCTACGTCGACGCCTGTGGGTTCACGCCGACCAACGGCGGGCTGCTCGACCTCGCTGCCGAGCCGCCGACTCCGCCGGTATCTTCCGACCCGTGAGGTGTCCGATCGACGACACGGCCCTGTCGGTCTCGTCGCGTGACGGGGTCGAGATCGACTTCTGCCCCCAGTGCCGCGGCGTCTGGCTCGACCGGGGCGAGCTGGACAAGATCATCGATCGCGCCGCCAACGCGATGGCTGCGGCACCAGCGCCGGGCGACCGCGACGACGACCGGCGTCGCGACGACGACCGGCGCGGCGACGACGACCGGCGCGGCGACGACGACCGACGCGGGTACGACGACGATCGCCGATCCGGATATCGGGGCGACCCCCGGCGTCGGCGCAAGCGCAGCTTCCTCGACGACCTGTTCGAATTCGATTGAGCAACTGGCGTCGGGCGTCAGTTCAGCTCGTCCGTGGCCCGACCGAGGGCGTCGAGGTCGAAGACCAGCGCGTCGAGGTCGTCCTCCAGCGTGCCGAGCTCTTGAGGAGCGGCGGCCGCCGACGACGTGAGCGCCAGTTCGGCGGCGCGGGCGACGGCAGTGCCCAAACGGGCCTCGACGACCGGCAGGTGCTCGTGCAGCTCGTCCAACGAGTTGAGCAGCCTCTGCGTCGAGGCGAACCGCGCCGCCAGCGCATCGACGACGGCGGCGTCGGCGCCG
>JBPCJL010000371.1:0-12281 GCA_051005355.1 Ilumatobacteraceae bacterium
CTCTCGGCGGGTCCGCCGCACCACGGCGGCGTGCCTCGGCGACCGTGCGAACGCCCGCATGGCATCGACATTGCGCCAGAGGCTGAACGTCGCCAAGCTGCCGATCGGCGCCTCGCCGATGCCGACCGCGGCCAGCAGTCCCTCCGCGCCCTCCAGCTCGCGACTGACCGGCGGGCCGGACCGACCGAAGCGCCACCACGCCCCCGGACGGACGTCAGCCCGGGTCACCACGGCGACCGGTCCCGCGTCCCGACCCCGCTCGACGCGCCCGATGACATCCACACCGCGCCACGTCCCGTGCCCCCCGAGCGCCCGCAGGCGGACGTGCCACGACTCCTCGGCGGACCGCCAGCGGCGGGCGATCGCCGACCCGGCCAGGAAGTCGTCGAGGTGTCGTTCGTCGTCCCAGACGGCGAACAGAGCCGCCCGCCGCGGATCGATGGACGGGCCGGTGTCGGCGCCGCGACCGGTCCCGAGCAGGCGCCAGAAGACCAGCCCCTCGACGCGACGCAGCCGGCGGCGGTCCGTGGCCAGCCGCGCCAGCACGAGCAGCGCCCGGCCACGCCTTTCGCGCACCAGATGGAACGATGCGACTGCGGCCATCGATCGGACATGCTGACACCGTGGTGCCGTTCGCCCGCATCGCCGTGCCGGTCGTCGCCGGCTACGTCCTCGGATCCATCCCGACCGCCGACCTCGTGGCCCGTCAGCGCTCGGTCGACCTGCGCGGTGTCGGCGACGGCAACCCCGGCTGGTGGAACGCGCGGGAGCAGCTCGGGCGGACGGCGGCACGGCCGGTGCTCGCCGGGGACATCGCCAAGGGAGCGGCGGCGGCGGCGATCGGTCGCCTGGTCGCCCGGCGCGGCGAGTGGTGGCCGCCGGTCGTGAGTGGCGGGGCGGCGATGGTCGGGCACGCGTGGCCGCTGTTCGCCGGCTTCCGGGGCGGGCGTGCCGTCGCCACGTTCGGCGGCGCCGCTGGCGTCATCTCGCCACGGTCGGCGGTGCTCGCCATCGCCGCCGGCGTCGTCACCGGGGGTGCCCGCAGTTCCCTGGCCGCGGGCGTGCGGGCTGGGTTCGTCGCCTACCCGCTGGCCCAACTCGTGGTCGATGGACCGCGCCGCACGGCGGCCACCGGCGCGCTGATGACGTTCGTCGGTCTGCGGTTCGTCACGGCGGTTCGCCGCACCCGGCGTCAGTAGACGCGACCCCGCCACCGTTGGCGCCGGGCGATCAGACCGCAGACCAGCGCGAGGACGGCGAGCGGATCGGCAAGGGGCGACAGCCAGTACGCCGCGGCACGTCGCCCGTAGGCCCGGCGGGTGCCGACCAGCGTGCCGAGCCGGACGGCGAGGAGGACCACGTCGAGCGGGTCGGCTCGCCGGCCGACGAGTCGAACCAGCGGGGCGGCCTGAGCGACGGCCACGACGAACAGGTCGGCGGCGCGCCGAGACATCGGATCGACGCCCGGCAGGGACAGCGAGCGGCCCCACCCGGACCACGCCGACCGCGCCGACTCGTACATCCGCACCTGCAGCAGCGACGTTGCGTCGAGCAGGTCGACGGCGTAGCCGGCGACGGCCAGCCCGCGCACGAGCGCCACATCTTCGACCGTGTGGTGGGCGACCGGCGCGAACCCGCCGGCGTCGATCAACGTGGCCCGCCGGAAGGCCATGCACTGACCGTTGCCCATGCGTCGGTGCACCGGTCCCGAGTGGAGAGCCCCGGGCGGGGCGACGCGATAGAGCAACGTCGTCAGCAGCGCCGGGTGCAGCCAGCGCAGCGGTGCCGTCGGGCAGTCGAACCGCCCCGCCGCCGTGATCAGGTCGGAGTCATCGGTGCGCATGCGCTCGACGAGCGCCAGGGGCAGCGCTGGATCAGGGCGCGTGTCGGCGTCCAGCGTGACGACCCATTCGCTGCTGGCGGCCGCCAGGCCCTGTTGCAGCGCCCACGCCTTGCCGACCCAGCCCGTCGGCAGCGGCCGTCCGGCGACGACGGTCGCCCCGGCCCGAGCCGCGAGATCGGCCGTCCCATCCGTCGACTCGTCGTCGACCACGATGACCTCGGCCACGCCAGATGCGGTCTGCAACGCAGCCAGCAACGGGCCGAGGCGGGCGATCTCGTCGCGGGCCGGGATCACGACCGTGATCGACATGATCGACGTCGTCCCGTCCGGCGGCGCGGTCACCGGCGGGCGGCGTCGCGCCGCTCGCGAAAGCCGTGCCACGGCGACCGTCGCCGCCGCCAGCCGGACCACCGTGAACGCAAGGTGGGCTGGTGTCAACGCCTCGCCCCGGCCAGGTCGGCCGCCACCAGCCCGGCCACGATTTCGGCACCGATCGCCACCAGCGGCAGGCCACCGCCGGGGTGGCTCGAACCGCCGACGAGGTAGAGGCCACGCCGCCTGGCGCGGTTGCGCGGGCGCAGGAACGCGGCGCGCCTCCCGTTCGACGAGGCGCCGTAGATGGCGCCGCCGGGGGCCCGATAGCGCGCCGCCAGGTCGGCGGGTGCCGCCACGTCGCTCCAGGAGATCCGCGGCCGTAGGTCGAGGCCGCGGGCCGCCAGCACGTCGAGGATGTGGGCCCGTTCGGCGTCTCGGTCGAGCTCGAGGCCGGCCGGCGCGTTCACGAGGAGGAACCAGTTCTCCTCGCCGCCCGGCGCCTGGCTGGGATCCGTCACGCTCGACACGCAGGCGTAGATCGTCGGATCGTCGGCCATGCGACCGGCCGCCAACGCGGCGAACTCAGCACGATCGTCGGCCCCGAACCACACGGTGTGGTGGCCGACCCCCGGCGTCGCGTCGCGCACGGCGGCGATGATCACCAACCCGCTCGTCGATCGTCGCGCCCGGCGGACCCGCCGCAGCTCGTCGGCATCGCCGAGCAGATCGCCGTACACGTGCTCGGCGTCGGCGTTGGCCACGACGACAGTGGTGCGGAGGACGGTCCCATCGGCCAGCTCGATCCCGTCCGCCCGCTCGCCGCCGGTGATCGCCGCGACCTCGACACCCAAGCGGACCTCGACGCCGAGCCGGATCGCCACTCGCTCGAGGGCGGCGCGCAGCGCATCCAAACCACCCATCGGGTACCAGCAGCCGAACCGGGACTCGATGTGCGGGATACAGGCCAGGGTGGCCGGCGCCAGGAACGGCGACGACCCGGAGTAGGTGGCGTACCGGCCCGCCCACTGCACGAGCCGAGGGTCGGAGAACGTGCGGTCGGCCAGCCGGTGCAGTGATCGGAACGGATCGATGGCCAGGAGATCGGACGTCGACCGCATCCGCCGCAGCAGGTCTCGTGGCCCCTCCATCGTGCCGGCCAGGAACGTGCGTGCGCTGACATCCCAGATGTGGCGCCCGCGCCCGTCGAATCGCCTCCACTCGGCGCCGGCGCCCGGCGCGAACACATCGAACGCCGCCGCCGTCGCCTCCGGGTGATCAGGGACGGTCAGCGTCGAGCCGTCAGGCCAGTGGTACCGGAACTGGGGGTCGAGCCGCACCAGCTCGAGCTCGTCGTCGAGCGACGTGCCGGCGACCCGGAAGAGGTCGTCGAAGACAGCCGGCAGCGTGAGCAGCGATGGGCCGACGTCGAAGGTGAAGCCGTCGTGGCGCTGGCTGGCCAACTTGCCGCCCGTGACCTCCCGACGCTCGACCACCGTGACGCAATGGCCGGCGGCTTGCAAGCGGATGGCCGTGGCCAGGCCGCCGACGCCGGCGCCGATGACGGCGACGTCGACGTGGTCAGGCACGTCGCACCAGCGCGCCGACGGCGAACGCGGCGACCGGCAGCATCCCGGCGCCGCCGACCGCGGCCACCAGCGGGTCGCCGAAGAAGCACAGGAAGCCGACCGTCTGCATGATCGCCGTCACGGCGTACTGGGCGACCAGCGCCGCCACCGGCACACCGGGCGGCAGGAGCACCTCCAGCCCGGCCATCACGGCGGTGCCGACGGCGAGCCATCCGCCGTAGTTCGACAGCGGGATGCCACGGTAGGCACCTCCTCGATCCCAGCGCCAATACCCCTCGGCCGTCATCTGCGGATCGAGGAAGAGGTCCCAGGCCGTCAGCGCCGCAGCACCCGCACCGATGCGCGCCGGGAGGCTGGTCGCCCGACCCAGCGCGGCGTGCGCCGCTTCGCGGGCCGGCAGGGCCATCGCCCACCACGCCAGCGGCACGACAACGGGGACGCCGCCGACGGTGGGGCGCAACCGGCCCGTGTATCGGTACCGACCGAACGGGACGCCCGTCGCCGATCCGAGGTGCTCGATCATCGCCGTCGCCGTGGCGGCGAGCCCGGCCGCGGCCACCGCCCGCCGCGGGCTCCATCGGCTGGTGGCGCTGAGCGTGGTCGTCACGGCGGCGCCGGCCACCACCACGTTGGCCAGCGCCCGCCGGGTCGGCCCGCGCCGGCGAGCCAGCGGTGTGGCGACCATGCCGGCCACCGTGATCCCGGCGAGGGCCCAGCGGGTCGGGAGCATGGCGACGATTCGGTCAGCGGTGACCGGCGAGGTGGGTCACGGCCACGGCCAGCTTGCGCGGCGTCGAGATGCGTGCCCGGCCGGCGAAGACGTCGTAGCCCTGCGCCTCGATGCGCTGGAGGATCCGCCCGTAGAGGTCGTGGGCGGCGGCGACGCAGCGGGCCGAGCGGGACGGAAGCAGGGTGATCCCGTCCTCGGCCCGGCGGTACAACTGGCGGGCGCGCTCGATCTCGAAGCGCATCAGCTCGACGAACGTCGACGTGCAGCGGCGCTCCCACAGGTCGACGCCGAACCGGCGGAGGTCCTCCTGCGGCACGTACTGGCGGTCGCGGTCGAGATCCTCGTCGATGTCACGCAGGAAGTTGGTCAGCTGGAACGCCTCCCCCAGAGCGCGCGCCGGCTCACGCGCCGCCGCAGGGTCCACCGGCTCGAGGATCGGCAGCATCATCTCGCCGATCACCGCCGCCGACCCGTCCATGTAGCCGCGCAGGTCGTCCCACGTCTCGTAGCGCTCGATCGTCAGGTCCATCTCCATCGAGCGCAGGAACCGGACGAACGCCTGCTCGTCGATATCGAAGGCGCGCACGGTGTGCACGACGGCCTTCAGGACGAGATCGTCCGAGCAGCCTCGGTCGAGGTCAGCGAAGAAGCGTTGCCCGAACGCCGTCAGGCCAGCCGCACGGTCGGCAACTTCCTCGGCACCAACGTCGACGATGTCGTCGGCGTAGCGGCAGAAGGCGTAGAGCGCATGGACGTGGTGGCGCTTGACGGCGGGCAGCACCATCGTCGACCAGTAGTAGGTCGTGCCGTGGCGGCGGTTGAGCCGCTTGCACTCGGCGTAGCTCTCCTCGAGGGTGACCATCAGGCAACGGCCGCGTACCGGCGGACGCGAGCGGCGGCGAGCTTGCCGGACACGAGCACCATCGGGACGCCGACGCCGGGGACCGTCCCCGACCCGACGAACACGAGGCCGGGCACGCGGCGGTCGACGTTGTGCGGACGGAACGGACCGGTCTGGCCGAAGGTGTGAGCGAGGGCGAACGGAGTGCCCCGCTCCATGCCCATGGCCTCCCAGTCGAGCGGGTCGTAGATCTCCTCGGTGACGACGTCCGTCGGGTAGCCCAGCGCGGCGACCTGTGCCCGCAGCCGGTCCATCGCCGGCTGGCGGTGACGGGTCCAGTCGACGCGGCCGTCGAGGTTGGGCGTCGGCTCGAGCACGTACAGGGTCGAGCATCCGGGCGGGGCGAGATCGGCGTCGTCCAGGGAGTGCAGCGTGACGAGGATCGACGGATCGGGCATCGGCCGACCCTCGTCAACGATGGCGCGGAACGCCCCGTCCCAATCGGCGCCGAAGTGGAGGTTGTGATGGGCGGCGTGCGCCGGTGGCCGGCCCTCGACACCGGCCACCCACAGCAGGCACGACGGTGAGTAGCGACCGCGGCGAGCCACACGCGGTGCGTCGACGCCGCCGAGCAACGTGCGATAGGCGACGGGCAGGTCCGGGTTGCAGACGACCACGCCGGAGGCGATGCGCTCGCCGTCGACCAGTTCCACGCCGCTCACGGCGCCCGAGCCGTCACGCAGGACGCGCGCCACCTCGGCGTCGTAGCGGAAGGTGACGCCGGCGTCGGCGAGCGCCGCGGCCAGACCGGTCGCCATGGCGTGCATGCCGCCCTCCGGAACCGAGACGCCCTTGATCGAGTCCATGTAGGTGATCACGGCGTAGAGGGCGAGCGCTTCGTACGGTGCCACGCCGGCGTACAGCGCCTGGAACCCGAAGATCCGCTGCAGGCGCTCGTCGTCGAAGAACGAGGCCACCTTGCGCCCGAGTCGTCCGAAGCCGCCGAGGCGGACCAGCTGGGCGCCTGCTCGCCACTTGCGGACGAGGTCGAGCGACGAGTCGAAGTCGGCGTCGATGAAGTTGGGCATCTCGAGGCGGTACAGCTCGGTGAGCCAGTCGGCGAAGCGCTCGAACGAAGCGGCCGCCGCCGGCCCGGAGAACCGCCCGATCTCCTCGGCCATCGCCGTCCGCCCGTGGCGCACGTCGAGCACCGAGCCGTCGGCGAACGTGGCCCGATACATCGGATCCACCGGCTTCAGACGCACGTAGGAGGCGAGGTCGCGGCCGGCGGCGGCGAACACGTCTTCGAGCAGGCCGGGCATGGTCATCACGGTGGGTCCGTTGTCGAGGCGGAAGCCGTCGCGCTCGATCAGCCCCGCGCGTCCACCGGGCCGGTCGCCACGCTCGAGCACGGTGACCTCGTGCCCGTCGCCGACGAGGTGCGCGGCGGCCGACATCCCGCCCAGACCGGCCCCGATGACGACGACTCGCACGGCTGTTCAGACGTCCACGATCATTCGCTCGCTTGGCATCGCCGCTGGCCTGTGGCCCTCCCCGGGACGCTCGCTCATACGTTGCGACCGACCACGAAGTCGGCCAGGGTGGCGAGCTCGCGCCGGGCGTCGACCGTCACCGGGGCGGCGTCGATGGCGGCGATCGCCTCGTCGGCGAGCGTCTCGATGTGGCCCTCGAGGGCGGCGAGGGCGCCGGTGTCGACGATCACCTGCTGGATGGCGGCGATCGTGGCGGGGTCGAGCCCGGGGGTCCCGACGAGCTCGAGGAGTTGGAGCTGCTCCGGCGTGGCGGCGGCGACGGCGCGCGCCAGCAGCGGCGTCGGCTTGCCCTCGCGCAGGTCGTCACCGACGGGCTTGCCGGTCAGCGCGGTGTCGCCGAAGGCACCCATCACGTCGTCGCGCATCTGGAAGGCGTCACCGAGTGGCAGGCCGTACGCGCTGAGCGCCGGCAGCAGTTCGGCGGCTCGCTCGGGCGCGGCCAGGCAGGCGCCGACGTGCAGAGGGCGCTCGATGGTGTACTTGCCGCTCTTGTAGCGGGCGATGCGCTCGGCCTTGTGCAACCGGCGGTCGCGCTGCACCGAGCCGAGGAGGTCGAGGTACTGGCCGACGTTCAGCTCGATGCGCAGGTCGTTCCACAGCGTCCACAGCTCGGGTGCGGCGCCGACCATGAGTTGATCGGACAGGACGAAGGCGAGGTCGCCGACGAGGATGGCCACGCCCTCGCCGAAGCGGCGGGCCTCGCCCGACCAACCGTTGGCGCGGTGCGAGTCGCCGTAGACCGCGTGGGTCGTGGCCAAGCCGCGTCGACTGGCCGAGTCGTCCATGACGTCGTCATGGAACAGGGCGAAGGCGTGCATCAGCTCGAACGCCGCGCCGGCGTCGATCACCCGCCGGTCGCCAGGATCTCCACCGGCGGCGACGAAGCCCCAGTAGCAGAAGGCCGGACGGAGGCGCTTGCCACCGGCGCGCACCATGCGCGAGATCTCGTCGAAGGGCCCGGCCAGGTCCGGGTCGAACATCACCCAGCGCTGGCGGTGCTCATCGAGCAGTATGGCCAGGCGCTCGTCGATGTCGTGTGCGATGACCCCCAGGCTCGGCGGCGCAGTCGTCGGCACGGTGGGCAGGTTACGAGCGCACGACCCACGCCACGACCGCCGTCCCGGGGCTGGGCGTCTTGGTCCGAGAATTGGTTGGAGGTCCAACCATTTCTCGACCATGAGGGCGACGGCCGTCAGGGAAGGTCCGACATGACCTCGTCGATGCGCAGTCGGGCGGTCTGGATGCGGTCGCGGCACAGGGCGATCAGCTCGGTCGCGCGGCCGACGCGGTCGGCGAGGCGGTCGACGTCGACGTCGCTGCCCTCCAGCTCGCGCAGGATCGAGTCCAGCTCCTCGAGGGCCCTGGCGTAGCCGAGGCCGTCGGCCTGGCCCGAGCTGTTCGTGGTCGGATCGGTCGTCATGCTTCGCCGTCCTCGTGAGTCGGGACCACCCGGCTGTGTCGCGAGCCGGTGGCGAACTGGGTGATGAGGACGTCGTCGACGTCGAGCTCGTCGGGCCGGCGGACGATCGATCCGTCGGCCCGGCGGGTGATGGTCCAGCCGCGGGCGAGCACGTTGGCCGGATCCAGCGCCCGGACGCGATGCTCCAGAGCGATCAGGTGCCGTTCGTCCCCGAGCAGGATCTGCGGCACCCGACCGGCGAGCTGGTGGGTACAGCGGGCCAGGTGGCCCTGGCCCTCGTTCAGGGGACGGGTGGCGCACGACTGCAGCCGGCTGGCCCGGACGGCGAGCCGCTCGCCGGCGCGCTCGACCGCAGCCTGGGTGCGCCGGGCGATGCGGTGGGCGCGGTCGACGAGCGCCTGGTCGGCCCGTTGGAGTCGCGTCGCCGCCGTCTCGGCGATCGTCGCGAACCGCTGCTCGGCGTCGACCAGGTAGCGCCCGACGGCCTGGACGAGGTGACCGGCGCAGGCCGTCGGCGTCTTCAGCGAGGTGTGGGCGACCTCGTCGGCCACGCTGCGGTCGATCTCGTGGCCGAGCCCCGTGAGCACTGGCACCGGCGCACCGGCGATCGCCCTGGCGATCACCTCGGTGTCGAACGTGGCCAGGTCGTTGCGCGAACCGCCACCGCGGATCACGACGATGGCATCGAGGGCGTCGTCACCACCGTGCCGTGTGGCGTGGTGCGACAGCATGGCGATGGCGTTGGCCACCCGCCGGGACGCCTCCGGCCCCTGGACCTGGGTGTTGGCGAGGACGAGGTGGAAGCCGAACCCGCTGGCCACCAGCTCGTGGTGGAAGTCGTGCCAGGCCGCCGTGCCGGCACTGGTGACGACCCCGATGCGCAGCGGCACCGGGCTGAGGCGGTGCCGCCGGTTGGCGTCGAGCGAGCCGTCGGCGGCGAGGCGGCGCAGCACCTGGTCGCGCTGCTGGGCCAGGTCGCCGAGCGTGAAGCGGGGGTCGACGTCGACGAGCTTGAGTCCGAGCTGGCCGCCCGGGGCGTAGAAGTCGAGATGACCGAAGATGCGCACCTTCATGCCGTCGCCGAGGCGCAGCCGGTGTTTCGTCAGCAGCGGGCGAAGCCGCTGGCGGGCCTGGGCGAAGAACTGCACCCGCAGGACGGCCGTCCGCCCCGGCGAGTCGTCGGCGAGCTGGAAGTAGGCGTGATCGCCCCGCTCGTTCCACCCGGTGATCTCGCCGCGCACCCACACGCCCTCGGAGAACGTGCGCCGCAGCGCCTGGTTGACCGCGTCGGCCAGCTCGCCGACGGTCAGCGTCGGGTTGGTCGGGTCGTCGAGCGGCTCGTCCTCGAAGTGAAAGGCCGGCTGGGTCACTGGAGCCACATCCTGCCGTGCAACCGGGCCTCAGGCGCCCAGCTCGCGGACGTTGTCGAGGTCCTCGGCGAACAGCTCGCCCTCGACGGGCAGGCCACGATCGATCCGCAGCGCCTCCAGCTGCTGGAGCGGCCGCTCGAGCGCCCGGCGCCTCGTGCCGACGAGCTGGTCGAACTCGCGCTGCACGCCGTCGAAGTGCCGCTTCACCTTCTCGGCCGAGTCGGTGTACTTCTGCCACTGGGCGCCGAACTTGCCGATCAGCTGCAGGATCTCGTCACTCGTGCGCTCGACCATGAAGTTGTCGAAGGCCTGGCGGATGACGCCGAGGAATGCGAACAGGGTCAGCGGCGAGCACATCACGACGCGCTGGCCGAGGGCCTCGTCGAGCAGGCCGGGGTCGTGCTCGTGGATGAACCCGGTGAGCTGCTCGTTCGGGAGGAACAGCAGCACGTAGTCGACCGTCGGCCGGTCACCCTCGGCGGCGTACTCCCGCTTGGCCAGCTCCTTGACCCGCAACCGGACGTCGGCGAGGAAGCGCTTGAGGTGGGCCTGCCGCTCGGCGTCCGTCCCGGCCTCCAGGTACCGGAGGTATGACGCCAGCGGGAACTTGACGTCCATGTACAGCACGTGGCCCTTCGGCAGCTCGAAGGTGTAGTCGGGCCGGCCCGTGCCACCGGCCACGTTCGTCTGCTTGCGGTAGTTGACGTGCTCGGTGAACCCGGCCAGCCGCAGGACGTCCTCGGCCATCCGCTCGCCCCACTGACCGCGCACCTGCGGGTTGGACAGCGCCTCGCGCAACGTCCGCGTCGACTCGGCGAGTGCGCCGGCCACCTCGGCGTGGGTGCGCAGCGACTGGTCGACCTGGCCGAACCGCTGGGCGCTGGCCGTCCCCAACTTGGTGACCAGTTGACCGAGCCGCTGCAGCTCGGAGCGCAGCTCCACGCGGACCTCGTCCAGCCGGGTGTCAATGATGTCCTTCTTGGCCGTGAGATCGGCCGACACGGAGTTGGCGACGCCACTCGCAGCGGCGCCCAGCTGCTCGCGGGCGAGGATCGAGGCGTGCTCGAGCGCGGCGCGCACGGCCACGTCGCGGTCGTGCGCCGACCGCTCGGCCAGCTCGCCCAACGCCAGGTCGAACGCTTCGGTGATCGCCACCCCGGCGGACACCTGGTCACCGCCCCGGCGACGACCGGAGGCGACGCCGACCGCCCATGCGGCCGCCGCCACAGCGGCGAGCGCCATGAGCGCCAGGACGGCGAGTGCGGTGTCCATGGCGTCCATCATGCGCGAGGGTTGTCACCGTCAACGTGGACCCCGGCCACGACCCCCGGCCGGAGGTGCCGGCTCGCTACCGTCGAGGGCCGTGACCGTGTCCTTCGATCGAGCGACGGACGAGGTGCTCGACGAGGTCCTGGTCGATCATCCCGACGTACGCGCCCATCTTGCCGAGGCCTGGGACGCCGCGTGGACGTCGGTCGACCCGGTGCTGCTCGACCTCTGCCGGCTGCGCGTGGCCATGCTGCTCGGGTGCTCCAATGAGCGGGCAACACGGACACCGGCGGCCGTCGCCGCCGGGCTGGACGAGGCCGCGGTGGACGAGCTGGCCGACTGGCATCGATCGGGACGGTTCGGCGCGGTCGAACGGACCGCCCTTGCGTTCACAGAGCAGTGGGTCATCGACGTCGCCGGGATGGATGACGCCACGGTCTTCGCCCTGCGCGAGCAGCTCGGTGAGCAGGGCCTGGCCGACTTCACGAGCGCCCTACTCGTCGTCGAGCAGCGCCAGCGGCTGCGCCAGACCTGGCGGGCGCTGTTCGGAGGTGGCGATGGCTGAGCGGGCGCACCGGATCACCCCTGGCGTCGGCGCCGCCCGTCCCTTGCGCCGCGCGCTCGGCGCATGGCAGGCCGCCGTCGTGCGCCTCGACGGCGTCGATCCCATCACCACCGAGCTGGTGCGACTGCGCTGCGCCCGCTACCACGACTGCCACACTTGACTGTCCGTGCGCCTGGCAGTTGCCAAGCACGAGGGGTTGGACGAGGCCACGATCGCCGACGCCGATGCCGGCGGTGAGACGCTCGACGCGGCACAGCGGGCGGCGGTGGCGCTGGCCCAGGACATGATGTCGCGACCGGCCGACATCTCGTCGGCACTTGGAGAGGACCTGCACCAGCACTTCAGCGACGATCAGCTGCTCGAGCTGACGCTCGACGTGATGAAGTGGAGCTACCAGAAGGTGAGCGTCGCGCTCGGAACGGACGCAGAGGTGGCGCCCCACCGGCTCACCGAGCTCCGGTTCGACGCTGACGGCAACCTGAACCGCTAACCCTGGTCAGCCGTCGGGGACCGCGGGCAGACCATCACGTGCCCGCCCCGGAGGTCCTGAGTGCCACCCCACGAGCCATGGCGGCCGGTGGGCTCAGTATGGCGCTACGCCGCCGACGACCGGGATGGCGATCCGCTCATGCCGCCGTTGCGTGCACGCCAGCAGCACCACGGCGCCCACCCCGAGCACTTGGTTGCCCGGCCAAGCCTGCGCAGCGCCCTCATCGCGTCGTCGACAGCCTCGACGAGGCCAAAGGGCCGTGCTCCACGGGGATTTGGCGGGCGTTGTGCCAGTGGAGC
>JBPCJL010000372.1:0-12164 GCA_051005355.1 Ilumatobacteraceae bacterium
CGGAGCCAGTCGACGACTTTGGCCCGCAGTTCTTCTGGTCCGAGCACGACGGCTTGCTCGGCCAGGCCGAGCACCCACGACCGGAACGCCGGCCGGTTGGCGCACGGGACCTCCACTTCGACCGACCCGTCGTCGAGCCTCGCCACGACCCGGCCGGCACCGAGCTCGCGCTCGACGGCCGCCGCCCGCGCCGCGTCGACGCGCACCAGCGCGGTCAGCCCGGCGTCGCCGCCGAGCAGCTTCGGGTCGGTGGGGAAGGCGTGGCGCGGGTCGAACCCGACTGGCCGCTCGAACGCGTCCGGAGGACCTTCCTCCTCGACCGGACCGCTGATCCGGTCCACGCGGTACGTGCGTACCTCATCGTGGTCGTGGTCGCGACCGACGACGTACCAGAAGCCGTCCCGCAGCAGCAGTCCGAACGGATCGAGCCGCCGGCGCCGGCCGCGGTAGTCGAACTCCACATTGGCGCGCCGTGCCGTGGCCTCCCGGAGCACCGGCAACTCGGGCAGCTCCGGCACCGTCGCCGTCACCGATCCGACGGCGGCGTCCGCCGACACGTCGACGCCGAGCTTCCACAGCGCCGGCTCTCCCGAGGTGGGCCGGACGGCGGCGACGGCGACCTGCAGGGCGTGGCGCTCGTCATCGTCGAGGTCGAGGTCGGCCAGCTCGTAGCGGTGGCGATCGATCCAATAAGCGCTGACCCCGGCCTGGCCGCCGCCGAGGACGGTCGTCTCGATCGGCACGCCGATCGACCGCAGCGCTGCCTTGTCCCGCTCGAACCCGGCCCGGCGGGTGGCGTCCTTGCCGACGTACTGACCCTCCAACTCGCTGTCGATCTCGACCAGGGTCAGCGGTCGCGAGGTCTCCAGCAGGAGGGCCAGCAGGTTCGTCAGCCGCTCGACCCGGTCGATGCTCACGCCCGGGAGGCGATGGCGATGCGCACCACCTCGACCACCTCGGCACCCGTGGCGCCGGGCGTCAGGATGCCGGCGACGCCGGCCTCCAGCAATCGGGGTACGTCGGCGTCCGGCACGATGCCGCCGACGACCACCGGGATGTCAGCCCCCCGCTCCCGCACCTTCTCGACGACGAGCGGGGCCAGCGTCATGTGGGCGCCCGACAGCATCGACAGCCCGATGGCGTCGACGTCCTCGTCGACAGCGGCGGCGGCGACGGTGTCCGGCGTCTGGAACAGACCGGTGTAGATGACCTCGTAGCCGGCGTCACGCAGGATGCGGGCGACGACCTTGACACCGCGGTCATGGCCGTCGAGGCCGACCTTGGCCACGAGGACCCGTCCGTGGCCGCCCTCCGCCGCGTCGGACATCAGCTCGCCTGCTTGGCGTAGTCGTAGAAGCCCCGCCCGGACTTGCGGCCGAGCAGGCCGGCCTCGACCATTCGCGAGAGCATGGGCGGCGGCGCGTACAGCGGCTCCTTGAACTCCTCGTAGAGGCTCTCGGCGACGGCCTGCGTGGTGTCGAGACCGATCAGGTCGGCGAGGTGCAGCGGTCCCATCGGGTGGTTGCAGCCCTCGACCATGCCGGTGTCGATGTCGTCGGCGGTGGCGAAACCGGACTCCATCATCCGGATCGCCGACAGCAGGTACGGGACGAGCAGCGCGTTCACGACGAAGCCGGCGCGGTCCTGGCTGCGGATGACCCGCTTGCCCAGCGCCTCGCGAGCGAAGCGATCGGCTGTCTCCACCGTCGCCGGTGCCGTCAGCAGGCTGGTGACCAGTTCGACGAGCTTGAGGACCGGCACGGGGTTGAAGAAGTGGATGCCGATGACCTGCTCGGGTCGACCGGTGGCGATGCCCAGCTTCATGATCGGGATGGAGCTGGTGTTGCTGGCGAGGATGGCGGCCGGATCGGCGACCACCGCGTCCAGGGCTCGGAACACCTCGACCTTGGTCGCCTCGTCCTCCACCACGGCTTCGACGACGAGCTGGCGATCGGCCAACGCGTCGAGGTCGGTGGTCACTTGCAGCCGGCCGAGGGCGGCGTCGCGCTCGGCCTCGCTGAGCTTGCCGGAACGGGCGCCACGATCGAGCGACGAGGTGATCCTGGCCAGCGCGGCCTCGGCCGCCGCCGGTTCCACCTCGCGCACGACGACGTGACAACCGGCCCTGGCGCACACCTCGGCGATGCCGGCGCCCATCAACCCGCCGCCGATCACCCCGACGCGTTCGATGTCGTTCATGCGCTGCGGATGGTAACGGTCGCCCTCCCCGGCGGCCCGAGCCGCGAGATGATGGAGTCGTGAGCATCTCGCGACGGACGTTCCTGGCCCTCGGCGCGTCGGTCCTCGTCGGCGCCTGCACGAGCAACGGCGACTCGGCGACCGACACGCCTGACACGACCGGCACGACAGACGGGCCGGCGCCGTCACCGCCGAGCACCGCCGCGCCCGTCACGACCGACGCGACCACCACATCCGCGGCGACAACGACGGTTCCGGCGACGACGACCACCACGATCGCCGCCCTGTCCGCCGACCCCTTCACGCTCGGCGTCACGGCCGGCGACCCCGACACCGAGTCGGTCGTGCTGTGGACGCGGCTCACCGGCCTGGGCCTTCCGGACGAGGTGGACGTCACGTGGGAGGTCGCCTCGGACGAGGAGTTCGGCGACATCACGGCCAGCGGATCGGAGTCGGCCATCGCTCGAGACGGCCACAGCGTGCACGCCATCGCCGAGGTGGCCGGTCCGTCGTGGTACCGGTTCCGCGCCGGCGGCTTCACCAGCCCGGCCGGCCGGGCGGCACCGGCACCGGCCGGCGCCACCCGTGAGCTGCGCGTCGCCACCGCCTCGTGCCAGCACTTCGAGACCGGCTACTACGCCGCCCATCGGGACCTGGCCGAGTGGCAGCCGGACCTGGTGGCCTTTCTCGGCGACTTCATCTACGAGGGCGCGGCCGGCACGATCGCCCCCGATCGACCGCGGGTCCACGACGGCCCCGAGATCACGGACCTCGCCGCCTATCGGGCACGCTACGCGCAGTACCTGTCCGACCCGGACCTCCAGGCGGCGCGAGCGGTGGCGCCGTGGCTCGTCGTGTGGGACGACCACGAGGTGGAGAACAACTATGCCGCGCTGGTCCCGCAGGAGCCGGCGGAGTCAGCGGCGTTCCCGACCCGGCGCGACGACGCCTATCAGGCGTGGTGGGAGCACATGCCGGTCCGCCTGCCGCGGCCCGAACCCGGCGGCTGGGCCATCCACCGTGCCGTGCGATGGGGCGACCTCGCCGACGTGCTCCTCCTCGACGGGCGCCAGTACCGCAGCGACCAGGCCTGCGGATCTCCCGTGCTGAGCCCCGAACCGGCGTGCCTGGAGGCGCTCGACCCAGCTCGCACCATGCTCGGCGTCGACCAGGAGGCGTGGGTCGGCGAGACCCTCAAGGCCGCGTCGGCCACGTGGACGGTGCTGGCGCAGCAGACCGTGATGACGAACCTTCGCCTGGGCGAGGCGATCCTGAACTACGACCAGTGGGACGGCTACGGGCCGGCGCGTGACCGCCTGCTGGCCCAGGCGGCGACCAAGGACCGGCTGGTCGTGTTGACCGGCGACATCCACCTGGCCGGAGTGGGCCGGCTGCCCGGGGTCGGCGTCGAGTTCGTGACGGCATCGATCTCGTCGGCGGCGAACGTCGACCCGTCGCTGCAGCCGGTGCTCGACTCGTTCGTCGACGTGGTCGCGTCAGAGCTCGTGCATCGTGGCTACACACGGCACACGGTCACTGCGGAGCGCTGGACCGCGGAGTTCCGCATCGTGGACGACGTGTTCGACCCCGCCTCTGCGGTGTCGACGTGGCGCTCCTTCCACGTCGACGCCGCGGCCCGCGACGTCGTCGTCCCAGTGTGAGCGAGCGAGCCCTCGAGCGAGCGAACGATTGTTGCGGTGCTTCTTCGTCGCCGGCTTTGCGGCGACCCGCTCATTGGTGCCACGTTCCTGACGCAGTGCCGAAACCGTCGCACAGCTCGATGGTGCACCAATGAGCGTGCATCCAGACCGACGTCCGCGCTGACGGCGACCGCAGGCGAGCGAACGATCGTCGCCGCGTGACCCGTCTGCGACCGTTCACGCGGACAGCTGTCACGGCCGTGAGCGGCCATCAGGCTGGATATCCGTCGACCAGGATCGACCCATCGGAGCCGTAGAAGCCGAGCCGGTCGACCGCGGCCTCGAGCGGCGCGTACAGCTCCGTGCGGCCGGGCCGCCACTGCCGCAGCCCTTCCAGCTCGAGCAGTGGGCGGACCTCGGGGTCGTCGAACGACATCGAGAGCAGCAGCTCGACGAACCGCTCGACGGTGGAGTCGTCGACGTCGTCCAGGACGGTCATCGTGCAATGGTCGAACGGCTCCGTGCGCGACAGCACCCGCACCGCGCCCGGCTCGAGCAAGCCCTCGCTGACGAACAGCGACTGGTTGCCATCGATCACGCACGCCGCGTCGGCGTCGCCGGCGACGAGCGCGGCCACGGCGTCACGTTCACCGCCGACGTGGTCGCCGTGCTTGGTGACCATCACGTCGAATCGGCGAACGGTGAACGACGTTCCCGGATCGAGACCGGCGCGTGCAGTTGTCACCGTGGCCCATTGGCGCGACCCTGTGCCACCTCAACATTCTCGAAACTCTCCGTCTGATGGTGTACGTGCCGTCGCTCGGCGTGCGGCGCCCCGGTGTGACTCAACGGCTCCGCAACATCCACGAACATCGCGCGCGACGGCGCAGGATCGTACGATCGCGCCCATGGCCGGCCGCACGGAGTCCGTCGACCGAGCGCACTGGGACGACGTGTGGTCGACCGTCGCGCCGAGCACCGTGAGCTGGTTCCAGGAATCGCCGGAACCTTGAGCGTCCTTGGTGCGCCGCGTGTCGGCGCGAACGGAGCGCATCGCGGTCATCGGTGCCGGAGCGTCGCCACTGGTCGGCACGCTGGTCGACGTCGGATACGGCGACGTGCACGCCGTCGACATCTCCGACATGGCGCTCGACCGGCTGCGCGCTGCGCTCGGTCGAGGTGCGGCCGCAGTCACCTTCGTTCGCGCTGACGCTCGCGCGCTGACGTTCAGGCGGCCCGTGGACGTGTGGCACGATCGGGCGACCCTGCACTTCCTGACGGATCACGACGATCGCCTCGCCTACGCCGCGAGTGCAGCGGTGGCGGTGCGCCCGGGCGGCCATCTCGTCCTGGCCGGCTTCGCGCCCGACGGTCCGACCCACTGCAGCGGGCTCCCCGTGCATCGTGGCGACGCGCCGTCGCTGGCAACACTGTTCGCCGAGTTCACACTTCGAGAGTCGTTCGAACGGACCCACCGAACCCCGCGGGGCGCGGCGCAGCGATTCCTGCACGCGGTGCTCGAACGCCGATGACCACCGGGTCCGGTGAGGAGGACGCCGGCGGCGGGTGGACACGGCTGAGCCGGCGTCGAGCGTACGAGAACCCATGGATCGCCGTCGACGAGGACGTCATCAGGCTGCCCTCCGGAGCGACGACGCTCTACGGCATCGTGCGCTGTGGATCCTGCGTCGGGATGCTCCCCTTCGTCGACGACGATCACGTCCTGCTCGTCCAGCAGTTCCGGTACATCACCGGACAGACGACGTGGGAGATGCCGACCGGCGGCGTGCACGCGGGCGAGTCGATCGAGGCGGCGGCCCAGCGCGAGCTGTCCGAGGAGGTCGGCGTGCAGGCGAGGCGACTCACGCCGCTGACGGCCTACGCAACGTCGAAGAGCGTCGTCGACGAGACCGCGCACCTGTTCCTGGCCCACGATCTCGTCGCCGGGACGGCCGAGCCGGACGCGACCGAGCACTTCTCCGTCGACACGGTGCCGTTCGCTGATGCGCTGGAGATGGTCCTCTCCGGACAGATCGTCGACTCGATGACGATCATCGCCGTGCTGTGGGCCGACCGCCGCCGAGAAGGCGGCCCCGGTGCGCCCTCAACAAACACGAAACTCTCGCCCTGGGCACGGGTGAGGCAGTGATCGCCGGGAACGATGAAGAGGTCGCCCGGCGTGCAACACGGCGAGATCCGGCGACGGGCGACGGAACGGAGGCCCTGACATGAAACTGAACGTCGACAAGCCCTCGATCGGTCCGCTCTCCGGGGTCGTCATCCTGACGACCCTGGCCGTCGCGGGCATCCACCTCTACCTCGTGCCGCAGGAGTTCTCCAACGACGCGTCGGGCTACGCGATCCTGTTCATCCTGGCCGGGGTCGGATCCCTGCTGGCGTTGGCGGTGATGTACGCGCCGTGGCCGACGCTGGCGCCACTGCGCGGCCTGGCCCGCCTGGCCCTCGTCGGCATCGCGCTGGCGTCGATCATCACCTACCTCGTGCTCGGCTTCTTCGACACGCTGGGCTGGATCACCAAGGTCATCGAGGCCGTGCTCGTGGTCGCTGCCGTCGCCGAGGTGGCCGCCGGCCGGGAGGATCGCCACGAGGCCCGCATGTCGACTGCCCCGCAGCCGACGCACTAGGCCCACAGCGGGAGGGGTCCGACGCGTGGTGTCCTCGAGACAGCGCAGCGCTGGCCTCGCCGCGTGGGTGGTGCTCATCGCGCTGGCCGGGTGCGGTGGAGGGTCGGGCACGCCAGCGGCGGGGTCTCGCCTGCTCGCCCCGGACGTCACGGACGTGACCGCCCTGGTCGCCCTTCCCGACGGTTCGGTGCGGGTCGGGCTCCGTGCCAGCGGCGAGATCCGGGACGTCTCGGCCACCGGCGCTGTCGGGCCGCCGGTCGCCGATGTTGGCGTGCGCACCGACGGCCAGCGCGGTCTCCTCGGAGTTGCCGTCGACGCCGACGGCCGCACGTTCGCGGCGTGGATCAGACCCGACGGCCGGCTCGTCGTCGGCCAGGTCGCACCGGGGGCGACGCGACTGGTGTGGGAGGGCCCGCCGAGCACCGACATCTCGAACGGCGGGCACCTCGCCTCGCGCGACGGGCGGTTGGTGATCGGCGTCGGCGATCTGCTGCGCAACGAGCTGATCGACGACCTGACGGCGATCAACGGCAAGCTCGTCTCGCTCGATCCCGAAGGGCCGCCGGACCAGCAGCCGCAGCCGGTCTCGGCGGGCTGGAACAACCCGTTCGCCTTCACCGTGGTCGACGACGGCACGATCTGGGTCGCCGACAACGCACCGGGCGACACCGGCGAGCGCCTCATGCGCGGCGACGCCGACAGCGGCGACGGCGTCGAGCTCCCGGCGGGTACCGCCCCGGCCGGCATCGATCACCTCGGGGCCGATCAGTTGGTGGTGTGCGGCTTCAAGAGCGGGGCGCTGCTGCGCTACCGGATCGTCGACAGTCGACCGACTCGACAGGAGGACCTCGCCGGCGACTGCCAGACGGCCACGGTGGTGCGCGCCGGCGGCGACGTGGTGTATGCCGCCGCCGACGGCCTGCGCGTCGTCACCCCCTGAGCGAGCGCCACCTCTGACCCGAACTCGTCGCATCAAGTCGGGGTGCACCGTCGACGGACGGACCGGGCGCGACACTGCGGTCACGTCTCGACCTCGGTCATCTTGGATCGCCATCGCCGGTCTGTTCGGCGCGTGCGCCAGCGGCAGCTCGACCGCGGTCGCCTGCCCACCGAGCGCGTGGGTGTCGAGCCCGCCGCTGGTGATCGCCCATGCCGGTGGCGAGGGCGTCGGCCCATCGAACACGATCGAGGCCATGCAGCGATCGGTCGCCGCCGGCGCAGACATCCTCGACGTGGACTTGCGGATGACCTCCGACGGGATGATCATCGCCCGCCACGACCGCGACGTCGCGTCGACGACCGACGGCACTGGCAACGTCGACGAGCTGGCGTGGGCCGATGTCCAGCGGCTCGACGCGGCAGCACGCTGGACCGGCGAGCCGTTCCCGGCGCCCGTCCGCGTGCCGACGCTGGAGCAGGTCCTCACGGGCTTCCCGGAGACGCCGATGTCGCTCGAGCTCAAGCAGAGTGAGCCGTCGATGGCCGTGGAGCTGTGCACGGTCCTGCGCCGCACCGGGCGGGCGACGGACGTGTACCTCAGCGCTAACGACGATTCGGCGGTGTACGCAGCCCGCGACGTGTGCCCCGAGGTGCTGCTGATCACCACGACCTACGCCGACCTCGACCGCATGCGGGCGGCGGACGAGAGCGAGCAGGAGTGGTGCGCGGTGTCGCCGATCGGGCAGCCCCCGTACCGGGCCGATCGCTTCGATCAGCAACAGGTGGAGATCGCCCACCGCAGGGGGATGGCCCTGTTCACCTGGACGGTCGACGACCCCGAGGTCATGCGCACGCTCGCCGAGGTCGGCGTCGACGGGGTGTACACGAGCCGGCCGGACCTGGCGCGCGCCGCCTTCGACGCGTGGGCCGACGAACACGGTGCCACCGGGTGAGGCACGGCGACCCAGCGATCCGCTCCACCAGCAGCGCGCGCGTGGTGGCGAAACGTTGTCGAAACAGCGCCGCCGGGTGCTGGCCTGCGGCCAGGCGCCGTACCTACGCTCCGTGCGGATGACGTCGACGCTGAGCTCGGAGCCCCGTCCCCTGGTCGCGGGCCCCGCGCCGGCTGACCAGTACCGGGCGTGGCGCGGGGTGCGCTGGGCGTTGCTGGCGATGGCAGCCGCTGCCTACCTCACGTGGTTCCAGGTCAACGGCCTGATTGTCGATCGCCTCTGGGTGCTGGCCGTGATCGGCATCGCGCTGGCCATCGCGCACGTCGGTCGGCCGCTCGAGCAGTGGGTGCGCCTCGGCGGCGATCTCATCTTGTTCACGGTGATGTGGCTGGCGTACGAGGAGAGCCGGGCCCTCGCCGACGGTCTCGGCGCACCGCTCCAGGTCGAGTCGGTGCGCGACCTCGACCGCCTGCTGCTGTTCGGCCACGACGCCACCCTGTGGATGCAGGAGCAGTTCTACTCACCCGACACGGTGCGCTGGTACGACGCGGTGGCCTCGCTCCTCTACGCCACCCACTACCCGCTCCCGGCGGCGATCGTCATCTACCTGTGGGTGCGCAACCGCCACCAGTGGGTGCGCTTCATGCGCCGCATGGCGACCGTGCTGTTCATCGGTTGCGTCGGCTTCGTCCTGCTCCCGACCGCGCCTCCCTGGATGGCGGGTGGTGGCCACGGGTCCATCCGACTCGACGCCATCGCACCCGTGGCGCGGCCGGTCGGTCATTTCTGGCAGCAGCTCGGGCTCGATGTCCTGACCGACACGTGGGACTCCGGGCGCCAGTGGCTGAACGAGGTCGCCGCCATGCCGTCGCTCCACGCCGCCTTCTCGCTGCTCGTCGTCGTGTTCTTCCTCCCCCGCGTGCGCCGGCGGTGGCTGCGCGCCGCCCTCCTTTCGTTCCCGCTCGCCATGGCGCTCTCCGTCGTGTACCTGGGCGAGCACTACGTCGTCGACGTGCTCGCCGGATGGGCGACGGTCGGCGTCGCCTTCGCCATCTGGAGCCGCATCGAGCGACGAGCCGACGCCGCCAACGCCGACCTGGGCGACTCGGAGGAGACGGAACGGCACGGCGCGCTCGTCGAGGCCTCGCAGTGACGGTCGCGATCCCGGTCGCCAGCCGCGACGAGCGGGTGCGCAGTGGCGTGATCGGTGGGGTGCGCATCCTCACCGGGCTGCTGTGGCTGGCCAACCTGCACTGGAAGGTGCCGCCGGCGTTCGGCGAGGACACGGGCGGCGGCCTGTTCAAGTACTCGGACTCGGTCACCCGCAGCTCTCCGTTCGCCCCGTTCACCTGGGTGACCGAGGAGATCATCCTGCCCAACTTCCGCTTCTTCGGGTGGGTGGTGCTGATCAGCGAGCTGGTCGTCGCCGCCCTCCTGCTCGTGGGGTGGCGCACGAAGCTGGTGGCCATCGTCGGTGCCGCCTTGACGATCCCGATCCTGCTCTCGGTCATCTACTACGACGGCGCCGACGAGTGGTCGTGGTCCTACCTGATGATGATCGCGCTGAACCTCGTGCTCTACGCCACGGACGCCGGTCGCCACGTCGGCTTGGACGGCGTGCTCGAGCGTGGGCCGAGGGCGGCGCAGCGGGCGCTGGTGATCGTCGGAGTGGTGGCGACCGTGATCGGCCTGCTCGGCCTCTTCGTCGCCCGGTCGATCTCCTTCGCCGGTGACGAGGCGGCGCTGCTCGGCAGCGATGCGGGGTTCGTCGACGGAGCGGGAGCCCTGGTTCGCCGGTGGGAGCTGAAGTTCCTGTTCTTCAACCCGCTCTGGGCGCTGCTGACGTTCGTCCTCGGCCTGGTGCTGGTCGGCGGGTCCCGCCGACGGACGTTGGCGTGGGCCGGCGCGGCCGGGTTCGCCGTCCTTGCCGTCGTCGGGTTCGTGGCCGGGACGTTCGACTACGTGCGCTCGGACGGGTCGATCCAGGTGGTCTCGACGGCGTCGAACGTCGCGGCGTGGGGGGCAGCCGCGTTGGCGGGCGCACTGCTGGCCCGCCGCCTCGGCGCCGCCGAACCTGCGCACCGATGAGCTGGCGGCGACTCCGTCACTGGTGCCCCGTTGGCAGCGCCGCTTCGAACGCGTCGCCCATCTCGGTCATGCACCAGTGACGAGCCGGGTCACCCGCGCCGCCCCGGTGGCGCTGTGGATCGCCGCCGTCGCCATCGTGTCCATCAGCGTCATCTGGGGCCGGTGGTACGAGCGCGACACACCGGCCATCAACCTCGGTGCGGCTCCCCTCGTCGGACGTGACCCGCTCGATGGCTGGGACTGGCGCTTCGGCTGGGGCCTCGTCGGGGCCGCGGTCGTCGCCGCCGGCGTGGTGGTCGGCGTGGCCCGCGGGTGGTGGTGGAGAGCCCGGCTGCGGGCGGTCGTCGCCGCGTCGTCGGTCGCCGCCGGCGCGGTCGCGCTCATGCTGGCCCTCACCGACGGCGCCGACGGGGTGTTGCGGGGAGCCGCGCACGAGACGGAGTACCTGGTCAACCTGCCGCTGGCGCCGCCGGCGGCCGAGTTCGTGGGCACGTTCGTCGAGCGCATCGACGACTACTCGGTGCACGTGCGCGGGCATCCACCCGGTTTCGTGCTCGTGCTCAAGTCCCTCGACGCCGTCGGCCTCGGCGGCCAGTGGTGGACGGCGGTCCTCTCGGTCGTGGCGACGGCGGCGGTCCCGGTCGCAGTGCTCGTCGCAGTGTGGGCCGTCGCCGGATCGGACTGGGTGCGCCGTGCCGCACCCGCGCTCGTGGTCGCCCCGTACGCGCTCTGGATGGTCACGTCCGCCGATGCCGTCTACAGCGCCATCGGTGCGTGCGCCGTCGCCGCCGCCGCCGTCGGCCTGCGCATGGGCCGCAGTCATCGGTTCGTCGCGGCAGCGATCTCCGGCGTGTTGCTGGGGCTGCTGCTGTTCTTCACCTACGGCGGCGCCGTGTTCCTCGTTGTGCCGGCCGTCCTCCTCGTCGCCCACGCGCGCCTGCACAGGCGTCTCGCCGTTGTCAACGGCGCGACGGCCGCCGTGGCCATCATCGCCGTGATGCTCGCTTTCGCCGCGTTCGGGTTCTGGTGGTTCGCCGGCGCGGCGGAGACGCGCCTGCAGTACTGGGAGGGCACGGCAGGGCTGCGCACGCTCGAGTACTTCGCCGTCGCCAACCTCGCCGCCGCACTGATCGCCCTCGGACCCCTCACGCTGGCCGGTCTGTCATTCCTGCGCGACCGGCGCGTGTGGCTGCTCGTCGGCGGCGGGTTGCTCGCCTTGGCGCTGGCCCACCTGTCCCAGTACAGCCGGGCCGAGGTCGAGCGGATCTGGTTGCTGTTCTACCCGTGGATCGCCATCGCCGGTGGCGCCGTCGTCGCCGCCACGGTCCGCTCAGCGTCGCTGGTCGCGCTGCAAGCGGTGAGCGCCATCGCGCTGCAGGCGGCGCTGGTGTCGAAGTGGTGATCGCCTCCTCACCGCACCTCTCCACCGGTGACCGGCCCCCGCAGCGCTGCCGTCCTGAACTCGCCCATCCCGTCTTCGAATCCGATGCGGGCGACGAAGCCGAGCCGATCCTGCGCCCGCTGCGGGCTGGCGAACACGTGGCGCACATCCCCCGGGCGGTAGCCGCCGACCACGGTCGGCGCGGGTGCGCCGGCGGGCCGCAACGCCCGCGCCATGTCGAGCACGGATCGCGGACAGCCGCGGGAGATGTTGAGCGGCCCAGACACCGGCCCGGCGACCGTCAGCGACCGCACGTTGG
>JBPCJL010000373.1:0-3828 GCA_051005355.1 Ilumatobacteraceae bacterium
CCATGTCGCCGCGCAGCAGGATCGTCGGTCCGGGCCGGCCACCGGTCAGCAGCGCGGTGATGCCGCTGGTCGTCTCGTGGGTGGTGACGTCACGGGGCAACCCTTCGATCGCCTCGAGCACGTGGTCGCGGGTGACCGGGAGGTCGTTGCCGATCTCCGGCCACGAGTGCAGTGTGCGGCGCAGCTCGACGGTCGGAGCCAGCAGCTCCTGCGCCTCCTCGCGCAGGTCGGCGGTATCGATCTCGGAGGTGGACGGCATCGGGTCATGGTAGGCAGCAGGTCCCGTTTCCGTTTCCGGCGCGGCCCGACACCCATGGTGGGTAGCCGGTACCACGCCGGGAGCGGAAGGAATCAGGGATGCCCGCAGGGATCATCGGAGCCGACGTCGAGCAGCTGCACCAGCTCGGCGACCAGCTGCGCACCAAGCCAGGGGAGATCGAAGCGTTGATCGCGACGGTCAGCAACGCGCTCGCCAACACCGCCTGGCAGGGGCCGGCGCGCGACCGGTTCGAGGGGGAGTGGCACTCGTCGTTCCGCCCGGCCCTCGGCCGTCTCATGACGGCCATGGACGCCTCCGGCAACGAGTGCAAGTCGCGCGCAACCGCCCTCCACCAGGCCATGGCGCTGTAGCGCCGCAAGCAGCTGGGTTCTGTCCTCCGCGATCGGCTGGAACCGGCCGCTTGCGGAGGACAGTTCACTCGGTCCTCGACGGGTCAGTCTCTCACCGGCCAACTGTCCTCCGCCTTCGGCCTCATCCAGCCGCTCTCGGAGGACAGAACTGCGACTGCGCGCTGGTCAGCGCCCTTCAGCAACCTCCGGACCGTCGCGCGCCCTTACGCTTCGAGCGTGCACGAGCTGGAGTTCACGGTGGAGCCGTTTGTGGAGGGGAAGCCGGGACCGCACGTGACGGCGGCCGTGGGTGCGGCCCTGCCCGCTGGCGCAGACGTCGAGTTCGGACCGTTCGGATCGACCTGTCGCGTCGACTCGGCCACCATGCCCGACGTGCTCTCGGCGATCGCCAGGGCCGCCTTCGCCAACGGCGCGACCAACGTCTCGCTGAACGTGGCCAAGATCCAGACCTCGTGACCGCTGCCTCCGCCGTGTCCGCCCACCCGCTGATCGTCGCCGTCCAGCCGGTGCTCGACGCCGTCGGCGCCACCGTCGTCCCACCCGACCGTCGCGAGCTGAGCGACGTCCCGCTGCTGTGGGACGGCGAGGTCGTCGCCGCCGTGCGCATGCCGCCGTTGCACGGCGCGCTCGACCGGTTGATCGATACCGTCGAGGTCGAGCTCGGCGGGCGGCTGCCCGATCTCGACCGCGAGGCCAAGCAGCGCGCCGTCCGCCTGCTCGACGAGCGGGGCGCGTTCACGCTGCGGCGCGCCGTCGAGCAGGTGGCCGACGCCATGGGCGTCAGCCGCATCACCGTCTACAACTATCTGAACGCCATTCACCGATGAACGTCCCTTGAGCGCGACGGCCATGCCCGCCCCGGGCGGTAACCGGTTCGACGTGATCGGCCTCGACGCCGACGACACGCTCTGGCACAGCGAGGACTCGTTCGCCGTGGTCGAGGCGCGCTTCGTCGAGCTCGTGGGGCCGCACGCGCCCGACGGCGTCGACGTGGCCGCCGCCCTGCGCGCCACCGAGACCGCGCAGCTGCCCATCGCCGGCTACGGCGTCAAGGCGTTCACCCTCTCGATGGTGCGCGCCGCGCTCACCGCCACCGAGGACCGGGTGCCCCAGTCCGTCATCGGCCAGCTGCTCGACGCCGGCATGGGCATGCTCACCGAGCAGGTGCGTCTGCTGCCCCACGTGCCCGAGGTCCTCGCCGACCTGAGCGGCGACCACCAGCTCGTGCTCATCACGAAGGGGGACCTGGTGCACCAGATGCGCAAGGTCACGACGTCGGGCCTGGCCCACCACTTCCACCACGTCGAGGTGGTGCTGGAGAAGGACGCCGAGACCTATGCCCGGATCCTCGACGTCATCGGGGTGCCGGCGGCCCGCTTCTGCATGGTCGGCAACTCGGTGCGCAGCGACATCCTCCCCGTCCTGGCCCTCGGCGCGCACGCCGTGCACATCCCGTACCCGCTGCTCTGGGAGCACGAGCACGTCGACCACGACGAGGAGCTCGACGAGCTGACCTCGATCCGCGACCTGCCGGCGGCTCTGCGCGACGGGGCGCATCCGTAGGCTCACGCCGTGGACCAGGACCAGGACGCGGCGACGGCGGCCATCGATGAGCTCCTTGACCGTGCGCCGGATCGGGTCGTCGAAGCCGGCCAGTCCGTGCACCTGCACTGCACGGACGCGGACGGCGAGTGGATCGTGCGAGTGAGCGAGGACGGCACCGCCTCCGTCATGCGTCAGCACGCCAAGGGCGACGCGGCCATCCGGGGCCCGGCGCACGACCTCCTGCTGGTGCTGCGCCATGAACGACCCCTCGAGACCGTCGAGGTGATCGGCGATCACGCCGTCGCGGCGCGCTTCGTCGCCCGGATGCGGGTGGACTGACGAGCGCGCTACAGCTTGTGCAGCTGCACAGAGGAGACGCGGTGGTCTCCGTCCTTGTGCAGGATCAGTGACGCCCGCTCCCGTGTCGGCAAGATGTTCTCGACCAGGTTGCGGCCGTTGATCGACGCCCAGATGTGCTCGGCCGTCGCCCGGGCCTCCTCGTCGGTGAGCTCGGCGAAGTGGCGGAAGAAGCTGTTCGGATCCTGGAACACCGTCGTCCGCAGGGCGAAGAAGCGCTGGACGTACCACTCCCGCACGTTGGCCTCCTCGGCGTCGACGTAGATCGAGAAGTCGAAGTAGTCGCTGACGAACTCGGACTTCTCGCCGACCACCTGCAGCACGTTCAAGCCCTCGAGGATCAAGATGTCGGGGCGCCGGACCACGACCTCCTCGCCGTCGACGATGTCGTAGACGACGTGGCTGTACACCGGCGCCCGCACCTCGTCCGCGCCGCTCTTCAGGTCGCGCAGGAAGCGCAGCAGCCGTCGCGTGTCATAGCTCTCGGGGAAGCCCTTGCGCTCCATGTGGCCGCGGCCGGCGAGCACGTCGTTCGGTAACAGGAAGCCGTCCGTCGTGACGAGGTCGACCTGCGGGTGGTCCGGCCAGCGGGCGAGGAGAGCTTGCAGGATGCGAGCGAACGTGCTCTTGCCGACGGCGACACTGCCGGCCACCCCGATGACGTAGGGGACGCGCGGCGCCATCGTGCCGAGGAACGTCGACGAAACTCGAGCCAGGTCCTGCGACGCGCTGACGTACAGGTTGAGCAGCCGGGACAGCGGCAGATAGACGGCGGCCACCTCGTCGAGATCGATGCGCTCGTTGATGCCACGGAGCTTGGCCAGATCGTCTTCGCGCAGGGTCAGCGGCGTCGCCGCCCGCAGTGCCGACCAGTCCTCGCGCCCGATGGTGAGGAACCGGCTGGCGGCCTCGTGCACCGCGGCGACCCTACGCTCGGCCGGTGGCGGTGCGGCAATCCGCGAAGCGGCGCGGGGCCTACCCGACGCCCGCCTGGTTGGTCTCGGAGGTGGTCGGCCACGCGCTGCCACCGGTGACCGCCGGCCAGCGGGTCACGGTGCTCGACCCGGCCTGCGGCGACGGGCGATTCCTCGTCGCCGCGGCGGGCGCATTGCGCCATCGCGGCGCCGTGCCCGTCCTGCGCGGAATCGACATCGACGGCGACGCAATCGCCCAAGCCCGCCACCACCTTGCCCCCGCGCTCGACGCCGCCGCCGACGTCGAGCTGGTGGTCGGTGATGCGCTCGGTGAGGACGACGTGCTCGGCGCCGAGCCGTTCGATGTCGTCGTGGGCAACCC
>JBPCJL010000374.1:0-3079 GCA_051005355.1 Ilumatobacteraceae bacterium
GCGTCGAGGAAGCGGGCGGCCGCCTGCAACGGGCGCGTCGAGCCGGTGCGCACCGCCTCTTCGCTGGACGCACGCGTCGTCTTGACGGCGTGGGCGTGGAAGAGGAACGCAGTGGTCGTGTCGTCGAGCGCCCGACGCTGCAGCTCGGCGCCGGCACCGACCACGTCGGTGGTGCCGAGGTCGACCTCGACTGGCTGACCGACCGACGTGTGCCACTCGTGGCGCCCGGTCCAGTAGGCGAGGAACACGCACCACAGTGCCAGGCGGACGATGTCCGGATGGCGGTGGTGGGCGGCGTGCCAGCGAGCGGCGTTGGCGTACGTCAGGCCATGGGTGATGTCCAACCAGCCGAAGTCGTCGTGGAAGTCGCGCTCACCTGAGGGGTCGTAGCGCAGCATGCGGTCGGAGACGGCCTCGACCACCACGTCGAGCAGGCCGTCGACGCCAGCACCGTCACGCAGCGCGTTGACGGCGGCGCGCAGTGGAACGGCGCGATCACCGCCGGCGAGCAGCGCGGCGCGCAGCGTGCCGTCGTCGCGCCATTCGGCGGCCACGTCGAGCTGGGCCAGCTCGTCCAGGTCGACGCCGGCCAGTGCCTTGGTGAACGGCCGCATGTACGGCAGCGTGTCCTCGCGCGTGCCGTAGACGATCGTCGGCACGAGGTGCGGCAGGACGGTGTCGGCGCGCTCCCAGCCGAGGCGGTCGACGAGCTGGAATGCCTTCTGGGCGTAGATGGCGCCGTGGCCGTACGACAGGAGGTGGTCGCTCACGACGGCGGTGAACCACGGTCGCAGCTCGTCCGCCGTGCAGCCGGCGTGGATGGCGCCGCGTACGAGCGCCTGGGCCGGTTCGAGCTGCTCCTGCTCGACGCATCGGCGGAACTCGGCCGCCGGGTCGGCGCCGAGCTCGCTCACCGGTCGAGGCAGCGGGTTGACGGGCCGGTCCCGCTCGACCTCGGCGATGCCCACGATGCCCTGCACGATCGGCAAGGCGCGTTGATCGCCGTCGTACAGGTCGATCATGGCGAGGCAATCCGTCGCCGACGCGATGGAGTGGCCCCAGCCGAAGTCGGCCCGTGGCGCGCCGTAGGCCACGGCTTCCCAGATCAGCTCGCCCGGGTTGGTGTCGGCGCGCAACAGGCGGACGACGTCCCGACTGATCTGGCCGACGTAGTCGTTGGCGATGCCGCGGCGCAGCGACGGGAGCAGGCGAGCGCGCTGCTCCTCCGGCGAGCGCGCGACAATCGACACCGCCACCGACCCATCTGCGCCGACGGTGACCGGATGGGTCTGCACGTCCTCCTCGCCGAGCACGCACGTGCCGTCGTCGACGCGGAACTTCCAGTTGTGCCAGGCGCACGTCAGCATCTCACCGTCGAGGGTGCCCTGGGTCAGGCCATAGGCCTCGTGTGGGCAGGCGTGGTCGAGGGCGTGGACGCCGGACGCCGTCCGCACGACGCAGAGCCGATGGCCGTCGGCGCGAGCCAAGCGCATCGAGCCGAGCGGCAGGTCGTCGAGTTTGAGGTCGAGTCGGATCGGGCCAGCGGTCGTCGTGGTCATCGCCGAGTGACGGTAGAACTTCGATCGTGGTTGAAGTCAAGCTTCTGTCCATCGGCACCGTGGCGGCGCGGGCCGGAGTGGCCACGTCGGCCCTGCGGTTCTACGAGGACGAGGGGCTGATCTCGTCTGAGCGAGCGCCCTCCGGTCATCGGCAGTACCACGCCGACGTCTTGCGCCGGGTCGCCTTCATCCAGGCCGCGCAGCGCGTCGGGCTCACCCTGGCCGAAATCCGGGCCGCGCTGGCCACGTTGCCCGACAACCGCACGCCCACCCGCAAGGACTGGTCCCGGCTGTCAGCCCAGTGGCGCACGCGCCTCGATGAGCAGATCGCCTGGCTCGAGCGGCTGCGCGACGACCTCGACGGCTGCATCGGCTGCGGCTGCCTGTCCCTGTCGGTCTGCGCCCTCTACAACCCCGGCGACCGCCTGGCCACCCACGGCCCCGGCCCGCGAATCCTCATGGGCGACTGACCATCGGAGGGTCTCGCGCACCGGAGGGTTTGCGTACCGGATGGGGCGCCGCAGACCCTCCGATGCGCTGAAACCCCTCCGATGAGGAGACGTCAGGCGGGTCGCATCGGGAGGGTCGAGCGCCACTGGCCGTCGAAGTCGTGGAGGGCGGCGGCGACGGCGGGGGCGGTCGGGACGAGGCCGATCTCCCCGACGCCCTTGATGCCATACGGCGAGCGAGGCTGCGGCACCTCGACGAGCTGGACCTCGATGGGCGGCACGTCCTTGGCCCGCAGGATGCCGAGCTGGCGCAGCGAGTTGAACTGCGGGAACCCGGTCTCTGGATTGGTCGGGAAGTCCTCGGTCAGGGCATAGCCGAGCCCCATGTGCACGCTGCCCTCGATCTGACCCTCGCACAAGACCGGGTTGACGGCCCGCCCGACGTCGTGGACGGCGACGACCCGTTCGACCTTGCCGCCGCCGGTCCCCCGATCGAGGACGACCAATTGGGCGGCGTAGCCGAAGGCGGCGTGGATGGTCGGGTTCGGATGGTCCGGGTCGCCGAGCTTGGTCGTCCAGTCGACGACGTGCTGGGCATGGTGGTCGACATCGGGTCGGCAGTCGGCGCCCAACGCAGCCTGGCACGCCCGCTGCACCGCGCCGGCGGCCATCAGCGTCCCCCGTGAGCCGGTGGTCTGACCGAAGCCGAGCTGGCGGGTGGTGTCGACGATGACGTCGATGCGCGCCGGGTCGATGCCCAGCTCCTCGGCGGCGACCTGCATGGCGACGGTGTGCACGCCCTGGCCCATCTCCGTCCACCCGTGGCGCACCTCGACGCGATCGTCGTCGGAGTGGAAGCGCACGACGGCGCCCGACACCTCGCGCAGCCCGTTGCCGAGTCCGGCGTTCTTCAATCCGAGCCCGAGCCCGACGGCCTTCCCGGCCTCGATCGCCGCGTCGTAGGCCGGCTTGATGGCGTCGAGGCAGACCTCGGCGCCGGCGGCGCCGTCGTCCATGATCTGGCCCGCTCCCCAGATCGCACCGGGACGGATCACGTTGCGCTTGCGGATC
>JBPCJL010000375.1:0-9799 GCA_051005355.1 Ilumatobacteraceae bacterium
TCAGATCACGACCGAGCCGGACCGCCTGCTGTCACCGTTCATCAACGGCATCAAGCGCATGCGCTGTCAGTTCACGCCGACAACGGTGTCCGTTGACGATTGTTCGCTCGCCTAGCTCTGCCGTTAGCGAGATGGTCACGCTGGACGCTCGCTCACGCGAACGATTGTTCGCTCGCCTAGCTCTGCCGTTAGCGAGATGGTCACGCTGGACGCTCGCTCACGCGAACGATCGATCGCTCGCCTAGCTCTGCCGTTGGCGAGATGGTGACGCTGGACGCTCGCTCACGGAGGGCACCCTGCCGCCGGCGGTCAGACCCCGGGCGCTACTTGAGGAACTTGCTCGTCGTGTTGTCGGCAAGGACCTTGCCGCTGGTCTGGCACGTGGCGCAGTAGTTCACCGTGTAGCCCGAGTACTCGACGGCGCGCACGGTGTCGCCGCAGACCGGGCACGGCTCACCGACGCGGTGGTGGACGCGACCGAGGCGATCCTTCGACGAGCTCATGTCGGTCCGACCGCGCTCGTAGGCCAGGTCGTCGTCGATCGAGTCGCGTATCGCCTTCACGACCGTTGCCGCGTCGTCGGCCGTGAGCTTGCCGGTCATCGCGAACGGCGAGAGCTTGGCCCGGTGGCAGATCTCGTTGGCGAGGCGCCGGCCCAGCCCGGCCAAGCAGCGCTGATCGCGCAGGAAGCCGTGCAACCGCATCGAATTGGCCTTGAAGCGGCGCAGCAGGTCATCCGGTTCGATGCGGTCGGCCTCCGGTCCGAGGTGGTCGAGTGGGGGTGCGTCGAGCGCGCCGTCGCTCGCCACGCACCACACGCCGGCCTTGCGTTCGGTCCCCTGCTCGGTCAGCAGCAGCGCCGGCCCGTCGTCGGCGAAGACGAACCGGGCCTGGCCGCTGCGTGGCTTGGCCGCCTGCTTGGCATCGACCAGCAGACGTCCGCCCTGCATCAGGTGGACGACGAACGTGACCGGTTCGAAGCGCAGCAGGAGGTACTTGCCCCGCCGACCGACGCCGAGCAGCGGCTGGCCGTAGGCGGCATCGGGCGCCGGGACCGCTGTCTTCAGGGCCGTGAACGTGAGCGGGACGAACCGCCGCAGTGTCCGCCCGGCGTCTTCGGCGGTCAGCCGTTCCGCATGGGCCTGGACCTCGGGCAGCTCGGGCATGGCGTCGTGGTCTCAGCGGTACTCGGTCCTGGCCCGGACCTCGGTGAACACGGCGTCGAGGGCGCCGAAGACGGGTTGGGCGGCGAGCAGGCGCTGCTGGTCGCCGTAGAGGCGGATGTGGCCGTTGACGAAGGCGTCGCCGGCGCTCAGCTCGTTGGTGGCGACCGCAACGGCGGTGTCCCAGGTCTGCTCCATGCGCACGTGCTCGGGCTCGGCCGGGCCGGGCCCGAAGCGAGCCGCGCCGTCGGCGACCTGCAGGTGGTAGGTCACGTCACCCTCCGGGCCGGCGCTGACCACCTGGGTCAGGCCGATCTCGTGGTCGGCGGCGAGGCGGCGCCACTCGTCGTCAGCGTCGACGACGCGCCCGAGCTCGTCGAGCCACTCCAGGCTCAGGTATCGGATGCCGTCGGCGGCCACGCCCGTAGTCTGCCGGAGCGTGACGGTCGGTCCGCCGGACCAGTTCGGGCCGCAGGACGACCGAGCCCATCCCGACGCAGCCGTCGAGGAGTGGGTGTTCACGGCGTGGCTTCCCGGTGGTGCGGCGGGGCTGATCAGCGCGTATCGCCGACCGGTGGCCGCCGCCGGGTGGTACTGGGCGGCGCTGGCCCGCCGGGACGAACCGCTGCTGCACATCGCCGAGTGGAACGTCCCGCCGCGCGCGGACCCGTTGCTCGTCAAGGCGCACGGGCTGTGGGCCGAGCACGTCTGCGAACGGCCGCTCGAGCAATGGACGGTGGCCAACGAGACGTTCGCCGTCGCGCTGGACGACCCGGCCGAGGCGCTGGGCCGGGGCTACGGCACCCCGAGCGCGGTGGCGTTCGATCTCGAGTGGTATGCCGCCGGACCGCCGCACGCCACCGACGGCGGCTTCGTCCAGGACGGCGTGGTCCACGGGTTGGTCGAGTTGTCCGGCGGCGCGCTGGCGCTGTCAGAGGCACCGGGTCGCCGCTGGCACCGCTGGGGGACCGAACTCGGGTCGCTCGAGGTTCCCGAGGCGTACGCCCACACGGGCGTACGGGCCGTCTTCGGCTTCCCGGACGGCTCGGTCGCCGACTGGGTGCTCACCGCGGACGGGTGGTTCAGTCGGGGTCAGGGCACCACGGGCGGCTGAGCCGGCGGGCGGCGCCGAAGGACAGCTCGGCGCAGGATGAGGGCCAGCGCCGCCAGCAACATCGCGGCGCCGACGAACGGGGCGATGGCGGCGAGAACGAGGGCGATGGTGTATAGCCCGGTCATGAACGCGTTCCACCCGGCGCCGAGCGCGCCGACCAGGCCCGGGTCGTCCTCGGGCTCGGTCACCGCAGCCGCGGTCGGGGTGGTCGTGATCTCGATGGTCAGCGTCGACATGGCCACTCGGTCGTCGAGTTGGCGCTGCGTCGCCAGCAGCCGTTCGAGCTCCGTCTCCCGTGAGGTCAGCTCGGCCTCCAGCCGCACAATGCCGTCGATGTCGACTGCCTCGGCGAGCAGCGCACGCACCCGCTCGACGCTGGCTCGGAGGTTGGCGATGCGGTTGTCGAGATCGGCCAGCTGCTCTGTCACGTCCTCGGCCAGCTGGTCGAACGAGGTCACCGAGCCGACCTCGCGCAGCGTCGACTCCATCGACGCCAGCTCGCCCGGGGGCACCGAGAGCACGAGCGTGGCCTGCGAGTCGTCGACGTCGTCGGGCTCGCCCGTGGTCGGGTCGATCGGGCGGGGGTCGTAGTCGATGTCGGCGGCGGCGACCCGCCCGCCTCGGGTCGTGACCGTCGTCGTGAGCCGGTCCACCGCCGCCCGCACGTCGCCGACTTGCACGGAGGCGCGGGCCTCGATGGCGATCTGCTGGCCCGGCACCTGCGCCGCCGGGGCGATGATGCCCTCACCCACCTCACCGACCTCACTCGCGCCGGTGCCGGCCTCGCTGGCGCCGCCGTCGCTTGCCGCCGCTGCCGTGGTGGCCGCTCCGCCGGCCATGGTCTCCGACCCCGCCGACGCGCCGGCGTCGCCGCTCGAGTCATCGTCCGATCCGCTGCAGGCAACCAGCGCAACGGCCGCAACGATCGATGCCAACAGTCGTCGTGCGCTCCCCATGCGAGTGAGACGCCCGTAGCAGCCTGCAAGTTCCCGCCGCCCTGGGTTCGGCTTCCGACTATCGCGCCGCAGCCGCACTCTGCTGCTGCGGTTCTAGAAGCCTGGCACCTGAGCCGCACTCTGCGGATCTGGTGACGAACGTCGCGCCGCAGCCGCCGGTCTCCACCGGCTCGATCGGTCACCGGCCGAGGCCGTGTCGTCGCGTTCTCCGTGCCGCGTTCGGCGCGCCGTAGCTCGGGGTGCCGATCTCCACACGACCTCCGGAGTGGGCGGCCTGGACGTGGTCCGGATCGCCGACCTGAGCGCGAAGGGGCGGCGGGGCGCCCTCCTGCTCGATCGACTGCTCATCGACTCCGGAGGCGAATCGGTGCTGGAGCGCCGCTTCCTCACCCTGATGCGCCGGCGTGGCCTCCCTCGCCCTGCGACGCAGGTCGTCGTCCAGCGGCGCGACGGCCGGCACGTCGCCCCCGTCGACTTCCTGTTCGCCGACCACAAGGTCGTCGTTGAGGTCAGCAGTCGCCTCGGTCATTCGACACCCGCTGAGCGCGCCCGGGACGCGCAGCGACGCAACGAGCTGACAGATCTGGGCTTCAAGGTCTAGGAGTACACCTGGGCGCAGGTCACCGAACGAGCTGCAGAGGTCATCGCGTCCATGCGCCAGCGGCTCGCCGCCGCGCCGACGGCGTTCACGTCGCGCGAATCGACCTGATTCCGTCGTTCCGCGCGACATGAACGGGGATCCGGGCGGTGGAACCGGCTGCGGATACCCTTCACCGCATGGCGCAAGCGGTCACGAGGGGACCGGTCACCGGCACTGCGGCCGGGGCGCCGACCCGGAAGCGCAGGTCGTTCCTGCTCGACTTCTACTCGACGGCGGTCGGCAAGAAGTACGTGATGGCGATCACCGGGATCATCGGGATCGGCTACGTCGTCGCCCATATGATCGGCAACCTCAAGCTGTACCTCGGGCTCGTGACCGAGAACGACGAGCGGGTCTACGACGTCGACGTCTACGGCGAGTTCCTTCGTGAGCTGCTGGTCCCGATCGTCCCGCGGACGCTGGCGCTCTGGCTGCTGCGGTCCGTGCTGATCGTCGCCCTCGTGCTGCACGTGCACGCCGCGTACGCGCTCACCATGATGAACCGGCGGGCTCGACCGGTCGGCTACCAGTCGCCCCGGCACTACGTCGTCGCCAACTTCGCCAGCCGCACGATGCGCTGGACGGGGATCATCGTCCTGCTGTTCCTGTTCTGGCACCTCGCCGACTTCACGTGGGGCTGGTTCAACCCCGGCTTCGAGCGCGGCTTCGTCTACCGCAACGTCGAAGCCAGCTTCTCCCGCATCCCGGTGGCGATCCTGTACATCGTCGCCAACATCGCCCTCGGCATCCACCTGTTCCACGGGACGTGGAGCCTGTTCCAGTCGATGGGCTGGAACAGCCCTCGCTTCAACAGCTGGCGGCGGGCGCTGGCCACCGGCCTGGCCACCGTCGTCGTCGTCGGCAACGTGTCGTTCCCGATCGCCGTCCAGGCCGGGATCATCGGCATCTAGGCACCCAGGAGGATCGTGGTGACGGACACGCTCGAGCGTCCAGCGGAGCACGTCGGCGTCGTGCTCGACGCCAAGATCCCACCCGGGCCGCTGCCCGAGAAGTGGCAGCGCTTCATCGCCGACAGCAAGCTCGTCAACCCGAACAACAAGCGCAAGTTCAAGATCCTCGTCGTCGGCACCGGCCTGGCCGGCGCGTCGGCGGCGGCCACGCTCGCCGAGCTCGGCTACCAGGTCGAGGCGTTCACGTTCCACGACTCCGCCCGCCGGGCCCACTCGATCGCCGCCCAGGGCGGCATCAACGCGGCCAAGAACTACCGCGGCGACGGCGACAGCGTTCACCGGCTCTTCTACGACACCATCAAGGGCGGCGACTTCCGCGCTCGCGAGGGCAACGTCTACCGCCTGGCCCAGGTCTCGGGGAACATCATCGACCAGGCCGTGGCCCAAGGCGTTCCGTTTGCCCGCGAGTACGGCGGCCTGCTCGATAACCGCAGCTTCGGCGGCGCCCAGGTCAGCCGTACGTTCTACGTCGGCGGCCAGACCGGCCAGCAACTGCTGCTCGGCGCCTACCAGCAGATGTCACGCCAGGTCGGCATGGGCAATGTGAAGCTGTGGACGCGCACGGAGCTGGTCGACATCGTGGTCGTCGACGGCCATTGCGCCGGCATCGTCACTCGTGACCTGCTGACCGGCGAGGTCCGGTCGCACGCCGGCCACGCCGTCGTGCTCGCCACCGGCGGCTACGGCAACGCCTTCTACCTGTCGACCAACGCCATGAACTGCAACGTCACGGCGGCGTGGCGGGCCCATCGGCGCGGAGCGCTGTTCGCCAACCCGTGCTACACGCAGATCCACCCGACGTGCATCCCGCAGTCCGACGACCTCCAGTCGAAGCTGACCCTCATGTCGGAGTCGCTGCGCAACGACGGGCGGGTCTGGGTGCCGGCGAACCTCGACGAGAGCCGCCCGGCGAGCCAGATCCCCGACGGCGAACGGGACTACTACCTCGAGCGGCTGTACCCGAGCTTCGGCAACCTGGCGCCGCGAGACATCGCCTCACGTGCCGCCAAGCGCGCCGTCGACTCCGGCCGCGGCGTCGGACCGAAGAAGAACGGGGTGTACCTCGACTTCGCCGACGCCATCGGCCGGCTCGGCGCGAACGTCGTCGCCGAGCGCTACGGGAACCTGTTCGAGATGTACGAGCGGATCACCGGCGAGGACCCGTACGCGTCGCCGATGCGCATCTACCCGGCGTCGCACTACACGATGGGCGGGCTGTGGGTCGACTACGAGCTGATGACCAACGTCCCCGGCCTCTACGCGGCGGGAGAGGCCAACTTCTCCGACCACGGCGCCAACCGCCTCGGCGCGTCGGCACTGATGCAGGGGCTGGCCGACGGGTACTTCGTCCTGCCGAACACGATCAGCAACTACCTGGCGCCGCTGCTCAACAAGCCGACCCCCGGCACCGACCACCCTGCCTTCGCCGCCGCCGAGTCGGCGGTGCGGGCCCGCTTCGAGGGCTACCTGAGCATCGGCGGCACCCGCTCGCCCGACTACTTCCACCGTGAGTTGGGCCGGATCATCTGGGACTACTGCGGCATGGAGCGCACGGCGCAGGGCCTGGAGAAGGCGCTGTCCGAACTGCCGGCGCTACACGCTGAGTTCCGCAAGGACCTCTGCGTCACCGGCAGCGGGACGACCATCAACCAGACACTGGAGAAGGCCGGTCGGATCGACGACTTCTTCGAGCTGGGGATGCTGATGTGCCGGGACGCGCTGGAGCGTGAGGAGAGCTGCGGCGGCCACTTCCGGGCCGAGTACCAGACCGAGGAGGGCGAGGCGCTACGCGACGACGAGCGGTTCGCCCACGTCGCAGCGTGGGAGTGGACGGGCGACCCGTCCGACTCCAAGCGGCACCAGGAGGAGTTGGTCTACGAGGCCGTCCACTTCCAGACGCGGAGCTACAAGTGAGCAAGCGTTCCAGGCGAAGCGCAGAGCAACAGCTTGAGTGGGCGAGCGAACAGGTGTCATCGTGACGGCTCAGATGGACGTCGTGGTCAGCGGCGCCGAGGCCCGCGAGACGAGCGCGGACGGTCCGCGCGACGTGCGCAACCTCACGCTCAAGATCTGGCGCCAGGCCGGCCCCGATGCGCCGGGCCGGTTCGAGACGTTCCACATCGAGGAGATCACGGAGGACGCCTCGTTCCTCGAACTGCTCGACGTGCTCAACGAGCGCCTCGTCGAGAGCGGGCAGGACGCCATCACGTTCGAGCACGACTGTCGCGAGGGCATCTGCGGCTCGTGCGCGCTGATGATCAACGGCCAGGCTCACGGCCCGCAGCTCGGCACGGCCACGTGCCAGCTGCACATGCGCAAGTTCGCCGACGGCGCCGAGATCGTCGTCGAACCGTGGCGGGCGAGCGCCTTCCCGATCATCAAGGACCTGATGTGCGACCGCAGCGAGCTGGACCGCATCGTCGAGGCTGGCGGGTTCATCACGTCACCGACGGGCGGGGCTCCCGACGCCAACCTCACGCCGGTGCCCAAGGTGGTCGCCGACGCCGCCGAGCGGGCGGCGCTGTGCATCGGCTGCGGAGCCTGCGTGGCCGCCTGCCCGAACGGCGCCGCCAACCTCTTCACGGGGGCCAAGGTGGCCCACCTCAACCTGCTCCCCCAGGGCCAGGCCGAGCGCTACAGGCGCGTCGAGGCGATGGTCGACACGATGGACACCAGCTTCGGCTCGTGCACCAACCACGGCGAGTGCGAGGCGGCCTGCCCCAAGGAGATCTCGATCGACGTCATCGCGCTCATGAACGCCGACTACTGGAAGTCGAAGTTCAAGAACCGCCGCCGGGCCGCCCAGCGCTGAACGGGCGCCACGTGGGCGCCGTACACAGATGGTGGCGTGACGGAGGTGCCGAGGAGGATCAGCTGCCCGATCGACGTCTGGACGGGACGGTCGACCTGCGCGACGAGCGCGAGCTGCGCGCGGCGTACCACGCCCATGGGTCCGAGCTCTACCGCTTCGTGCTTCGCCAGCTCGACGACCCCGGCGCCGCCCAGGACGTCGTCCAGGACGTGTTCCTGCGGGCTTGGCGGGCCGCCGACTCCTATGACGCCGCGCTGGCGAGTGTGCGCACGTGGTTGTTCAGCATCGCTCGCAACGTCGTCATCGACCACGTGCGTCACGATGCCGTGCGCCCATGGCACCGGGTCGCGAGCGCCGAGCCCGCGGCCGCCGAGGAACACTCGGTCGCCAGGTTCGACGAACGCCTGATGGACGGCTGGCTCGTGGAGGAGGCGCTACGACGCCTGAGCGCCGAACACCGCGACGCCATCGTGCAAACGCACCTCCGCCAACGTCCCTACGAGCAGGTCGCGGCAGAGCTCGGGATCCCGGTCGGCACACTGCGTAGCCGAGTGTTCTACGGGCTCAAGGCGCTGCGCCTGGCGATGGAGGAGATGGGGGTCGAGCCGTGACAGAGGATCATCGCGACGTGCGGATGATGCTCGGCGCCTTCGCCCTCGGTGACCTCGCGCCCCAGGAGACCGTTGCCGTGCAGGCGCACCTCGACGGCTGCGCCGAGTGTCGGGCCGAGGTGGCCGCGCTGCGGCCGCTGGCCGCCCGCTTGGCCCTGGTCGACGTCGACCGGCTCGACGACGTGCCCGTGACACCCCCGGAGCTGGAAGACCGCGTGTTCGCCCGGCTGCGCCAAGCTCACACCGACCGCGACTCGCCCGACGGCCGTCGACGGCGGGGAGATCTGCGTCGTCGAGTGCTCGTGGCCGCAGCCGTGGCCGTCGCCGCGGCAGCCGGCTTCGTCGCCGCGTGGACGACGAAACCCGGGCCGGCGCAGGGGCCGCTGGAGGCCGTCGCCGTCCGAGCTCTCGACGCCGACGTGCGCGATCTGTCGGCCGACGTGGTCCCGCACACGTGGGGGATGGAGATCAAGCTGTCCGGCGCTGGCTTCACCCCTGGCGCCACCTACGACGTGAACGTCATCACCGCGACGGGGGAGGTCGTCGGGGCCGGAGCGTTCGTCGGCGTCGGTGAGGCGAGGATGGACTGCAACCTCAACTCCTCGGTCCTGCGCGATGACGCGACGAGCTTCGAGGTGATCGACGAAGCGGGCGACGTGGTCGTCACGTCGTCGTTCTGAACGCTGCCGCGTCGAGATCCGTATCCCCTTGTGCCAACGCACACGCAACGAGGAGCGCGCATGTCCACACACGTCCGAGTAGGGGCCGGCCTGGCCGGCGCGGCGACCGTCTTGCTGCTGTTGGGCGCCGCCCAGCCAGTGGCCGCAGCTGACGACCCGGTCGACGAGCCCGACACCTTCACGAGCATGTTCACCACGACGGCGACGCCGGACGTGGTCGTCAACCCGCAGGGCGCTCCCACGCCGGGCGAAGCGGGAGCGACCGGCATCTTCAACTACCGGGTCAACAGCGACGAAGAGATCATCTGCTACGACATCACGCTGCGCGGCGTCACGCCGCCGTACATGTCGATGGCGCGCACGGCGACGCACCTCCACGAGGCTGCCGTCGGCGTGTCCGGACCGCCGCGCATCTCGTTCCCCAACCCGGAGGACGCCGGCGACGGCACGCTGACGAGCAAGGGTTGCGTCAAGGGACCGTTCGTCAGCGGCATCATCGGCCCCGACGGCGCGGATACCGGTGCAGGGTTCACGCTGGCGGAGTTCGAGGCCGATCCGGCGAACTACTACAGCGACACCCACACGATGACCTACGTGGCCGGGGCCGTCCGCGGCCAGATGACTGCGGTTCCCATGGGTGGCGTCGACACCGGTGCGGGCGGCACGGCCGGCGACGACGGCAACAGCGCGATCGTGCCGATCGGCTTGGTCGGGTTGGCGGCGGTCGGCGGGGCCGCGGCGCTGCTGATCCGGCGCAGGGGCGTCGCCAACGGCTGATCCCGTCGTGATCGCAGGCCGTCGGCGACGGGCGAGCACCGTCCCCGGGTGGCGGCCGGTCGTGGCGCTCGTGTT
>JBPCJL010000376.1:0-4073 GCA_051005355.1 Ilumatobacteraceae bacterium
CGATGACTTCGGGCCCGCCGACCACTGCGGCGGGCGCAACGAACACCATTGCGCCGACGTCGACGAGCACGACCGCGCCGACCACGACGAGCACGACGGCGCCGCCGACGGCGACCTTCGCCGCGACGCTGCCCCCGATCGCGCCCGAGCCGGTGACGGTCGCGGTGCCGGAATCGAGCTGTCGAGCCCGCTGCAGCACATGGGACTACAGGCCGACGACGGTGGCGTCGAGGTCCCCACCGACTTCGCCGTCGCCGGCTGGTACCGGGGCGGCGGGCGACCGGGTGGGCCAGGGCCGATCGTGCTGGTCGGCCACGTCGACTCCCGCGCCGGACCGGCCGTGTTCTACCGCCTCGGCGAACTCCGGCCCGGCGACATCGTGCAGATCACCGTCGCCGACGGCTCGATGGCTCGATATGCGGTCACCGGCACCGAACAGTTCCCCAAGGCCGAGTTCCCGACCTTCGCCGTGTTCGGCGCCACCGCCGACGACGTGGTCCGGCTCGTCACGTGCACCGGCGAGTTCAACCGCTCGATCCGCAGCTACTACGACAACCTCGTCGTGACGGCCACCCGCGTCGCCGACGGCTGAACGCAAGATGAGTGATGTGCGGTCGGAGACCGCACATCGCGGATCGCCACGCGCCGGTGCGAAGATCGGCGAGGTGTCGGTGTCCGATCTCGTGACGGCCGTCCGCCGCGGACTGGCGGTACGGGCCGACGCTGCTGCGGCGCCGGTCATGCAGCGCTACATGAAGTCGGCGCTGCCGTTCCGCGGCGTCGGCAAACCGGGCCGGGTCGACCTGCTGCGCGAGCTGCGACCACTCCTCGCCAACGCTGATGTGGTGCTGGCCGCCGCAGACGCGCTGTGGGATGGCGCCGAGTTCCGGGAGGAGGGCTACCTGGGCATCGCCCTCTCGCGGACATTGGCGCCCGAGCCGGTGCGGCTCCGTACCTACCGGCACTGGATCGTGACCGGTGCATGGTGGGACTACGTGGACGAGATCGCTTCCCACCTCGTCGGTCCGACCTTGCGCGCCGTGCCGGCTGAGGTCACGCCGATCATCCGGTCGTGGGCCTCCGACCCCGATCGATGGGTGCGGCGGACGTCGATCATCTGCCAGCTCGGCTCGAAGGACCGCACCGACACCGAGCTCCTTGCCGCCGCCATCGAGGCGAGCAGCACCGACTCCGACTTCTTCCTCCGCAAGGGCATCGGCTGGGCGCTGCGCCAGCACGCCCACACCGATCCGGGCTGGGTCTCGGCGTTCCTCGCCAACCATCCGGAGCTGTCGCCGCTGTCGCGGCGAGAGGCGAGCAAGCACCTCTGACCCTCGGCCGCGCGAGCGATGCTCCGAACCAGTACGAATGGGGTCATGAAGGCTGTGGTGTGCAAGGAGTTCGGACCGCCGGAGCAGCTGGTCGTCGAGCAGCTCGAGGACCCTCGACCAGCGGCGGGTCAGCTGCTCGTCGACGTCGCGGCGGCTGCGGTGACGTTCCCGGACACGCTGATGCTGGAGGACAAGTACCAGTACAAGGCGCAGCCGCCCTACGTCCCCGGCGGCGAGGTCACGGGCGTCGTCACCGCGCTCGGCGAGGGCGTGGAGGGTTGGTCGGTCGGCGATCGAGTGGCCGGGGGGTTCGGCACGATCGGCGGTTTCGCCGAGCTGGCTGCCGTACCCGCGGCATCGGCGCGCCGGCTGCCCGACTCGGTCGACTTCGACGTCGCCGCCGGCCTCAACTACGCCTACGGCACAAGCCTCTACGGCCTGCGAGATCGCGGCCACCTGCAGCCCGGCGAGACGCTCCTGGTGCTCGGCGCCGGCGGCGCAGTCGGGTTGTCGGCGGTCGAGCTCGGCCGCCTGCTCGGTGCCAGGGTGATCGCCGCCGCCTCCAGCGACGACAAGCTCGATCTGTGCCGTCAGCACGGCGCCGACGAGGTCATCGACTACTCGACCGAGGATCTCAAGAACCGGGCCAAGGAGCTCACCGGTGGCCAGGGCGTCGACGTGGTCTACGACTGCGTCGGCGGCCAACGGGCCGAGCAGGCGCTGCGGGCGATCGCCTGGGAGGGCCGGTTCCTCGTGATCGGGTTCACGGCCGGCATTCCCTCCATCCCGTTGAACCTGACGCTGCTCAAGAGCTGCGCCATCGTCGGCGTGTTCTACGGCGCGATGTCAGCGCGCGATCCGGCCCTCAGCCGGTCGATCAGCGAGGAGTTGCTCGACCTCGTCGCGAGCGGCGCACTTCGCCCGCACGTCTCGGGTCGCTACCCCCTGGAACGGGCGGGCGAGGCGCTGCGTGCCCTCATGGACCGCACGGTGATCGGCAAGGTCGTCGTGACGCCCTGATCCGGAAGCTCCGTCCGTTATAGACGTCGGGCGCCGTCAGGCCGGAACGATGCGGGCGGCGGCGCGGCGCGTAGCGCTGACCGGTTGTCCGTCGGTGTCGCGAGCGCTGAGGGTGGCGGCGAGCAGCAGTTCCCCCGCTTCGTCTGGGATGGCCAGCTCCAGGCGACCGGCCAGCGCCACGGCGTCGGCGTCGATGTCGCCGCGAAACTCCCACCGGCGCCGGCCCCTGTGTCACGTGGCTGTAACGGCGACGGCGGCATCGACCAGCGCCGAACGAAGGTCGTTGACGACGTGGACGTCGAGACCGATGCGCTCGCCGGCGACCACCTCGCTGGACAACGGATCCGTGACGACGATGACGGGCCGGCACACCTCCACGATGGTCGTCCAGGCCGGCTTCGGCGCCCGCTCGTGGTCCAGCACGGCAGCCGAGATCATTGGCGCCGGGTCGGCCAGCGCAGAGAACGAGAAGCCGCCGGTGGGACGGTACTTCAGCCGCCGCAGCGTCTCGATGTGGTGGCGCAGCACCTCGGCCTGATAGCGCTGCGTCGCCGCAACCCACGAGGCGTACGTCGGGTGGTCCGTCGGCGGCACCCGCTCGAACATCACGTCGACCTCCAGACCGTGGTGCTCACGCAGGGCGTCCCAGTCGAGGTCGGGCCACGTCGACGTGTCGATGAACCCCGTCGCTGATCCGGGGACCGCCTGCGCGCCGAACTCGCTGACGAATCGCACACGGCTGGGCACGGCGCGCGCCCGGCGCGACAGGTCCTCCAGCTCGCCGCGGTGCCAACCCAGCCAGAGGTGGGAATCCGTGCCGCGCGACGCCGGCGGATGGGGCCCGATGCCGCTGTGGGCCACGGTCGGGCGGGTCGGGTCGGCCTGCTCGAAGGCCCGCTTGAGCCAGCGATCCAGCACCGTCTTGTTCCAGGAGGGCAACTGCTCGGCAACGAACCGTCGCAGCCGGCGATCGGGGGTGGCGATCTGCGGCGCGTCGGCCACGGGCTCGTCGTGGGCACACCACTGGACGATCGACGGGTGGTGACCGAGGGCGTCGACGGCCTCACGGGCCTGGCGGACGGCCTGGCGGCGCACGCTGCGGGCGTAACCCCACTGCAGCGGGAAGTCCTGCAGCAGCAGCAAGCCGAACTCGTCGGCGGCGCGGTACAGCTCGGGGTGGGCGATGTGGGCCTGCACGCGCAGTGCGTCGAGCCCGGCCTCGACGGCGAGGTCGACATCCCGGCGGACTTCCTGCGGCGTGGCATCGGCCAGGCCCGGTCGCGTCGGCAGGACGTTGGCCGACTTGAGGAACAGGCGCTCGCCGTTGATCGAGCAGATCCAGTCGTTCCACGCCACCTCACGCAGCCCGGTGCGCCGCGACCGTCGATCGCTGACCTCACCGTCGACGAGCAGTTCCACGTCGATGTCGGTCAGCGGCTGCCGGCCGAGCCGGTGCGGCCACCACAGCTGCGGTCGATCGACGTCGAGCGACCACTCGATCTCGTTGCTCCCTGCGGCGACCGGGTGCTCCGTCTCGCCGACCAGCAGACCGTCGGCGGTCGTGCGGACGCGCACGAGGTGCGCCTCGTCGGCATCGAGCCGGGCGTGCAGGCGCAGGTGGGCCCGGCTCTCGTCGGCGTCGCGGCACAAGACGCGCAACCGGTCGAGCTTGACCGGCCCGGTGTCGTACACGAGCACCGGTCGCAATAGGCCAACGGGGTT
>JBPCJL010000377.1:0-4555 GCA_051005355.1 Ilumatobacteraceae bacterium
GCACCCCGGCGGGCAGCGTCCCGACGATCGCCCCGCCCGCGTCCCGTCGAACGAACTCCACACCATCCACCCGCAGCGCCCGGCGCAGGGCGCGCAGCACCGCCCGAGTGGCGGCCTGCTGGCCCGCCGGCAGCGAAGGATCGATGCCGCCGGCGGCGACGGCCAACGACTCCGCCTGGTCGCGCAGGACCGACTCCGTCGCCTCTCGTGACTGCCAGCGCGCGACGACCACCGTCGTGAGGGCGGCGACGAGCAGCGTCCCCACCACCGTCACCACGATGACGACGACGAGCCGGCGGGTCACAGCCGCCGATTCTCCCCCCGGTCATCGCGTTCTGACGAAGATTCGGGGTGGAAAACCACCCTGATCGCGCCACGGAACTGCGGTGATCGCTCACCCCAGGCGGTACCCGATGCCCCACACGGTGGAAAGGGGCAGGCTGGGGCCGAGCTTGCGGCGCAGCTGGCCCACGTGGACGTCGACCGTGCGTTCGTCGCCCTCCCAGTCGTAGCCCCAGGCACCGTCGAGCAACTGGCGGCGGGTGAGCGCTTGCCCCGAGCTGCGGCCCATGAACGACAGCAGCTCGAACTCCTGGGCCGCCAAGGCCACCGGCGCGCCGTCGACGCGCACCTCATGCCGGGACTCGTCGATCTCGATGGCGCCGACTCGCACGATCGATGCGCCGTCAATCGTCGTGCGGTTGACCCGACCGAGGATGGCCTGGACCCGAGCGACCAGCTCCGGCGGGGAGAACGGCTTGACGACGTAGTCGTCGGCGCCGAGGTCGAAGCCGGCGAGTCGGTCGGCCTCGGCACCCCGCGCCGTCAGGAACAGGACCGGCAGGTCTGGCGTCGTGGCCCGCAGGCGCCGGCAGACCTCGAACCCATCGACGTCGGGCAGGCCGACGTCGAGCACGGCGAGCGCGGGCCGATGCTGGGCGGACAGCTCGAGCCCGCGCTGCCCCGAGTCGGCCAGCAACGCCCGGAAGCCGGCCCGCCGCAGGTACAGCCCGACCAGGTCGCCGATCGCCGGATCGTCCTCCACGACGACCACGACCTGCTCGTCCACGGACCTGCATGGTCGCACGACCGAGCGCAGGGCACCGCTTTGGTGAGCAAAATGGCGGTACGTCTCGCCATTGTGGCGGTACGTCTCGCCATTGTGCTGACCAAGGCGGGCCAGCCGGGAGTCCGGTACCGTGCTCGGCCGATGGAGCGGCCGGCACGGTTCGAGCACTACCGGTTCCTCGGTGACAAGCGCACCCAGCTGGTCTACGACCTCGACGAGTGGGAGGACCCGGCGCCGATCGACGAGATCGTCGCCCTGGAGGTCGGCACCGTCTTCGGGCCCGACACGCTGGCCGAGGCGCACAACCGGGGCTACCGCCCGGCTCGTCCCGGGCGGCGCGGCCGCCGACGCGCCCATCGCTCCTGAGGGCTTTGGCGATGAACGGCACGTTCACCTCGGGCGGCCACGTCCTCGCCCGGCACCTCGTCGTGCCGTCTGGACGAGGTGAGCGCCGACCGGGCGTCATCCTCTGCCACGGCTTCCCGATCGGTCCGCTCGACGCCCGGCGTTCGGCGGGGACGTTCCCGCAGCTGATCGAGCGCATCGCCCACGACCTCGGCTACGTGGCCATGACGTTCAACTTCCGGGGCACGGGCACGAGCGGTGGCGACTTCTCCCTGCAGGGTTGGATCGATGATCTCCGCACGGCGATCGATCACCTCTCGGAGGTGGCGTCGCCATCCGAGATCGTGCTCCTCGGCACGAACACGGGCGGCTCGATCGCCATCTGCGTCGGCGCCGACGACCCGCGGGTGCACGCCGCCGGACTGCTCAGCCCGCGCGCCGACTTCGACGACTGGGCCGATCACCCCCGTCGGTTCCTCGAGCACGCGCGAGAGATCGGCGCCATCCGCTCGACCCGGTTCCCGGCGTCGGTCGACGAGTGGAGCCGCGCCTTCCGTCGCTTCCGGCCGACGGACTCGGCCCGCCGCTTCGCGCCCCGACCGCTCCTCGTGCTGCACGGCGACGACGACGAGAGCGTGCCGATCACTGACGCCAAGCAGCTCGCCGACGCCCACGGCTCGGCCGAACTGAACGTGTTGGCCGGCGCGGGCCACCGCCTGCGCCTCGACCCGCGCGCCGTGGCCATCCTGTTCGGCTGGCTCGACCGCATCCGATCAGCCCAACCGGCGTGAAGCTCACGGGATCAGCGCCAGGCCCTCGCGCTGGGCGGCGAGCCGCAGCCGGTCGTCGAAGCAGGCGAAGCGAATGCCACCGAGGTGGTGCTGGGCAAGGAGTGCGGTCGCCAGCTGGATGCCGTCGAGGGCGCGCAGTCCATGGCGTCCGACATGGACCGCCGCGGAGCCCAGCACGTCGACACTCATTGCGATCGAGCTGAACACCGGGTCGCCCGTCTCCCTGCTCGACCAGTCCTCCTCGAAGAGCGCGATCAGGACGCGGATCTGCGTGTCATCGAGCTCCCGGTGCCGATGCTTGCGCCACAGGGCCGACGGAACCTCCACTCGAACCACATCGCTGACGACCAGACCCTCGTTCAGGCTGCGGACCACCTCCTGATTGGGCTCGTCGACGTACCGCTTGACCAACGCCGACGAGTCGAGAACGACGGTCAACCCTCTTCGTCGCGCAGCTCGGAGACGATTTGAGACAGCGGTGTCCCGCGTCCAGCGGCGGCCCGGGCGTCATCGATCTGGGCCTGGGTCGGCCTCCATCGATCCGCTGGCAGTCGTGGCCACTCGCTGAGCACGCCGGCTCTGCGCAACCGCTCTCGCACTTCGGCGTGCTCGTCCAGGGCGTGCTCCGGGTTCGTCGACGCCTCGAGGATCTTCACCACGTGCTCGTTCATCGAGCGGTCGAGCCGCCGGGCATCGTCCCGCACGCGTTCGATCAATGCGGAATCAGCCCTGATGGTGAGCTGTGATGTCATGCCTGCAGGCTAGCAGGCATGTGCGCCTACGCCGCCGCCGAGTGCCAGCGGTAGGCCGTCTCGACGATCTCGGCCAGTCCCTGCTTGGCCCGCCAGCCCAGCAGCTGCTCGGCGTGCGTCGGATCGGCGAACGTCGAGATGGGGTCGCCGGCGCGGCGCGGCGATTCCTCGAACGGGACGTCCCGGCCGGCCACGGCCGATGTGGCGTCGATCACCTCGCGCACCGACGACCCCACCCCGCTCCCCAGGTTGACGGCCAGTGCTTGCTCCCCGCCCGCCGCCAGCACGTCGAGCGCCCGCACGTGGGCGTCGGCCAGGTCCTCGACGTGGATGTAGTCACGGATGCACGTGCCGTCCGGCGTCGGGTAATCAGTGCCGAAGACCTTGACCGGTGGCCCGGCGCCGAGCACGGCCTTCATCACGAGCGGCACGAGGTTGATGGAGAACGTCCAGTCCTCGCCGATCAGCGCGTCGTGGCTGGCGCCGGCGGCGTTGAAGTAGCGCAGGCTCATCGAGCGCAGGCCGTCGGTGACGCCGTACCAAGCCAGCACCCGCTCGACGGTGGCCTTCGACTCGGCGTAGACACTCTCGGGTTGGATCGGCGCCGACTCGACCACCGGAACCACCTCGGGAGTGCCGTACACCGAGCACGACGACGAGAACACCACGTCGCGCACGCCGGCGCGCAGGGCCGCCTCGACCAGCGTGGCTGTGCCGTCGACGTTGTTGTGCCAGTACTTGCCCGGGTGCTGCATGGACTCGCCGACGGACTTGTAGGCGGCGAAGTGCACGATCGCCGTGCACTGGCGTTCTGCGCACACTCGCTCCACCAGCGCCCCATCACGGATGTCGCCGACCACGAGGTCGGCGCCGAGCACGGCCTCGGGTCGCCCGAGCTCGAGCGAGTCGAGCACGACGACGTCACGCCCGCCGTCGCGCAGCGCCCGCACCGTGTGCGAGCCGATGTAGCCGGCACCACCGGTGACCAGGATCGTCACGATGGGCGACCCCGGCGCCAGCGGTGCCGGAGCGCAGCCATCGCACGAACGTCCACGAAGCGGTGACGCTACCCTGCGGCGCTCGCCCGCCTCGCCGCTTGCCGCTGCCCCCCGACATGAAGTACTTCGACCGCTACCTCCGCGACCGCCGCATCGACCAGGTCGTCCGACGCATCCCGCCCGGGGCCCGTGTGCTCGACGTCGGTTGCCACGACGGCGCACTGTTCCGGGCGCTCGGTCCGGCGCTGCGGGAGGGAGTCGGCATCGACGCCGCCCTGGCTGGCGAGCTGTCCGGTCCCGGCTACCACCTCATCCCTGGCTCGTTCCCGGAGGATCTTCCGGACGACTGCGGCCAGTTCGACGCCATCGCCATGGCCGCGGTCTTCGAGCACATCCCGACCGATCAGCAGGCCGGCGTCGTCACGGCCTGCTGGAAGCGCCTCGTCGACGGTGGCCAGGTGATCCTGACGGTCCCGTCACCGCTTGTCGACCCGATCCTCGACGTCCTGGCCGTGGTGCGGGTCATCGACGGGATCGAGCATCACCAACACTTCGGGTTCCAGCCGGCGCACCTCGCCCCGCTCTTCACCAGCAAGGGCT
>JBPCJL010000378.1:0-9859 GCA_051005355.1 Ilumatobacteraceae bacterium
CGGCCGTCACGGCCCAGCGGACGTCGGCCAGCTCCTCCTCGTCGGACCCCGATCGATGCACGGTCAGCGCTGGGAGGCGACCACGCCGGCCCTGGCCTCGGGGGCGTAGCCACCCGTTGCCGTCCACGTGACGACGCCGTTGACGACGACGGTGTCGACGCCCTCTGAGCGGCGGATCCACCTCCTGCCGCCGCCGGGGAAGTCATCGGAGGCGACCTCCGGGCCGCGATCGATGGTCGCCGGATCGAACACGACCACGTCGGCGGCGAAGCCTTCTTTCAGCTCACCCCGTCCGGGCAAGCCCCAGATCGAGCACGGGTCGGCGGTGATCTTCTTCACCGCCGCCTCGAGCGACAGTGCTCCCAGCTCCCGCACGTAGCGGGAGAACAGGAACCCGGTGTCGCCGTAGGTGGCGAACGAGCCGACGTGGGCACCGCCGTCGCTGGCGCCGACGTGAACCAGCGGGTGGGCCAGCAGCCCGCCGACGGCCGGGCCGTCCGAGTGGCCGATCCCGGCCCGCTGGAACCAGGTACCGAGCTGCTCGTCGATCGACAGGTCGATGAGCAGCTGCGCGGCGGTGGTCCCGCGCTCGGCGGCGATCTCGCCGAGGGTGCGGCCGACTAGCTCCCGGTTGCGCTCCTCCACCACGCCGCGTACGACGTAGCTCGCCGGGTCCATGGCCGGCCCGGCGATCGCGGCCACGGCGTCGAGGCCAGCCGTCAGCACGGCCTGCTTGGCCGGGTCGGACAGCGCCTCGAGCTTGGCCGCCCGGTCGCCCATCGACAGCACGCTCCACCAGCCGGGGATGGCGAGGAACATGATGCTGCGCTGCGCCATCGTCCACGAGATGTCGATCGGTCGGGTCTGCACCTGCGGCCACACGCGGGCACCGGCGGCCCACACCCGCTCGACGGCGGTCATCACCTGCGCCGCGCCTTCTGGCGTGGCGGCGCTGTGGAACAGCGGCGAGAACGTGGTCGGGATGCCGTAGCGGAGCGAGAGGTCGGCCAGCATCTCGATGCGGCTGACGGTCAGTCCGGGGTCGAAGAACTCGTGGACGATCTGCAGCATCCGCCCCCGCTCGGCCAGCACGCCGCACAACGCCTCGAGCTCGGCGTGCTCGGCCCATCGGCATGGCACGGGCTGCAGGTCGTCCTCGACGTCGACGTAGCTCGTCGACAGGCCGACGGCGCCGGCGTCGAGGCAGTCGCGCAGCAGCCCGCACATCGTCGCCACCTCGCCGGTCGTCGCCGGCCGGCGAGGCTCGTCGCCCAGCACGTACATCCGCAGCACCGAGTGGCCGACGAGCGGCGCAACGTTCAGCGCGGTGTCACCGCTGAGCGTGTCGATCATGGCGCCGAAGGCGTCGCCCCAGCGCCAGTCGACGCCGACGTCGAACGCCGCCTCTGGCATCTCCTCGATCAGCCGGAACATGCGCGAGAACCGCTCCCGGTGGGCCGGCCGCACCGGCGCCATGCTCAGCGAGCAGTTGCCCGTGACGACGGACGTGATGCCGTGCTCGATGGCCGGGAACGCGTACGGGTCGAACAGCAGCTGGGCGTCGTAGTGCGTGTGCGGGTCGACGAAGCCCGGCGCCACGACGAGGCCGGCGGCGTCGATGCTGACGGCCGCCTCGACGTCGCCGAGGCGCCGACCGACGCTGGCGATGCGGCCGTCGTGGACACCGAGATCACCGGCGTAGGCGGGCAGGCCCGTGCCGTCGACGATGGTGCCGTTGCGGATGACGAGGTCGAGCATGAAGCTCCTTCCAGAGACGGTTCCCGAGTGTTCGTGGCGCAGTGAGCGTGACAGCCCAGGCCGGCCTTGCCCGGCCCAGGCCGAGGAGCGGAGTCTTCGGAGCGATCGAGGCCATCAGGTCAGGTCGGGCCAGCGGCGGCCGGCGAGGTCGTCGATGGACGTGATGTCGGTGCGCGCCAGCAGGCGGTCGAGCGCCTCCTCGTCCACACTGATGGTGGAACGGGCGCCGTTGGCGTGGCGCAGCCGGACGACCAGTTCGGCGCGACCGTCGTGCCCCGGGCCGATGGCCGTGCCGTCGACGATGGGCGCTTCGGTTCCTGTCATGCTGGCGGATCGGTGTAGACGACGTCGGTGCACAGCAGGCCGTCGATCGGCGAGAGACGCAGCGCGAGGTGAGGGTTCCAGGCCTGCAGCAGACCGGCGCCGTCGGCCCGCTCCGGCAGCTCGCGCGCGGCGATGGTCGCCAGCGAGTCGCCCGGCTGCGGGAGCACGAAGTCGCGGGTGACGAACGAGTTGCCCATCGCCGGCATCTTGCCATCCGACCCTTCTGGTGGCACACCCCGATCTGGGCGCGCTGAGCCCCGGATCCGGGTCCACACCCGCCCAGTTCGCGCAATGGGACGAATCGCGCCCAGATGTTGGGGTGCGCGGCGGTCAGGAGCGGTTGCGCATCCGGTGCTGGATGAGCGCCCGGCGGGCCTGGAGCTCACGGTGGGTCAGGCGTTCGGTGCTCTGGTCGACGCCGAAGCTGGCCTTGACGCCGGTCAGGTCGACGTCGACGTTGTTGATGCCGAGCTCGCGCCCGAGCTGCTCGCCGTGGCGTTGGGCGAACAGCACCGAGATGTTGGCGATCTCGCCGAGCAGGTCGAGGTCCGGCGCCAGCCGGGCGATGGCGCCGTCGAGGAACACCAGGTTCTTGACGTACAGCATCAGCTCCTTGGGCATCCGCGCGCCGTAGCCGAGCAGCGCCTTTACCACGCGTTGCACCTCCTGCACGAGCTGATCACCGGTCAGCGTGGTCGGGTCAATCGGCGCTTGGTCCAGCCCGAGTTCACGGACGACGGCCCGCAGGTCGGTGTCGTGCGGCAATGCGCCGAGGTCGCGCAGCGCGGCCATCTGACCCATCAGGTCGTTCGTCGTCGCCGACAGCATCAGGCGCAGGAACGCCACCCGGCGCTCGTCCGAGAGCCGGCCGACGATCCCGAAGTCGAGCAGCGCCGTGCGCCCGTCAGGCATGACGAACAGGTTCCCGCCGTGCAAGTCGCCGTGAAAGGTGCCGGCGATCATCGCCCCCTCCATCAGGGCCACCATCGCCGTTCGCACGACGCCCTCCGTGTCGACGCCGGCGCCGCGCATGCCGGCGACGTCGTCGAACTTGAACCCGTCGAGGCGCTGCATCACGAGCACTCGCCGCGTGACCAGCTCCGGGTGGGGCCGGGGCACGACGTAACCGGTCTGGTTGAGATCGCGCAGCATCACGGCGACGTCGATCATGTTGGCCGCCTCGACGCGGAAGTCGAGCTCCTCGACGATGGTGTCGGCAAACAGCTCGACGAGGGCGGGCGGGTTGGCCAGCGCGGCGACCGGGATGCGGCCGACGAGGTGCGGCGCCAGCCACGCCATGGCCCGCAGATCGGTCTGCACCAGGCGGGCCACCGTCGGGCGCTGCACCTTGACCACCACCTCCTCGCCCGTGCGCAGGCAGGCCGCATGGACCTGGGCGATGGATGCCGCGGCCAGCGGCTTGTGCTCGAAGGAGCTGAACACCTCCTCGAGCGGCCGGCCGAGGTCCTCCTCGACGGTGCGCCGGACGTCGTCGAAGGACTCCGCCGGCACCTGGTCGCGGCAGCGCTTGAACTCGTCGACCAACTCGGGCGGGAACACGCCGTCGCCCGAGGAGATGATCTGGCCGAGCTTGATGAACGTCGGACCCAGCGCCTCGGCGGCGATGCGCAGCCGCCTGGAGAGGTCGGCGACGCTGCCTCGGCCGGCCTCGGGCACCGGCCCGCGACGCTTGGCCCGGCGGCGGTGCCAGATCCACGGCAGGACGGCGGCGCCGAGGCGGGCAGTGACGACGACGCCGCGCCGGCCCGGCGGCAATCGACGCGGTGTGATCAGGGCCGGGACCCGGCGGCGGGCGGCGTCGCGCCCGCGATCGGCGACGGCCCACCAGACCAGCCCGTCGCGATCAAGCACCCATGGTGCGGTTTCAGCGAACGCGGCCCACGCCAGGTCAGTGGGGTGGGCCGCAAGGTCGGTCATCGTCACCCATCATGGCGGCGCCTGATCGATGTAGTGCCGCCGACTCGATGCGCAGTGCGTGACGCCAGTCGCTAGTCCGCAGGCACGGCTGCACTCAGGAAGCGAGCTCGCGCCGTCACGATGTTCCATCTGGTTCGGCGGGCCCAGCGCCCACCCCTTGGTCGATGCGCAGCACGGTGCGCCTGCCGTAGTCGCCGGCCCACAGCGAACCGTTACCGATGACGAGGCCGGCGGGCTGTCCGATCCGGCCGAGGTCGAGGACCTCCGTCACGGCGTTGGTGGCGGTGTCGATGCGGGCGATCGTGCTGGTGGTCAGCGGCCGCCACACTGCTCCGCTGCCGGTGGCCAGGCCCGGCGCCTCATCAACCGGCCCGACGTCGAGGATCACCTCCACCTCTCGAGCGACCGGGTCGATTCGGGCCGTCCGCCGGCCGGCGAGCCCGACCCACAGCGAACCGTCGGCGAACCCGATGTCGCTGGCGCAGCCGTCCAGCGCGATCGGATCGGAGACCGCCAACGTCTGCGGGTCGATGCTCACCGGTCCGCCACACGTGTTCGCCCACACCAGCCCACCGGTGACGACCATGCCCCCAACGTCATCACCGATACCCGTCGTGAGGTCGACGGTCGCCGTCACCTCGTTGGTCTGCGGGTCGACGCGAGACACGTCGTTGGCGTCTCGCACCCACACAGATCCGTCGCCGGTGACCGGCCACGAGCCTGTGTCGGCACCCATCTCGATCGTGGCGATCACCTCACCGCTGTCGGGATCCAGACGCAACAGCCGGCCGCCGTCGACGCCGACCCATACTCCGTCCTCGTCTGCGGCGACGCGGGTGCCGGCGAAGCCCACGTCCACGGTGGTGACCTCGTTGGTGCGCGCGTCGATCCGGGAGACCGTGCTCTCGTCCCACCCCGACACCCACACGGCGTCGTCGGTGACGGCGATCGAGTCGGCCGTGTTCTCGACGGGGACGGTCGCCCGCAGGCGTCCACCCAACTCCTCGACCGCAGGGAGCACCGTCGTCGCCGGCAGCGACGGAGCAGCGCTCGTCGTCGGGTTCGTCGTGGCCGGGACGTCGACCGGCGTCACGTCGTCGCGCGCCCGGGTCACGAACACCAAGACGGCGACCAGCGCCGCTACTGCGGTGAGGGCGATGGCGACGTTCCAGCGCCGGCCCCGGCGGCGGCCCGGCTGGCCGCAATTCGGGAGCTCGAGTTCGATCGGCACCGGCCGGCCGTGCCCGTTGCTGCGAGCAGCCGGCACCGATTCGCCAACCGCTTCGGCTTCGATCCGGCGGCGGAGTGTGGCGAGGAACTCGGGTCGCGGTTCGGCGTCGAGCGACTCGAACAAGGCCTTCATGACGATCGTCCCGTCAGCCATCTTCGACGATCCCTTCGAGACGGAGGGCCCGCCGGGCCCGGGCCAGCAGCGACTCGGTGGCCCGCACGCTGCGACCCAGCGCCGACGCCACCTCGGCCACCGTCAGATCCTCCACGTAGCGCAACGCCAGCGCCGTGCGCTGATCACTCGGCAAGCCCCTGAGCAGCGTGGCGGCTTCTTGTTGCGACGTCGTTCGCGCATCAGGCTCTACGGCGTCCTCACCGGTGCGCCAGAAGACCAACCGGAGTCGCCGCTCCTCGCGCCCGGCGCGGCGATGATGCTCGAGCAGCTTGTGGCGGGCCACCCCCATCAGCCACTGCGCCGTCACCTCGTCGCCTCGGTGGTCCTTGAACCGCCCGACGGCGGTCAGGAACGTCTCCTGCGTGAGGTCCTCCGCCAACGCGGCCTCACCGCCGCACAGCCGATAGAGGTACCGATACACGTGACGCGCCGTCTCGTCGTACACGTCCAGCAGTCGCCGACGGTCGTCGGCTTCAACCCCGGCGGTCCTCACGGCGATCGGGTTCCCTCCCACACCGGTATATGGCCGCCCGGAGGCCCGATCCGTCGATCCGCCGAGGATTTCTGGGTCGACGTCGCCGCTGCGCCGGCTGTCCGGTGGCGATCAGTCCAGTCCGAGGACGGTGAGAAGTGCTGCGTCGATCTGCCACTGCTGCTCGATCGTGACTCGGCCAACGTGATTGCCGAGACGATCGACGGCGACTGCACCGACCTGTTCGACCAGCACACGAGTGCGCCTGCCGTCGACGTCCAGCTCCGGTCGAAACGACGCCTGCCGAGCGCTGGCTGAGGTCGGCGCCACGAGCACCACCGATCGCGGCAGCAAGGCGTCGGTCTGTACGACGACACCCAACCGGTGGCCACGCTGCTCGTGCCCGACCCCTTTGGGAAGCCGCAACTCGTAGATGTCGCCGCGATGCACGCCGACCGCTCAGGCCCGGAGCTGTTCCATCAGCTGGGCGACGGTGCGCATCTCCGCTCGGTCCTCATCGTCGGCCTCCAAGTCGGCCGCCTCGGTGGCGAGCGCGTGCCGGTCGCGCAGCCGTTCTGCGGCCGCGACGATGGCGTTGCGGATCGCGGCCGACCGGCTGAGGCCGGTGGTCTCCAACCGAGCTAACGCACGCAGGGCCTCGTCGTCGAGTCGTACGGAGATCGCCGTGGACACGATGTCCACCGTATCACGCTTCGCGATACGACCGTCCTGGTCCAAGGATTGGTTGATCTGCAAGCAATTCTCGGACGATGACGAGGTCGGCTTCAATCGGGCTGGTCGAGACCCGTGACGACGAAGCCCAGCCGGCGCTGGCGGTCGGCGGACAGGACGAAGCGCAGGTGCGTGCCCCGTTCGTCAGTCGAGGACGAGCCGACCCACACCGCCTGCCGCCGACCGAGTGCCGATGCCAGCACCCCCGCGTCGCCCGGCGACTCGCCGTGGCCAATCAGCGCCGTCCCGTCGGCGAAGCGGACGCGCACCGACTGCAACCCAGGGACCGCCTCGACGACCCGCAGTGGCACCCGCTTGTCGATCAGCGGCCGCAGCCGGCTGGCCAACAGCTCGTCACGCCCACGGACCTCGGTCGGGTCGAGCGCCTCCATCCGCGCCGCCACGTCGTCGAGGTCGGCGGGGTCCAGCATCGCTTCCGCGGCGGGTGGCGGTGCCGGCTCGGCCCACCGACCGCGGCGACGTGCGTTGAGCAGACGCGCCCACCCACCCGCCATCATCAGCGCAACAGCGGCGAGGGCGACCCACACAGGCTCGGCCCGGACCCGCTAGTGGCCGCCGTGGGCTTCGTCGCACCAGCGTTCCTCGCCGGCCCTGACACTGCCCGCGCCGATCCCCTCGAGCGCGGCGAACGGGCCGCACTCGTTGGGCGTGATCCACCCGTGGATCATCGGCGACTGGGCGCGGATCACGAGCGGCGCCCGGCACTCGCCGTTCGGCGGCCGCAGCCCAGCGACCTGGGGCGCGACGGGGTCGTCCGTGAAGCACAGTTTGTCGTGGACGTGCCACTGCATCAGCGTCCCGCCGTAGTCCTGAACCTGGTCCAAGGTCACGTCGGTCGGCAGCATGTACATCGCCGAGACCAGCTTCTTGCTCCCGTCCGGCTGCGGTTCGTAGACCAGGCTCTCGGGCACGTCGGGGTCGAGGTAGATGTTGTCGTCGATCCAGCCCCAGTTGATGTAGTGCTCGTGGCCGGTGGAGGCGTCGCCGATGGAGCGGAAGCCGGCGGCCTCGGCCACGGCCGGGTCCCGCCACTGCGGGAGCTGCACGACGTTGACGGCCACGAGGTTCTCGGCGAAGGCCTGCTGCTGTTCGGTCACGCCCTCGACGCCCGACAGGTCGATCGGCTTGGTCGGGTCGTACGGCACCGGTTCGGCCGCCGCCGCCTCGTGACCGGCGTGGACATCGGCCCCGTCGGCTGAGGCGGCAGCGGCGCCGCCGTGGTCGTGGGCACACTGGTCGGCGCGGGCACCGGCGGCGGCCGCCTGGCCGGCGCCATGACCCTCCAGCGCGGCGAACGGCCCGCACTCGTGCGGCGCGATCCACACGTGGACCATCGGATTGTCTCCGCCGGCGTGGATCGTCCCGGGAGCGCACTTGCCCGCGATGTCCGTGACGCCGACGACCTTCGGCACGCCAGCCTCGTCGAGGCCCCAGCACAGGTTCTCGTGGACGTGCCACTGCATCAGCGGTCCGCCGTAGTCGACCAGCGCCGGATCCTCGACCGCCGTCTGCTTGGCGATGAACATCGCCGACACGAGTGTGCGTTCGTCGCCGTCGACGGCGTACACGAGCGACTCGGGCCGTGACGGGTCGAGGAACGACTCGTCGCCGATGTAGTCGACGTTGATGTAGTGCTCATGGCCGGTCCTGGCGTCACCGATCGACCGGTAGCCCAGTGCGCCCACGCTGTTGACGTCGGCGAACTGTGGCAGCTGCTCCATCGTGGCGTCGACGAGCGCTTCGGCCCTCGCCTCGTGCTCGGGCGTGGCGCCCTCGACGCCGGAGAAGTCGTATGGCTTGTCCGGGTCCCAGGGCCGTGGCCAGGTGGCCGCCGACTGCACCGCTGCCGGCTGGGCTGCACCGTCGTCGGCGGCCTCGCTGGCGGCTTCGTCGCCATGGCCGTGGGCGGTCGTCGCGGTGGCGTCAGCCGCCGCGGTCGACTCGTCGCCATGGTCGTGGGCCGTCGTCTCCGTGGTGCCGGCCTCGGCTGCTGCGTCGGCGTCACCGTGGTCATGGGCGGTGGTCTCCGTGGCATCGTCGACGGCCACCGCGACGGCCTCCGTACCGTGTTCGTGCGCAGCATCAGCTGTAGTGGCGTGGTCGTGAGCACCGGCCGCCGATTCGTCGTGACTGTGCACGTGGGTGGCGGCGCTGAACATCGCGGCCACGGCCACCGCACCGATCGCTACGGACGGCAGTGCCACCCCGAGCCCACCGGCGACACGGGCGGTGGTCCGGCGCAGAGCGAGGAGCGCACCGACGACGGCGATGGCGCCGAGCGTGGCGCACACCGTGTCGGCGAACTGCGGCGCCTCGGACTGCTCGAGCCCACCGACGAACGAGATCGCGGTGACGCGCGTGACGGCCCAAGCGGCCACGGCGCCGCCGTTGACCGCTGCTGTGGCCAACACCAGCAACGCCGGGCCGCGCCGCAGCAGCAGCGCCAGGCCGAGTGCCAGCTGGGCGGCGGCGATGCCGACGAACAGGCGCGACAGCGACGGGTGCTCGGCGTGGATGCCCGCGGCGGCGGCGTGCACGGCCCCGGCTCCGATCGATGCGAGCCCACCGACCTGCGCTGCGCTGATCCGTCCGAGCATTGGTGCCTCCTCGACCTGTGGTGCCGTCACGACGGTGATCGAACCCCCAGGATGTGACGTTCTCGTGAGCTGCGGTCCGCGCTCGCTCCGACCAAAGCTTACGCCCGGTAATCAGTAGCGAGGGGATCGGCCCTCGAGCAGGGCGGCGACGCCCTCGCGGTACTCGGCGGTCGTCATCGCGGCGCCGAGCAGGCGCCGGGCGTCGGCGAGCGAGGCGCCGACGTCGTGGCGCCGGAGGTCCGTGTACAGCTGCCGCTTGGTGACCCGGAGCGCCTCCGGGCCGGCCGATGTGACCAGGTGGCCGGCGTAGGCGGACGCCGCCGCCAACGCCTCCTCGCCGCTCGGCAGCACGCCGTTCCAGCAGCCCCAGTCGGCGGTCTCGGCGCCCGTGACGACGCGCCCGGACAGCAGGAGGTCGGCAGCCCGGGTGGCGCCGACGAGGCGGGGCAGCACCCAGCTCATGCCGTACTCGGCCGGGAGGCCGAGGCGGGGCGCGGCGGTCGTGAGCTTGGCGATGGCGCTGACGAAGCGCAGGTCGCAGAACAGCGCGACGGCCAGGCCGACGCCGGCGCAGGCGCCGTTGACGGCGGCGATCGTGACGAAGGGCAGGCC
>JBPCJL010000379.1:0-12021 GCA_051005355.1 Ilumatobacteraceae bacterium
GCGCCGTACTGGACGACCCACCCGGAGGCGATCACGCTGGCCGGCGGGGTGCCGAGGATCGTCGACGCCACGGAGGCGACCGGGTTCCAGGTCACCGTCGACCAGCTCGAGGCGGCGTGGACGCCGCGCACCAAGGCGCTGCTGTTCGTCAGCCCCGACAACCCATCGGGCGCCGTGTACCCGCCGGGCCAGGTCGCCGCCATCGGCCAATGGGCGCTCGAGCGTGGAGTGTGGGTCGTGACGGACGAGATCTACGAGCACCTGACCTACGGGCCGCACGAGTTCTCCTCGATGCCGACTCTCGTGCCGGACCTGGCCGACCAGTGCGTCATCGTCAACGGGGTGGCCAAGACGTACGCCATGACCGGGTGGCGGGTCGGCTGGATGATCGCGCCGCCCGACGTGGCCAAGGCGGCGGTCAACTTCCAGAGCCACGCCACGTCGAACGTGGCCAACGTCTCTCAGCGCGCCGCGCTGGCCGCCGTGGCCGGTGACCTGGCGGCGGTGGAGGAGATGCGGGTGGCCTTCGAGCGGCGCGGCCGCACGATGCAGGCGCGATTGGCGGAGATCGACGGCGTCACGTGCCTCGAACCGCAGGGTGCGTTCTACTGCTTCCCGAACGTGTCCGGGCTGCTCGGGCGGGATCTGGCCGGTCGAACGTGCCACGACACGCTGGAGCTGGCCGACCACGTCCTGTCGGCGGCCAAGGTCGCCTTCGTGCCAGGCGAGGCCTTCGGCACCCCCGGCTACGCAAGGTTCTCCTTCGCCCTCGGCGACGCCGCCATCGACGAGGGCATCACGAGACTGGCCGATCTCGCCGAGTCCTGATCCATCGGAGGGTTTGGCGACACCGGAGGGTTTTCGTACCGGATGGGGCGCCGGAAACCCTCCGGTGCGCTGAAACCCTCCGATGGGACGACCCTCAGCGCCACCACAGTTCGTAGCGCCGGGCAAAGGCGGTGACGCCGACGAGCACGGCGCACTCGGCGACCTGCTCGATGGCGCCGAGGACGTCGCCGGTGATGCCGCCGAGGCTGCGCCGGGCGAGGGCGACGATCACGACGGCCGACAGGGCGGCGGCGACGGTGAGCGGGACGGCCCACCACCCCGTCGCCAGCGCGGCGAGCGCAACAGCCACGGCGCCGCCGATCGCCGCCTGCGCCGGACCGACGCGGGTGGTGTAGGCGGCCCCGAGTCCGTCGGATCGGGCCAGCGGCGCCCAGCCCATGACCGCGACCGCCGCTCCGCGCCCGAGTGAGTGGGCGGCGACGAGTCCGGCCAGCGCCGGGGCGGGCGACGGCGCAAGGGCGGCGACGCACAGGATGCGCAGCACGATCGACCCGGCCAGCGCGGCGACACCGTATGTCCCGTGTCGCGGATCCTGCAGGATCTCGAGGCGCCGCTCCGGCGTCGACCCTCCCGCGACGGCATCGGCGAAGTCAGCCAAACCGTCTTCGTGGAAGGCGCCGGTGATCAGCACGCCGGCCAACACCCCCAGCGCGGCGGCCGCCGAGGGAGCGATGAAGTCCTCCAGCCCGGCCACGATCACGCCGGCGACCCCGCCGACCAGCGCGCCGACGACCGGGAACCAGACGACGGCGGCGGCCAGGTCCGGCGCCCGCCGCAGCCGCACGGGGATGCGGGTCAGGAACTGCACAGCAGCGAGGAAGCCGCCGGCGGGTTCAGGCATCCGCACCGGCGTCGGACACGGCCCTGCTGACGGCGGCGGCGACCGTCGTCGAAAGATCGGGGTGGAAGACGCTCGGGATGATGTAGTTGGCCTGCCGCTCGTCGTCGGCGACCACGTCGGCCAGCGCGCGCGCCGCGGCTAGCAACGCCGACTCCGGGATCGATCGGCTCTGGGCGTCGAGCAACCCGCGGAAGACGCCCGGGAAGGCCAGCACGTTGTTGATCTGGTTGGGGAAGTCGCTGCGCCCGGTGGCCACGACCCTGGCGTGGCGACGGGCCAGCACGGGGTCGATCTCCGGATCGGGGTTGGCGAGGGCGAAGACGATCGAATCGTCGGCCATCGACGCCACATCGGCCTCGATCAGGACGTCGGCCGCCGAGACGCCGATGAACACGTCGGCGCCGGCACAGGCGGCGCCGATCGAGCCGGTGAACTCGCGCGTGTTCGTCACGCCGGCGATCCACGCCAGCGACGGGTCCAGATCGTCCCGCCCGGCGTGCACGATGCCGTGGATGTCGCCGACCACGACGTCCGTCGCGCCGGCCAGCAGCAGGAGCTCCAGGATGGCGTGGCCGGCGGCGCCGGCGCCGGACATGACGATGCGAACGTCCTGCAGCGGCTTGTCGACGACGCGCAGCGCGTTGATCAGTGCGGCGAGCACGACGATGGCCGTGCCGTGCTGGTCGTCGTGGAAGACCGGGATGTCGAGCAGGTCGCGGAGGCGGCGCTCGATCTCGAAGCAGCGCGGCGCCGCGATGTCCTCCAGGTTGATGCCGCCGAACACCGGCGACAGGACCTGCGCCGTGCGGATGATCTCCTCGGTGTCTTGCGTGTCGAGGCAGATGGGGAAGGCGTCGATGCCGGCGAAGCGCTTGAAGAGCGCCGCCTTGCCCTCCATGACCGGCAGCGCCGCAGCCGGACCGATGTTGCCGAGCCCGAGCACGGCCGACCCGTCGGTCAGCACGGCCACGGTGTTGCGCTTGATCGTCAGGCGACGCACGTCCTCCGGCCGCTCGGCGATGGCTCGGCAGATCCGGGCGACGCCTGGCGTGTAGGCCATCGAGAGGTCGTCACGGGTCTTCAGCGGGACCTTGCTGGTGATCTCGATCTTGCCGCCGATGTGGAGCAGGAACACGCGGTCCGACACGTTGCCGACGACGACCCCCGGCACGGCGGCGAGCGCCCCGGTGATCTGATCCTCGTGCTCGGCGTCGGGCGCGGCGACCGTCAGGTCGACCTGCAGCTTGTCGCCGCGAGCCGCCGTCACGTCGAAGGCGGTGACCATGCCGCCGACCTTCTCGACCGCCGAGGTCAACAGGCTCGGCGGCAGCCCCTCCGACGGCACCTCCAACCGAACGGTGACCGAGTACGACGCCGACGGGATGATCCCCATGTCCGGCGACTCTAGGTGCCCTCCCCGAACCACTCGTCGAACGTGGGGACCTCGGTGATGCCGGCGCAGGCCATGGCCACGAGCGGGACGGCGGCCATGGCGCCGCTGCCCTCGCCGAGGCGCATGTCGAGGTCGAGCAGCGGGCGCTTGCCGAGCCGTTCGAGCAACCGGCGATGTCCGGGCTCGGCCGAGCAGTGCCCGACGATGCAGTGGTCGAGCGCCGTCGGTTCGAGCAGCACGAGCGGCAGCACCGACGACGTGACGACGTAACCGTCGAGCACCACCGGCATCGATCGGTGGCGCGCCGCCACCACTGCGGCAGCGATGGCCACCAGCTCGGCGCCGCCCACCTCGCGCAGCACCTCGATCGGGTCGGTGATGCCGGCGATGCGCCGTACCGCCTGCTGGACGGCCACCCGCTTGCGGGCCAGACCGGCGTCGTCGATGCCCGTGCCCCGCCCGACCCACGCCGCCGTCTCGCCGCCCGCCAGCGCGGCCGACAGGGCGGCGGACGGTGTGGTGTTGCCGATGCCCATCTCACCGAGGACGAGCAGGTCGCCGTCCAGCCGCTCGACGGCAGCGGTTGCAGATGCAACGATCTCTTCGAACCGGCTCGTCGACAGCGCCGGCTCGTACCGGATGTCTCCGGTCGGGCGGGCGATGCCCACGTCCACGGCTTCCACGGTCGCACCGGCGTGGCGGGCGAAGGCGCTGATGGTCGAGCGTCCCTGGCGGTAGGCGGCGAACATCGCCGCTGTCACTTCGGTCGGGTAGGCGCTGACGGCTTCGGCGGCCGCCACGCCGTGATCGCCGGCGAAGATCAAGCCGACCGGTCGCTCGATCCGTGGATGATCCGTGCGGTGCCAGCCGGCGATCCACGCCGCCAGCTCGTCCAACCACGCCAGCGCACCGCTGGGTCGCAGGATCGTCGCCGCCCGCTGGTGGACGGCGGCCGCCGCAACATGATCGGGGGCCGGCAGGTGGCGCAGTCGCCCGTGCAGCGACGTCACAGCTGCGTCCATGGATCTTCGAGTCGCACCGCCCGGCCGGCTACGAGCAGCAGCGTGCGGTGGGCGTGGCGCGCCCAGTGCTGGTTCACCCGGCCGAGCACGTCCCGGTACCGCCGACCCAGCTCGGTCTCGGGATGGACGGAGAGCCCGACCTCGTTCGACACGGCGACGGTGGGCGCGCGGCGTCCCGCTGCCTCCTCGGCCGCATCGGCGGCGGACGCTTCGATCTCGTCCTCCGTGTGACCTGTGTGCAGGAGGTTGTTCACCCACAGCGTCAGGCAGTCGACGATGGCCAGCCCTTCGGCGGCGCGCAGCGCGTCGAGCAGGTCGACCGGAGCCTCGACCGTCGGCCAGTCCGGTCGCTCGTCGCGGTGGCGAGCGACTCGCTGGCTCAGGTCGTCGTCGAACGGTTGGAGCGTGGCGATGAACGTGACCGGGCCATCGTGGCGCCGACCGAGCTCGACGGCCAGCGAGCTCTTGCCGCTGCGCGCCCCACCCAGCAGCAGCGTCAGGCCATCAGTGGTCGACACCGCGCAGCGCCCGGATGCCCCGTTCGTAGGCGTGCTTCACGCTGCGCATCTCGGTAACGGTGTCGGCCACGTCGATCAGCTCCTGCGGGGCATCCCGGCCCGTGATCACGACGTTCACGTGCGCCGGCCGGTCCCGGATGGCGGCGGCGACATCGGCGACGTCCACCCATCCCCACGTGCAGAGGTACGTCACTGCGTGGAGCACCACCGGCTGGTGGTCGCCGGTGGCGAGCAGCGCCGCCGCCTGCTCCCACCCCTCGCGAGCCAGCTCAACGTCATGGCTGATGTCGTCCGAATCCCACGTGAAGCCGTCGCCGACGGCCAGCCAGTCGACGCCCAGCTCGCGGCCGACCTTCTCCTCGCCGACCTGCCACTTGCCGCTCTTGATGAACTGCACCACGGCCACCCGCCAGCCGCGGGCGACGCCGCGGACCATGATCCCGAAGGCGGCCGTGCTCTTGCCCTTGCCGTCGCCGGTGTTCAGCACCACGACCGACGGCGCCGTGCGCAACCCGTCCGGCCGAGGATCCTCGGTCAGCGCTTCCGTCACGGCGCGGAGTGTAGGGAGCGGTAGGGTTCCGCCGTCGCAAGACCCAGCGAAGTCCGGTGAGAGCCCGGCACTGACCCGCAACGGTGAAGCCACCTCGAGTGGACGAGTCCGGTCGCCTGGCCCTGCGCGCGACGGCCAGACCCTCGAGACAAGGGCGGTTCGCAGTGATGCGCCGAGCACTTGTCCTCCAGAACGATGGAGGAACCCGTGGCGAAGAGGACCACGATGATCACCGCCGGCGTGCTCGCCGGTGCCAGCCTGCTCGCCGCCGCGTGCGGCAGTGACGACGACCCGGCAAGCGACGCAACGACGACGCCGACGACGGCTGGTGCGGTGGAGACGACGACTGCACCGAGCTCGACCGAATCGAGCGACTCGACAGAGCCGGCAACGACGGAATCGGCGAGCACCGAACCGGCATCGACCGAGTCGGCAGGAAGTGCACCGAGCGGCGACGTGCCTGAGCGCATCGTGTCGCTCTCGGCCACGGGGACCGAGATGCTGTTCGCCATCGGTGCCGGTGACCAGGTCATCGCCGTCGACAGCACCTCGAACTTCCCGCCCGAGGCCGAGGCCGTGCTGACCGACCTGTCGGCGTTCGAGCCCAACGTCGAGGCGATCGCGGGTTACGAACCCGACCTCGTCGTGACCGACGGCAGCATCGCCGACCTGACCCAGCAGCTCGAATCCCTCGACATCGAGGTGTGGGAAGGCCCAGCTGCGTCGACGTTCGACCACACCTACGCCCAGATCGAGCAGCTCGGGGCCATCACGGGGCACATCGCCGAGGCGGCCGAGCTGGTGGCGACGATCCAGACCGACCTCGCCGCGATCGTGGAGTCTGTTCCGACCAGCGAAGCCCCGCTGACCTACTACCACGAGCTCGACGACACGCTCTTCAGCGTCACGTCGTCGACGTTCATCGGCGGGGTGTACGAGCTGTTCGGGCTGCAGAACATCGCCGACCAGGTCGAGGACGACGCCGGCGGCTATCCGCAGCTCAACGCCGAGTTCGTCATCGAGCAGGACCCGGATCTGATCTTCCTCGCCGACACCAAGTGCTGCGGCCAGAACCTGGAGACGGTCGCCACCCGTGACGGCTGGGCCGAGATGCAGGCGGTGGCGAACGGCAACGTCGTCGAGTTGGACGACGACATCGCCTCGCGCTGGGGGCCACGGGTCGTCGACTACACCCGGGCCGTCGCCGCCGCCCTCGAACAGGCCCAAGTGTCGGCTGGCGGTGGCTGACACCGCCATCGTCGTGACGCCGGCAACGGCGCGGGCGGCGGCCGTCACCACGACGCGCCGGCGGCGTGCGCCGTGGCTGACGATCGGGGTCGTAGCCGTGGTCGGCGCCGTGGCCCTCGGCGTGATGATCGGCCCGGCCGGCCCGGACTGGTGGCGCATCCCGCTAGCGCTCGCCGACCGGCTGCCGTTCGTTGCCGTCGACAGCGGGGTGACGGACGTCGAGTGGAACATCGTGTGGCAGGTGCGCATGCCGCGCGTGCTGCTCGGTGCGCTGGTCGGGGCCACGCTGTCCATTGCCGGCGCCAGCTACCAGGGCGTGTTCCGCAACCCGCTGGTCGATCCGTTCTTGCTCGGCGTGGCCGCCGGGGCCGGGCTGGGCGCCACGCTGGTCCTCACCGTGTTGCGTTCTACGACGGCGGGCTGGCCGTTCGACGCCGCGCCGGTGGCTGCGTTCGTGTTCGGCCTCGCCACGGTCTTCGTCACCTACTTCGTCGGTGCTTCCTTCGGCGGGTCGCGCGACGGCGTGACGCTCGTGCTGGCCGGTGTCGCCGTCGCCGCGCTGGCCACCGCCGTGCAGACGTTCCTCTTGCAGCGCAACTTCGAGGTCGTGCGCGAAGTCTACACCTGGATCCTTGGCCGTCTGTACACGGCCAAGTGGTCGGACGTCCGCTTGCTGCTGCCGTACTTCGTCGTGTGCACGGTCGTGCTGCTGCTCCATCGCCGACACCTGGACCTGTTCCGGGTCGGCGAGGACGAGGCCTCGACGCTCGGTGCGCCCGTCGCTCGGGTGCGCCTGATCGTCGTGATCGCGGCGACGCTCGGCACGGCCGCCGCCGTGTCGGTCAGTGGGCTCATCGCTTTCGTCGGGATCGTCGTGCCCCACGTCGTGCGACTGGTCACCGGCGCGTCGTATCGCACGGTGCTCCCCCTGTCGTTGCTGTTCGGGGCGGCCTTCCTCGTGCTCGCCGACATCCCGGGCCGCATCCTGACCGACCCCGCCGAGACGCCGATCGGCGTCGTGACCGCCTTCCTCGGCGCCCCGTTCTTCATCTTCGTGCTGCGCCGAAGGCGCACTGCATGAGTTCCCTCGAGCTGCGCGACGTCGGCGTCGCCTACGGCCGCCGGCTGGCGCTGGACGGCTTCACCGATGCCGTGGGCTCCGGTGAATGGCTGGGCCTGATCGGGCCGAACGGCGCCGGCAAGTCGTCGCTGCTGCGGGCCGTGGTCGGGCTGGTCGACGCGACGGGTGAACTGCTGATCGACGGCACGCCGCTGGCCGCTCGGTCGCGGCGGCATCGGGCCCAGCTCCTCGCCTACGTGCCGCAGTCGCCGGTCCTGCCCGACGACATGCTCGGCTTCGAATACGTCCTGCTCGGCCGGTCGCCGTACATCGGCTACTTCGGCTCCGACGACCACCACGACCGTGACGTGGTCGCCGAGGTGCTGGAGCGGTTGGAGCTCGAGCCCTTCGCCGACCGCCGGCTCGGCACGCTCAGCGGCGGCGAACGCCAGCGTCTCGTCATCGGCAGGGCGCTGGCCCAGCAGGCGCCGATCCTCCTGCTCGACGAGCCGACGACCGCGCTCGACATCGGCCACCAGCAGCAGGCCCTCGAGCTCGTCGCCCGCCTGCGGGAGGAGCGAGGACTGACGATCGTGTCGGCCATGCACGACTTGACGCTGGCCGGCCTCTACGCCGATCGGCTCGTGTTGCTGGCCGGAGGCCGGGACGTGGCCAGAGGCTCGGCCCACGAGGTGCTGCGCGCCGACACGCTGGCCGCGCACTACGGGGCGCGGGTGCGCGTCCATCACGAGCAGGACGGCACCGTCGTGGTGATCCCGGAGCTCCCCGGTGCACGCCCACCGGTTCCCGTGGCAGGCTGACACGCGTGACAACTGGCGGGAGCGAAGCCGGTCTTGATCCGCGCACCAGGCTGCTCGGCGACGTCGCCGCAGCCCTGGGCTCGGCGATGTCCCTGCACGACGCGCTGCAGTCGCTGGTGTCCACGCTGGCGCCGGCCTATTGCGACGCCTGCGAGGTCGTCATGCCCGACGCCGACGACGTCCTGCGACGTGTCGCCGCTGGTCCTGCGGCCGCCTCCGTCCGCCAGGGGTCGAGCATCCCCGACGTCGAGGATCACCCGGTGCGGCGCGTGTTCGAGACCGGACGGGATCTTCTCATCGACATCGACGTCGAGCCGGAGGCGTTTGGCCCGCCTGATCAGGCGGACACGGCGACCGCGCTGGGCGCCCGGTCGGCCGTGCTGGCTTCGTTGACCGGCCGGACCGGACCGCTCGGGGTGCTCGCCCTCGCCGTCGGTCCGAGCGATCGGCGCTTCGGCGCCTACGACCTGGCGTTCGTGCCGATCGTTGCCCGTCTCACCGCGCTGGCCATCGAGAACCTCGAGGCGGTGGAGCAGCAGCTCGTTGTGACGAACCGGTTGCGCCGGGTCGGGCGGGTGGCCGCCGCGCTCAACGCCTCCGAGGGCGTCGTGCAGATCGGTGCCGCGCTGGTGGACGTCGCCCGCGCCGCACTCGGCGCGACCACCGGGTTGCTGTACCTCGTCGACGGCGACGATCTCGTGCTGGCGGCTGCCCACGGCTATGAGGACGATCGTCTCGGCGGGTGGCCGCGCTCCCCGCTGTCGACGACGGCGCCGGCAGCTGACGCGTGGCGCAGCGGCCGGCCCGTCGTGTGCGAGGACTACCTCCAGATCGTCAGCAGGTACCCGTACGTCAAGGACGTGGAGGCCTTCGACGAGCACGCCATCGTCGCCGTGCCGGTGAAGCTCGGCGGCGAACGGCTGGGCGCGGCCTTCTTCTCGTTCAATCGCGCCCGTCGCTTCACCGAGGACGACCTGAGCTTCCTCGACCTCGTCGCTGATCAGGTCGGCGCGGCGATCGTGCGTGTGCGCGCCGGTCGTTCCGTCGCTGACCAGGCCGAGCGGTTGACGGCCAGCCGGGCCCGCCTGACCGCACTAGCCGGCGTCGGTGTCATCGGCACGCTGTCCGGCCGTGACGAGTTGATACTCGAGGCCAACCAGACGTTCCTCGACCTCCTCGGCTTGGCGCCGATCGGCCCGGAGGGGACCAGCTACGTCGAACTGACGCCGACCGAGTACGCCGAGTCGGACGCAGTCCAGGTGGCCGCCATGCGGCGCACAGGCCGGCTCGAGGCCTACGAGAAGGAGTTCCTCCACCGCGACGGCACGCCCATCCCGGTCCTGCTCGGCGGGGCCACGCTCAGCCTCGAGCCCTTCGAGTGGATGCTGTTCGCCGTCGACCTGCGGGCACGGCGAGCCGCCGAGGTGGCGGCGGCCAAGGCCAACGAGCAGCTCACGGAGATGCTGGCCGAGCAGCGGCGGATCGCCGACGTCCTGCAGGCCAGTTTGCTGCCTCACTCACTGCCGGTGATCGATGGGGTCGAGCTGCACGCCGAGCACTGGCCCGAGTCCGACGGCGTGCGCGTCGGCGGCGACTTCTACGACGCCTTCCCGATCACCGGTGACCGGTGGGGCCTGCTGATCGGTGACGTGTGCGGCAAGGGCGTCGAGGCGGCGGCGGTCACGGCGACGGCACGCCACACCGCACGAGCGGCGGCGATGCACTTGCGCGGGCCGGATGCCGTCCTGCGCTGGGTCCACGAAGCCGTCCGTGAACACCCGCTCGACACGTACTGCACCGTCGCCTTCGCCGCCCTGTCGAACGACGATCCGTCCGCCCCGGTGCTCGAGGTGTGCCTCGGTGGGCACCCGCCCGGTCTGGTGTGCCACCCCGATCACTCGATCGAGGTGCTCGGCGAGGCGGGGACATTGCTCGGGCTGTACCCGCCGACGTTGACGACGACGGAGCACCAGCTCGGGTCGGGCGATGTCGTGATGTTCTACACCGACGGCGTCACCGACGCTCCTGGCGGTGGGGCCATGAGCGAGGACGAGCTGGCGCAGTGGCTCTGCGCCCGCCGCGACCTGAAGCTGCCCCAGATCGCCGGCGAGCTGCGCGCCGAGCTGGCGCGTCGCCGCCCCGGCGGCCTGCGCGACGACGTGGCGACCATCCTGCTGCGCGTCACCTGACGGTTCGATCCACCGCCATCCGGGGAGGGACGGGCCCATGAGCGATAGATCGGCCGACGCCTTCATCGATGCGCTCGGTCGTCTCGAGCGGGATCGTGATGTCGACACGATCGTCGGGCTGTACGCCGACGACGCGGTCGCCGGCAACGTGCTGCGGCCGGACGAGTTCAAGGGCAAGGACGGTGCGAGAGAGTTCTGGGCGGCGTACCGGGACGAGTTCGGCGAGATCAGTTCGACGTTCCGCAACGTGGTGGCCACCGACGGTGCGGTGGCGCTGGAGTGGAGCAGCGAGGGCACGATCGACGGCGCGGTGATCAGCTACGCCGGCGTCACCGTCCTCGAGCTCGACGGCGACAAGATCCGCCGCAGCTGCGCCTACTACGACCCAAGCGCGCTGACCCGCCCGATGCGCGACTGACCCGCCCGTGCGCTGACGAGTTCAGCTGCGATTTGGCCCAAGGTGGTCGAAGAGGCTCTTGAAGGGGGTGAGACTGGGCCGCCGCGACGGGTCGGGCTCGTGAGGTGAGACATCGGGGGCCTATCTGCGCTCATCTCTCACCGCCCTCGGCATCGGGCCGACGAGGTGAGAGATCGGGGGCATATGTGCCCTCACCTCTCACCTCGCGAGGCACGACGGGCTCACCCCGGCGCGACGATCGGCTCGCACCCCCTTCAAGAGCTTCTTCGGCAACCGTGCCCCGAGAGCGACCCGGGACTCGGCCGGCCCCCGCTCCCTTTAAGCTAAGAGCTCTTCCGGTCGGATCGCAGCGATGAGGTGAGCGATGTGCGTCCCATGACCGCAGACTGCTCATCGCAGCGACGCTCCGGTCAGCTGGGTTCGAACCAGGTGTCGCCGTCGAGGACGCGGTCGGCCTCGGTGGGCCCCCAGGTGCCGCGGAAGTACGGGAAGATCGTGCCTGGGTCGTCGAGCGCTGGTTGCACCACCCGCCACGTCTGCTCCACGACGTCCTGGCGGGCGAAGCGGCGCGGCGACCCTTCGATGGCGTCGCGCAGCAGTCGTTCGTAGGCGTCCTGGCGCTCGCCAAGGGCGGCGGCGAAGTCGACGCCGATGTCGACTTCTTGACTGTCGAGGTGCGGCCCGGGCGTCTTGGCCTGCAACGTGAACGTCACGCCGTCGCGCTTGCCGAGCCGGAACCGGACCAGGTTGCGCTTGGGGACCGGTCCGCCCGCTTCGTCGAACAGCAGCTGCGGCGGCTCGCGCAGCTCGACCACGGCCTCCGACACGCTGTCGGTCAGCGACTTGCCGACGCGCACGTACCACGGCACCCCGGCCCAGCGCCATGAGTCGATCATCAGGCGGACGGCGATGAACGTGTCCACGTCCGACTGCGGGTCGACGCCCGGCTCGTCCCGGTAGCCGACGTACTGCCCACGCACCATGCACGTCGGGTCGACGGGCTCCATGGCCGCCAGCACCTTCGCCTTCTCGCTCTGCAGGAAGGAGGACTCGGGCCCCACCGGCGGCTCCATCGCCAGCAGCGACACGATCTGCAGGGCGTGGTTCTGCAG
>JBPCJL010000380.1:0-9471 GCA_051005355.1 Ilumatobacteraceae bacterium
TCGTCGAGGAACCGGGCGAGGTCGAAGACCAGCCGGGGAACCGACAGCACCCGGATGCCGTCGGCGCGTGTCACGACATCCAGGCTGGGGTCAAGCCGGTTCGTCCGGTGGACGATTGCCTCGTCGAGCTCGAGTGCGCGCTGTTTGACCATCACGTGGACCGGTCCAGATGGCATTCGGCGCAACTGCCAGAGACGGCCGGCGCTGGTTCCGCTGATCGCCAGGTCGGGAACGGCGAGACAGGCTGCGAGACACCGCTGCTCGAGGGTGTCGGGAGCAGTTGCAAACCGATACACGTTGCGGTGCACCTCGAGCACCGCGCCCGTGGTGATCAGCCGTCGGCGGCTGTAGTGCGAGACACCCGCCTCGATGAGCTGGGGCGTCGTGACGAGCCCGTGCTGCGTGCGGCCGTACGTCACCACTTCGGTGGGCATGTGGAACATGACCCTCTCCTCCATTCCGTCGTCGTCGTTTCGGGAGATGTCGGTGATCGCAGCCTGGCCGAGGGGTGTCACAGTCATCGCCTCGCGCCGCACCTGCAGACTGCGGCTCACGTTGCAGAAATGTGGCACGCCAGCAGCACTCTGCGGATTCGGTGACGACGATCGCACGTGAGCCGCAGAGTGCGGCTGGGCGGCGATGCTTGGCCGACTTCGGGTTCGGTCCATTGCCTGACCCTCGAGATCCCGCTGTTGCCGACGGCTACTGGTTGCTGATCGAGCCCCTCTCCACAGGCGCGCACACGATCTCTGTCCGCTCGACGATTGCACCCGACACGACCATCGACGTCACCTACAACATCACCGTTGGCAACGTTCGCGACTGAGTCGGGGCCCGGGCCTCGGGTTCTCGGTTCCGCGTGAGCGACGTCAGATCCGTGCTGTTCGCGCACGCGGAGGCCGGGCTCAGCTGACGCAGAACTCGTTGCCTTCGGGGTCGGCGAGCGTCACCCAGGTCTGCGGGCCGAGCTGCCCGTCCCACAGCTTGGTGGCGCCGAGGCCGAGCAAGCGCTCGACCTCGGCGGCGCGCCGCTCCTCGCCGACGTGGAGATCGAGGTGGACCCGGTTCTTCACCGTCTTGGCCTCCGGCACCTTCGGGAACAGCAGCCGTGGCCCACGGCCCTCCGGGTCCTTGCTGGCCGCCGCCTCCCTCCAGGCTTTGCGCCCATCGATCTCGATGACGTCGTCCTCGGTCGTGTAGCCGGCGGCCAGCACTTGCTCAATCAGCGGCTGGTGGTCCTCGATCTCGTAGCCGAACGCCTCGGCCCAGAACCGGTTCAGCCGGTGCGGGTCGTCGGCGTCGATGGCGATCTGCAGTTCCGGGATGTTCACGTGGTTCCTCCAAATCGATGGTCGTGCAGGTCGAGCAGCAAACTGATCTCGGCGCCGTGGTGCAGCGCCTCGCGAGTGATGTGCAGCACGAGTGCGGCCATGGGCGCATCGGCGTAGGGCCCCTCGGCCGGACCGCACGGCCGCGCCAGCCCGGCTGCATCAAGGCTCCGCACTCCGCTGATCCACGCGTCGTGATGGTGGTCGAGCAGTGCCAGCCCGGCGGCGGCAGTCAGGGGCCAGTCCGTGCCCTGGTACGAGACGTCGCCGGCGCCGAAGTGGTTGGCCGCCCGCTCGCCGAACACGCCGATCGCCACATGACCCATCCGCCACGCGATCGTCGTCACCGGCGGCGGGATCGGCTCGGGCAGCTCGAAGTCGATCACGGCGTCGCCGGCTCCTACTGGCATTCCGCTGACGGCGTCAGCCCGTGGGCGGACGCTCCAGCAGCCCGGCACGGGCTCCCAGAGGTACTGCTCGTCCGTCAGCTCGGACAGACGCGAACGCAGATGTCCGCTCCAGTGGAACTCGAGCTGGTCGACGAGCTGGCTGGTCCAATCGACGTCCACGGCGTCCGAAGGTAGGCGGCAACGAGGACAGGACGTGTCCGCGATCGAGGGCTAGCGTCGGCTCGATGAACGCCTCCAACGAGGACGTCACCCAGGCGACCGTCGAGACCGAGGCCGTGATGGCCCCGCAGAGTGTCCCCGTCAACGTGTACGAGACCACCGCCGCCCTCGTGGTCGTGGCGCCGATGGCCGCCGTCACCCCCGAGGACGTGCGCGTCGAGCTGCACCCGGGCGATCCGGCCTGCGTGCGGTTCTGGGCTCACGTGCGCAGCTCCGGCACCCGGGAGTACCTGATCCGGGAGTGGGAGTACGGGGGCTACGAGCGCCAGCTCGACCTGCCCGCCGGCTTCGGCTCGGGCGTGGAGGCGTCGTTGAAGAACGGCCAGCTGGTCATCCGCCTCCTGCGTGGCGAGCCCGTCGAGCGCCTGGACGTCACACCGAGCTGACATCGGAGGGTTTGCGTACCGGAGGCGGTGCGGCAACCCCTCCGGTGCGGCGAAACCCTCGGATGGGCTCAGCCGAGGTTGGAGCTGCGGGGGTAGACGTCCATCGGGTCGGTCACGACGTTGACGAGGTAGGGGACGCCGCTGGCAAAGGCCCGGTCGAGCGCCGGGCCGATCTGGTTCGGGTCGGTCACCGTCTCGCCGCCACCGCCGAGGGCGCGCACCACCTCGTCGTAGCGGCAGCCGGGCTGGAGGTCACACGCCACGTCCCAGCCGTAGATCGCTTGCATGGGGTGTTTCTCGAGGCCCCACATCCCGTTGTTGCCGACGACCATCACGACGGGCAGGCCGTGGCGGACCAGGGAGTCGGCGTCCATGAGGCTGAACCCGGCCGCACCATCGCCGAGCAGCAGGACGATCTGGGCTTCGGGGCGGGCGACGCGCGCGGCGATCGCGTAGCCCATGCCGTTGCCGAGGCACCCGTAGGGGCCGGTGTCGAGCCAGCAGCCGGGCTCGAACACCTCGACGTACTTCCCGGCGTACGAGGCGAAGTCGCCACCGTCGCAGATGACGACGGCGTCCCGGGCCAGCCGCTGCCGCAGTTCGCCGTACACCCGGGTCGGCTTGATCGGATCGTCGGTCGCGCCCAGCAGCGGCGCCTCGGCTTCGCGAGCTGCCTGCTCGGCCGCCCGCAGCTCGTCGATCCACTCCTGATGATCGCCTCGCTCACCGCCGTGGTCGGCCAGCGCACGCAACGTCTCGGCCAGGTCTCCAACGACCGTCAGCGCATCGGCGTGGCCGGCGCGTTGGGACTCGGCGTCGACGACGTGGGCGATGCGGGCCTCGCCGAACCGGCCGAAGCCCAGCCGGAAGTCGAGCGCCGTGCCGACCACGACCACCAGATCGGCGCGCTGCTTGAGCAGACCGCGCGTGCGTAGGAAGGCCAGCTCGTGGTCGGCCGGCAGCGTCCCCCGACCGAGCCCATTGCTGAACACCGGCACCCGTAGGCGGTCGACGGCGGCACGCAGCTCCTCCCATGCGCCGGCCCAGTAGACATCGCTGCCGACGATGAACGCCGGCCGCTCGGCGCCGACGATCAGGTTCGCCAGTGCGGCGACGTCGGCCGGGTCCGGCGATGCGCCCCGCCCGGCGTCGACGTCGACCTCGGGCACCTCACCGGCGGCGGGTCCGAACACGTCGAGCGGGAAGTCGACGAAGACCGGACCGCGGTGCGGTCGCACGGCGGTGGCGACGGCCTCGTGGACGGTGACGCCGGCCTTCGTCGGGTCCGTGAGCGTGCCGGACGACTTCGTGATCGAGGCCAGGATCGGGACATGGTCGAGCTCCTGGAGCGAGCCGGACCCCCACCGGCGCTGCGGGGCTCGTCCCCCCAGGACGACGACGGGCGACCCGTTGAACCAGGCCGATGTGATCGCGGAGACGCCGTTCGTGATCCCTGGCCCGGCCGTCAGGGCGGCGACGCCCGGACGACGGGTCAGCTTGGCCCACGCCTCGGCGGCGAACGTCGCCGACTGCTCGTGACGGGTGTCGACGACACGCATCCCCTGGTTGCGGGCCGCTTCGTAGAGCGGCCAGATGTGCCCGCCGTTGAGCGTGAACATCACGTCAACGCCGAACCCACGCAGCGCGGCGACCGTCTGCTCCCCAGCGTGCCCCTCGATCATCCCCATGGCCTTCGACCGTACCGGCCGCCGGTTCGATCGTCCCCAGCCGGGTACGCATCACCCATGACCGACCAGGCACCGATCGATCGCCCCGACGACGAGACCGAGACGGGCGGCGCCCGCCTCGACGACCCGGAGGGCGCCGCCGAGCGCGCCGGCATCGTCGACCAGCAGGACGCCGTCCTCAGCGCCATGGAGGACGGCCCCGAGACCGAATAGCGCTGAGGTGAGAGATCGGGGCACAGAGTCCCCTCACCTCTCACCTCACACGCTTCAGAACGAGTGGTAGCCGCCGTCGATCGTGACGACGGTGCCGGTCGTGTAGCGGCTCTCGGCACTGGCCAGGTAGACGGCGATGCCGGCGAAGTCGCTCGGCTCGCCCCAGCGACGCATCGGGACGCGCGGCAGGTTGCGCTCGACGAAGCGGTCCCACGACAGTGCACCGGCGGCCATGTCCGTTTCGATCCACCCGGGCAGGACGGCGTTGGCCCGGATCGCGTGGCGGGCGTGCTCGACCGCGATCCCGCGCATCATCGCGATCAGCCCGGCCTTCGACGCGCCGTAGTGCTGGCCGCGCTGCTGGCCGAAGTAGGCCGAACCCGACGTCGTGAACACCAGCGACCCGCCGGATTCGTCGCCGTCCTCGAACCGCTCGACCATGTGCCGCACCGCCTGACGCGCCGTGAAGAACGCGCCGTCCAGGTTGACCCGCAGCACTCGACGCCACTCGTCGGCGGACATGTCGACGAAGCTCGGCGCTCGGCCAGGCACGCCGGCGTTGACGAAGCAGGAGTCGATCCGGCCCAGCTCGACGACCGTCTCGGCCGTCGCCGCCACCACCGCCTCCTCGTCGCCGACGTCGCACACGACGGCCAGCACGTCGCCGCCGAACGCGCTCAGCCGCTCGACCGCCGCGTCGTTCTTCGCCGCGTTCGTCCCCCAGATCGCCACCGCCGCGCCCTGCTCGGCCAGTCCCTCGGCCATCCCGAGGCCGATGCCGCTGTTGCCGCCGGTCACGAGGGCGACGTGACCGGACAGGTCGAACAGCACGGTCGGACCGTAGGTCACGTCGGCGACCGGGCGTCATCCCGGTCACACCGGCGACGGGGTAGCGTCGACCGCCAGTATGTGGCTCGAAGGGATCCGTGAGCCGGGCGACCTTCGGGACCTCGAACCGGACCAGCTGGCCGAGCTGTGCGGCGAGATCCGGGACTTCATCGTCGCCGCCGTGGCCGAGAACGCCGGCCATCTCGGCTCCAACCTCGGTGCCGTCGAGCTGACCCTCGCGCTGCACCGAGTCTTCGAGTCACCCACCGACGCCATCCTCTGGGACACCGGGCACCAGGCGTACGTGCACAAGCTCGTCACCGGACGCCAGTCCGGCTTCGCCGAGCTGCGCCGGGCGGGCGGGCTGTCCGGCTACCCGTCGCGGGAGGAGAGCCGCCACGACCACGTCGAGAACAGCCACGCCTCGACGATCCTCTCCTACGCCTACGGCATGGCCGTCGCCCGCGACGCCGGCGTCGATCCGCACCGCCACATCGTCGCCGTCGTGGGCGACGGCTCGATGACGGGTGGCATGGCCTACGAGGCGCTGAACAACCTCGGTCACGGCCGCCGACGGGTCATCATCGTCCTCAACGACAACGGGCGCAGCTACGCGCCGACCGTCTCCAGCCTGACCACGCCGCGCGCCATCGAGGGAGGCCCGGAGGGTGACGAGCACGAGACGCTGACCTCGAAGATCGGCGACAAGCTGTCGCACCTGCTGACGAACGTCCGCCTCAACCCGACGTACGTGCGCCGTCAACGCAAGCTCGAGGGCTTCCTGCGCGACGTCCCCGTCGTCGGCACCCCGGCCGAGCGGGCCGTCGAGGCGTTCAAGGCCGCGGTGCGCGAGTTCCTCCAGCCGCCGTCGTTCTTCGAATCGCTCGGCGTCCGTTACGTCGGCCCGGTCGACGGCCACGACATCGCCGCGCTCGAGCACGCCTTCCGCAACGCCGTCGAGCTCTCGTCCGAGGGTCCGATCGTCGTCCACGTCCTCACCCAGAAGGGCCGTGGCTACCCACCGGCCGAAGACGACGACGAGAAACACCTCCACGACGCACCCGTCTTCGACCCCATCACCGGGCCGCCAAAGGCCGTGCCGACCGGGTACACGCAGGCCTTCGCCGACGCCATCGTCAAGGAGGCCGAGGCCGACCCGCGGGTGGTGGCGATCACCGCCGCCATGACGGGACCGACCGGGCTGTTGCCGTTCCAGGCCCGCTTCCCCGACCGCTGCTTCGACGTCGGCATCGCCGAGCAGCACGCCGTCACCGGTGCCGCCGGCATGGCGATGGGCGGCCTGCGGCCCGTGGTGGCGATCTACTCGACGTTCCTCAACCGGGCCTGGGACCAGGTCGTCTACGACGTGGCGCTGCACCGCCTGCCGGTCATCTTCTGCATCGACCGGGCCGGCATCACCGGACCCGACGGCGCCAGCCACCACGGCGTGCACGACCTGGCCCTGCTGTCGCGCGTCCCGGGCATGCGTGTGCTTGCGCCCTCGAGCGCGCAGGAGCTGCAGCAGATGCTGCACGACGCCATGTCGCTGGCCGACGAGGGCCCGGTGGCCATCCGCTACCCGCGCGGGCAGGCCCGCCAGGTTGGCGAGCACGAGGTCGGCGTGGGCCTGCACGCCCGCCGCACCCGCACGGCCGACGATCCCTCCACCGCCGTCTGCGTGCTCGCCATCGGCAAGCTCGTCGCCGCCGCCGAGAAGGCCGCCGATCGGCGTCGCGACGCTGGCCTCCAGACCACGGTCTGGGACGTGCGCAGCGCGGCGCCGCTCGACGAGGCCATGCTCGCCGATGCCGCCGGCCATCGGGCGGTGATCACCGTGGAGGACGGCGTGCGCTGCGGCGGTGTCGGCATGACCATCGCCGATCGCGTCGGGGCCCTGGCCCCGGTCGTCCCCGTCGAGGTGCTCGGCCTGCCGACCCGATTCCTGCCCCACGCCGAACGGCCCGAGCAGGTGCTGTCGCGACTGGGTCTCGACGCCGAGGGAATCGAAGCGTCCGCCGCCCGGTTCGACTAATCAGTGACTGACCTCTCGGTCCTCGACCTCTCGCTCGTCGGTGCCGACCAGACGTCGGCCCAGGCATTGGCCGACACGACGGCGCTGGCCCGATGCGCCGACGCCCTCGGGTATCGGCGGTTCTGGGTCGCCGAGCACCACAACATGCCGATGATCGCCAGTACGGCGCCGGCGGTGCTGATCGCTCACCTCGCCGCATCCACCAGCTCGATCCGGGTCGGCTCGGGCGGTGTGATGCTGCCGAACCACCCGCCGCTCGTCGTCGCCGAGCAGTTCGCCATGCTCGAGGCGCTGCACCCGGGACGCATCGACCTCGGCATCGGCCGGGCGCCGGGCACGGATCCGGCGACGGCCGCCGCGCTTCGGCGGTCCCCCGACGCATTGGGCGCCGAGGACTTCCCGCGCGACCTGCTCGATCTCATGGGCCTGCTCGGCGACGCGCGCGTCGAGCACGGCTCGTGGCAGCGGTTCCGGGCCACGCCGGCGCCGACGTCCCAGCCGGAGGTCGTGCTGCTCGGCTCGAGCGGCTACTCGGCCCAGGTCGCCGGCCAGCTCGGACTGGCGTTCGCCTTCGCCCACCACTTCGACCTGCCCGGCGTCGACCAGGCGGTCGCCTGGTATCGGGAGCGATTCCGCGCGTCGCCATCGCTCGAGCGACCGCACACCATCGTCACCGCCGGCGTGCTGGCCGCCGGCAGCGCCGAAGAGGCCGAGCACCTCGCCGCCCCCGCCCGCCTGGCCGTGATGGCCATCCGCACGGGCCGGCCGGCGGCGCTGCTGTCGCCCGACGAGGCCGCCGTGCACCCCGACCTGCCGATCGCTCGCCAGATGCCGACGAACCGCATCGTCGGCGACCCGCAGCAGGTCGTCGCCGAGCTCAGGGCGCTGGCCGAACGGACCGGCGCCGACGAGCTCATGCTGTCGACGATGGCGCACGGGCTCGATGCCCGCTTGCACACGCTGGAGCTCGTGCGCACCGCATGGGCAACGTGACCGTTCTCGACCTCGATCGGGAGCTGGCCCTTGCCCTCGCCCTGGCCGACGAGGCGGACGCCATCACGCTTGCGCCGTTCGACGCGCGCCGGTTCACGGTGGAACAGAAGCTCGACCGCAGCGAGGTGACGGAGATCGACCGGGCCGCCGAGACGGCGATCGTCGAACGCCTCGCCGTGGAGCGGCCGGACCACGCCGTGCTCGGCGAGGAGCACGGCGCCACCGGATTCGAGGGGTCGCCGTGGCAGTGGATCATCGACCCGATCGACGGCACGTCGGGTTACGTGCGCGGCATCCCGGTGTGGGCCAGCCTGATCGCCTTGACCCACGGCGACGACGTCGTGGTCGGCGTCGTGTCGGCGCCGGCGCTCGGGCGGCGGTGGTGGGCGACGCGCCGCGGCGGGGCGTTCGTCGACGGGCGGCCGTGCCGCGTCTCAGCGGTCGACGACCTGGCCGAGGCGCAGCTCAGTGTGACCTTCAGCCCCGGCTGGGACGACCTCGGCATGACGCCGGCGCTCGTGGCCCTGGCCTCCGGTGCTCGCCGGGCCAGGGGGTTCGGTGACTTCTGGCAGCACGCGCTGGTCGCCGAGGGCGCGCTCGACGTGGCGGTCGATGCGGTTGGCGTGGCCGCCTACGACGTCGCCGCCGTCCGCCTGCTCGTGGACGAGGCGGGTGGCCGGTTCACGGACCGCCACGGCGTCGAGACGCACACGACCGGCACCGCGATCAGCACGAACGGCGTCCTGCACGACGAGGTCTTGCGCCGCCTGGCGGCGGTGAGTCCATGATGGTTCGATGGACCGGCGGATCATCTGGATGTTGGCGGCCACCGGCCGGATCGGCGGCTGCAGCAGCGACGGCGGCGACGCCGTCCCGGCGATCTCGAGTGCGCCGACGTCGTCGTCGTCGTCGCCTAGACCGTCGTCGTCGGGTCCCGCCGGCCTCGATCCGTGCCGCCTGCTGAGCGATGCCAACGCCGCTGACCTGCTCGACGGCGAGACGGCACCGCCCGTCGCCGGCGACGAGCTGGACCAGCTCTCGGCGCTCGATCTCGAGGCCGGCGGCTTCGCCGAGTGCACGTGGCAGGCCATCGAGCCCGGCACCGGCGGCGACCCCGACCGGAACTTCACGCTGGCCCTGAACATCGCCCGGGGCGAGGAGGCCGTCGCCCTGTTCGAGCCCGCCGCCAGCGGCGTCGACTACGCCGAGTACAACCTCGCGCCAGTCGGCGACATGGTGCTGGTCGGCGGCGACACCACGTTCTTCGGCGCCATCGTGCGCGTCGGCGACAGCGTCATCCAGTGCGACGTCACGAACTTCTAGTCCGCCAGGTTGGAGCGGGCGACCGACGAGATCTGCGCCGACGCCCTCGGC
>JBPCJL010000381.1:0-6877 GCA_051005355.1 Ilumatobacteraceae bacterium
TGTCAACCGGGCGGCGGTTGTCTTGGAGCGCCCCTCCCCCCCCGCTCCACCTGAGGGGTTTTGTTTCGGATCCGCGGCCTGCGGCCCAGACGCGAAGCAACGCACCGAATCCGCAGAGTGCGGCTCAGACGCGATCCACGGCACCAAACCCGCAGAGTGCGGCTCAGATGCAAGAAAACTGCAACCTCAGCCGCACTCTGCGGAATTCATGTCGTTCGCTTGAGGGCGGTGACGGTGGCGTCGCTGGCCCGGACGAGGTCGTCCGGGGCGATGGGGAACACGTCGTGCCAGGTGCCGGCGGCGGCCCACACCTCGTCGTGGTCGAGGAGTCCGCGGTCGGCAAAGGCGCGCAGCGGTCGCAGGTGGCCGAACGGTGGCACGCCGCCGATGGGGAACCCGGTCACGTCGCGCACCGTGCGGCCGTCGACGCGACCGCAGTTGGCGCCGCCCGCGGCGGCCGCGAGGCGCGCCTCGTCGAGCTGATCAGCCCCGCTGACGAAGGCCAGCACGATCTCGCCGTCCACGTCGAAGATCAGGCTCTTGACGATCTGACCCACGTCGACGCCGATGGCCGCCGCCGCGTCGGCGGCGGTCTTGGCGCCGTCGGGCTGGCGGACTGGGCGCACGTCGAGGCCGGCTGCACGCGCCGCCGCCACGACCCGAGCTGCGTTCGGGTGAAGTGCGTCAGTCATTGGTGCGCCATGGACGTGTGCGACGGGCTTGAGACTGGGCGATCAAACAGGCACGAATGACAGTGTCTCCGCAAAGCCGGCGACGAAGAACGGACCGTGCTGATGATTCGCTCGCTCGAAGACTCGCTCACTCATGTCGGGACGGGCGCCTGGACCGTCGCCGGGCCGCCCCACCACAGGACGGCGGCGCCGGTCAGCGAACAGCAACCGGCCACGACGTAGGACGTGTCGTAGCCGCCGGCGTTGTCGTACAGCCAACCGAGCAGCAGCGGCCCGCCAGCGGTGCCGAACATGGTGAGGAACTGCGACCGGCTGAAGATGCGCGGATAGTCGACGACACCGAAGCGCTCGGCGATCATGAGGGGTTGCAGCATGAGCAGGTTCCCGACCGTCGCGCCGAACACGATGATGCCGGCGAACAGCGCGACCGTGCCGTCGGCGAAGGCGATCGCCACCATCGACAGGGCTTGCAGCACGGCGAGGCCGACGGTGAACCTGGCCATTGGCAGGCGGGAGATCACCCGCCCTCCGGCCAGTCGCGCCACGACGGACGTGCCGGCGAGCGCGATGGTCGCGATGGCGGCGGTGCCCTGATCCGTCCGCTCCTCGACCAGCTTCACCAACTGCTGGATGGCGCCGACCTGGGCGCCGAGCACGAGCACGTAACCGACCGTCACCGTGAGGTAGAAGCGCGTGCGCAGCGCCTCGTGCAGCGGTGTGCCCGTCGGTGCCACCGGCGCCACGTCCCGGCGAACCCGCTCACCGTCGGGCATCCAGCCGAGCACGATCGGGTCGGGACGCACGAGCCAGATGGCGAACGGGACCACCCCCACGAGCCACACCGCACCGAGGATCGGCGTGGCCGATTCCAACTGGCGCTCGTCGATCAGCCACTTGGCGAACGGGGTGATCACGATGCCGCCGGCCGACAGACCGGTCGAGGCGACCGACAGCGCGACCGACCGACGGACGTGGTACCAGCGGGTCACGACAGTGGTCAACGGCACGAGGCCGGCGCCGGCGAAGCCGAGAGCAAAGACGGCGTAGACGAGGTAGAGCTGCCAACGCTCTTGGACCTGGCCGAGCAACGCCAGCGCCACAGCACCGACGACGCCGCCACTGACGATGACGATGCGGACGTCGTGGCGGGCGATGATCCGCGCCACCACCAGCCCGACGAGCCCGCCGACGATGAAGTACAGCGTGGTGGCCAGCGAGATCGACGCCACCGGCCAGTCCCGCTCGCGGCTGAACGCGTTGAGGTAGACGGCCAGCCCGTAGAAGCCGAGGCCGGAGGTCACGGCCAGGACGATGAAGCACCCGGCGACGACGCGCCCGCCCGGGAACCGGTCCGTGCGCGCCGGGCGCGCCACGGCGGTGGTCACGCGTTCAGAGCAGCTCGTCGACGGCGGCGGCGAACTGGCGGTCGTTGTCCGTCACCGTCGAGCCGGCGTCGTGCGTGGTCAACGTGATGTCGACCTTGTTCCACGAGTTGGACCAGTCCGGGTGGTGGTTGCGCTGCTCGGCCAGCAGGGCGACGCGGGTCATGAAGGCAAAGGCGGTGGAGAAGTCGGCGAACTCGAAGTGCCGCCGCAGCCCGCCGTCCCGCTCGGTCCAGTCGTCGTCGGTCGCCATGCGCTGGACGATACGCATCGCAGACCGCCCCATCCCATCCGAGGGTTTCGTGCATCGGAGGGTTTGCTGAGGGGCCTCCCCGCACCTAGCCCTCGGATGCAGCAAACCCTCCGATGGGCCGGGTCAGGGGTTGGCGAAGAGCTCGCCCAGCGAGCCTGGCCGCACCACCGGCTGGGCGGCCGCGCCGTCTGGCTCGTCGGGCTCGTCGGCGGGGGTGAAGGCGGCATAGCCCTCGACCTCCAGCCGGTCGGCCAGCTCAGGGCCACCCTCGGCCACGATGCGGCCGCGCACCAAGATGTGCACGACATCCGGACGGAGCTCGTGGAGCAGCCGGTTGTAGTGCGTGATGGCCAGAACGCCGAGCCCGGGTTCGCCGTCGGTCGGTTCGGTCTCGGCCTCGATGCGCCGTGCGCAGGCTCGGAGCGCGTCCAGGTCGAGACCGGAATCGAGCTCGTCGAGCACGGCGATGCGCGGCTCGAGGATCGCCAGTTGCAAGGTCTCGTTGCGCTTCTTCTCGCCGCCCGACAGGTCGACGTTGAGCGCCCGGTGCAGCAGCCGCGGTTCGAGGCCGATGCGCGCCGCCTCGTCGACCAATCGCGCCTCCAGCCCGACCGCATCGGCGCCGCGCGCCACGAGTGCCTCGCGCAGCATGTGGTCGAGCGCCACGCCTGGCACCTCGGTCGGGTACTGCAGGACGAGGTGCAGCCCGGCCGCCGCCCGCTCCGAGGTGGACATGGAGAGGACGTCGTCGCCGTCGAGCGTGATGCTGCCCGCCAGCACCTCGTAGCCGGGCTTGCCCATGATCACCGCCGACAGCGTGCTCTTGCCGGCGCCGTTCGGGCCCATGACGGCGTGGACCTCGCCGCTGCGCACGGTCAAGTCGATGCCGCGGAGTATCTCCCGGCCGGCGACGGCCGCGCGCACGCCATTGATCTCGAGCACTGCGGTCATGTCTTCGACGCCGCGTCGATCGTGACGTGACCGTCCTCGACGGACACGGCGTAGACCGGCACCGGCTGCGTGGCCGGCAAGGTCTGGGGCGCACCGGTCTCCAAGCTGAACGTGCTGCTGTGCTGCGGGCACTCGATCTCGCGCTCCTCGCACCACACCTCGCCCTCGGACAGCGAGACGTTGGCGTGGCTGCACACGTCGCCGATGGCGTAGACGTCGGAGCCGATCCGCACGACGCAGACGGGCAGTCCGTCCACCATGACGCGCGTCGCCGCGCCGTCGGCCAGCTCGTCGAACTGGACCGTGCCGCTCATTGGTGCACCACGAGCGTCATGCGACGACCTCGGCCGTCGCGCCATTGCGGGGCACCAATGAGCGGAAGACCGTGTCGATGGTTCGCTCGCTCGAAGACTCGCTCGCTCACGCCACGGTCCCCGTCAGGCTGCGGTCGAGGTCGAGCTTGTTCGACACCCGACTCCGCAGCTCCGTGGCCAGCGGGCCGACCGGGAGCTGATCGAGCACCTCGTCGAAAAAGCCGAGGACGATCAGGCGCTCGGCGATCGAGGTGGGGATACCCCGGCTCTCGAGGTAGAAGCGCTGCTCCGGGTCGATCGGTCCCACCGTCGAGGCGTGGCTGCAGCGCACGTCGTTGGTCTCGATCTCGAGGTTGGGGACGCTCTCGGCCCACGCACCCTCGCCCAGGGTCAGGTTGCGGTTGGTCTGGTAGGCGGTGGTGCCCTTGGCGTGCGGCCGGACCTTGATCAGCCCGGTGTAGACGCTGCGCGAGCGGTCCTGCAGCGCGCCCTTGAACAACAGGTCGCTGGTGGTGTGCGGGGCGTCGTGGTCCTGGATCGTGCGGAAGTCGTGCATCTGCTCGCCGCCGGCGAAGTACAGGGCGACCTGGCGCGTGCTTCCACCGGCGCCGCTCAGGCGGGCCTCCGTGCGGACCCTGGCGTAATAGCCGCCGAGGGCGACGGTGGCCAGCAGCGTCGTCGAGTCCCGGTCCCCCACCGCCTGCTGGTGCCCGACCTGCCACGCCGACTCGGCCAGCTCGTTGACGCCCAGGTACCGCACCCGTGCCGCCGGCCCCGTGAGGACCTGGAGGACGGGGACCACGAGCACCGCGCCGTCGTCGTCGGACGTGAACCGTTCGACGATCGTGACCTCGCTCTCGGCGCCAGCGTGGATCACGAGGCGCGGGAACGCCGCGGTGCCGTCGCCGGCGACGTGGTGGGTCACGACGATCGGCTCGGGGACGACCGTGCCGGCCGGCACCCGCACGAGGATCGGCTCGGCGGTGAAGGCGAGGTTGAGCTCGGCGAACACGTCCGGACTGGGGCTATCGATCGCGACCGGTACGTGGTCCAGCTCGTCACCTCGAGCGACCACTCCGTCGCCGCCGGTGACGGTGGTGGTGGCGCGTCCGGGACGGAACTGCTCGAGCGACAGCTCATCGATGCGGCTGTAGCGCCAGATCTCGTCGGCCGGTGTCGGCCATGGCAACTCCGCCGCCCGTTCGGCGGCGGCGTACCTGCGGTCAGGTGCAGGGGCACCGAGCGCACGCGCCGCGTCTGGACCGAAAGCGTGCATGCCTGGTGGAGCCTACGAACCCGCTGCGTGTTCCCGTCGCCAGCGGTCAGCGAGGCGCGACTTCAGCGCCGGAACAGCCGTCGCCAGCCACGCCGACGCGAAGCCGCCTCCGCGTCCACCTCGGCGCGAATGCGGTCGCCGACCGCTCGCAGGTGCTCTTCGGCCTCGTCGAGCAGTGCCGCCGCCGTGCCGTCGGCGACGCTGGCCGGCTCCTCCGGCGTCGGTGGCGCGACCAACGAACCTTGCAGCCAGCCAGCGGCGGCGATGCGCCGCTCGTAGCCCGGGCAGTTGTCAGGGCATCGCCACGGCGCGTCGGGCGCCAGGTCGAGGTTGCACTTGCGGACGGTGTCGCCGTTGGCGTACGTGCGGCTCTCGAAGTTCTTGCACTCCTGGCGCATCGGCATCGACCACCAGCGTACGACGCGTCGCTTAGGGCCGGCGGTCGGCCACGCCTAATCGACAGCGACGGGTGCGGCCGCTTCCGCGGCGCGTGGCTGTGGTCGGGGGCGCGAGGGCAGGAGCACCCGCACGAGCACCGCGGCCACGATGACCACGCCGGCGGCGATGGCCCCGGCCACGTTGAGGCCGTCGACGAAGGCGTCACGGGCCGTGTCGAGCACGCGACTGCCGACGTCGGCCGGGAGGACGCCCTGGGCGATCAACCCCAGCACGCCACCGATGCTGCCCTGGGCCAACTCGCGTGCCTCGTCGGGCAACGTCGCCACCGTGTCGGCGAGGCCCGAGATGTACCGGCTGGTGACGAGCGAGCCCAACACCGCAACGCCGAGCGCGCCACCGAGCTCGCGGGTGGTGTCGTTCATCGCCGATCCCACACCGGCTCGATCCCGCGGCACGGCCGACATCAGCTCGGTGGTCATCGGCGACATCGTCAGCGCCATGCCGCCGGCCATCAAGCACACGGTGATGAGCAGCTGCCAGTACGGCGTGGTGGTCGAGAACAGCGTGAAGCCGAGCAGCGCCACGCCGATCAGGCCCATCCCCGTCGACGCCACTCGGCCGGCGCCGAACCGGACCACCAGCTTCGGGGTCTGTGGTGCGACGGTCATCATGATCACGGAGAAGGGCAGCAGGCGCACCGCCGCCTGCAGCGGGGTGTAGCCGATGACGAACTGGAGGAACTGCGACATCAGGTAGAAGGTGCCGAACATGGCGAAGAACACCAGGGTGATGCCGCCGGAGGACACGGCGAACCGGCGGTCCCGGAACAGCCGCAGGTCGAGCATCGGGTGGCGGATGCGCGACTCCCACCACGCGAACATTGCGAGGGCCAGGGCGGCGGCACCGAACCACAGCAGCGAGGCGGTGCTGCTCCAACCGTGGTTGGGGCCCTCGATGATGGCGAAGATCAGCGCGCTGAAGCCGATGATTGAAAGCAGCGCTCCCACGGGGTCCAGGGGCGACGCCGTCGAGTCCTTGGAGCGGGGCACGAGGATCCAGCAGGCCACGAAGGCGACGGCGATGATCGGCAGGTTGATCAGCAAGACCGACCCCCACCAGAACCGCTCGAGCAGCAGCCCGGAGGTGACCGGTCCGATGGCCGCTCCGGCACCCGAGATGCCGGCCCAGATGGCGATTGCCTTGGCCCGCTCTCGACCGGGGAAGACGTTGGTCAGGATCGACAGCGTCGAGGGCATGATGAACGCTGCGGCCAGGCCCATGATCGATCGACCGACGATGACCTGGCCCGGCGAGTCGGCCACTGCCCCGACCAGCGAGCCGAGCGCGAACACGACCAGGCCGGCCTGCAGGGCCCCCTTGCGGCCGAAGCGATCGCCGAGGGCGCCCGCGGTGAACAGGAGTCCGGCGAACACGAGGGCGTAGGAGTCGACCATCCACTGCAGCTCGGTGTTGCTGGCGCCGAGCTGCTCCGGGTCGGCGAGGGTCGGCAGAGCCACGTTGAGGAACGTGTTGCCGACGATGACGATGATGAGGCAGGAACAAAGGACAGCGAGGATCTTCCACCGCCGGTCGTAGATGTCTGGCTCGAT